>NZ_JBSFIE010000013.1:0-192721 GCF_053597395.1 Streptomyces sp. NPDC001415
CCAAACGATAGGTAGCTGTCCGGCCGCTTCCTAGACGGCACTTTCAGGGAAGGTGGTGAGCCCCGGGTGACCACCCGAGGAGACCGGGACGCCGGTCGCGGGGTACGCGGCGATCTGTTCGATCCCTGGTGTCCGACGCGGCAGTTGCTGGACCGCATCGGTACGAAGTGGACGTCCATGGCCGTCAAGACGCTCGCCGATGCCGCACCGGACGAGGTGCGCTTCGCTGAGTTGAAACGCCGGATGCCCGGCGTCTCGCAGAAGATGCTGTCCGTGACGCTGCGAAGCCTGACCCGCGACGGGCTGGTGTCACGCCGGGTCGAACCGACCGTGCCGCCGCGGGTCTTCTACCGACTCACCGAACTCGGCCTGTCCCTGGAAGTCGCGCTTGCGGGGCTGCGGACCTGGGCGGAGGAACACATGGCCGAGATCGACCGCGCCCACCAAGCCGCCGACCACGAGATCCACGAGGGACAGGCAGCCGATTCCGCGCTCAGTACTGGTGGCTCGGATACACGAGGCGCGGCACGAGGTATGGGACCTTCATGCGGGGTCTGACGGCGCGCTTGCCCCCGCTGGATGAGGTCTCCGGGGCTGTCAGATTGCCGCCTGGTCCTGGTCGGTGAAGAAGTTGATCACGTCCTGGGGCGTGGGGTTGTGGGCCACTTCGGCGGCGGCCGCGGCGCTGCGGGGGAACAGCGCTTGTTCGTACGAGGCGAGGGCGGTCTCGATGTCATCGGGGTGTGTGGCGAGGGCTTTTGCGAGTTCGGCGCCGTCCTGCATGGCCAGGTTGGCGCCTTCACCGTTGGGGGTCGAAAGATGGGCGGCGTCGCCGAGCAGGGTCACTCCCCGTACCCGGTCCCAGCGGTGCCCGACCGGCAGGGCGTGGAGGGGGCGCAGGACCGGCGGGGTCTGGCCGGCGGTGATCAGGGCGGTGAGTTCCGGTGCCCAGCCGTCGTACTCCTCGGCGATCCGCTCGGCGGCTGCGGCGGCGTCGGTGAAATCGATGGTGGTGAACCAGTTCTGCGGTTTGGCCAGGGTGGTGTAGGTGCGGAGGAGCCCGCTCTTTTCTCGGTGCGCCACGAGCCACTTCCCGTTCGCGTCCGGGTCGAGCGCGATGAGTGTTCCGCCGCCGACGGCTTTCGCGGTGGCCGGGTGCCGGGTGTCGGCGTCGTGCAGGCAGGTCTCGACGAAGGACCGGCCGACGTATTCGGGTACGGCATCGGAGAGCAGCGGTCGGACGCGTGACCATGCGCCGTCCGCGCCGACCAGAAGGCTCGTGATGGCGGTGGCGCCGCCCGCGAAGGTCACCTCGTGGCGGCCCTCCGTGCGGGCGCGGATGCCAGTGGCCTTGTGGCCCCACCGGACGGTGCCGTCGGGGAGTGCGTTCAGCAGGATCTGTCGCAGCTCGCCGCGCTGTACCTCGGGGCTTTCGCCCGTGCCGTCGTCGGCCTTGTCCAACAGGACGGTTCCGTTGTGGTCCATGAGCCGTATCGCTTGGCGGCCCTCCAGAATGAGGCCGCGGAACTCCTCCGTCAGACCGGCTGTCCTGAGGGCGAGTTGGCCGTTGTGGTGGTGGATGTCGAGCATCCCGCCCTGCGAACGCGCGGTCGGGGAGGGATCGGCCTCGTAGACCGTGACCGGGATGCCGTGGAGGTGCAGGACGCGGGCCAGTGCCCTGCCCTGGGGCGCGGGGTCGTTGACAGGTGAACCTTCGGAAGCTTTCCGTACATGCGATTCCACCCGCGTATCGAAGGGCATAACTTCCGGCCACTAGGAGCACCAAAGGCCACACTCGATTTGATCCGGTGTCAACTGTGTTCCATGATGTGGACGAGCGTCCGGCGGGGGGCCTGCGCTGCCCGGGTGTGTGAAGTGTGCACACCCGGAGGGAAGTTGAACGGTGAAGCAGGTGGGTCCGGGGGAACCCCGGCCTGTTGGCTCGCCCACGCCTGCCCCGCCTCTCTTTTTTTCTTCACCTCTCTTTAGGAAAACGCCGCATGCCCGTCCATCAGGTTTCGGACCTCATACGTTTCGCCCGTGACCATTCCCCTTTCTACGCGGATCTCTACGCGGACCTGCCGCCCGAGGTCGACCACCTCACCGACCTTCCGGTGGTGGACCAGAGCGAGTTCTGGGCCGCCAACACCCTGCGCGACAACCGTGTCCTGACCGCTCCTCTCGGGGAGGCTGTCGTGTTCAAGACCGGTGGCACCACGGGCGCGCCGAAGTTCTCCTGCTACACCCGGGAGGAATGGCGGGAGTTCGTGACCGCGTTCGGCGCCGGGCTCGTCGACGCGGGTCTGCGTCCCGGACACCGGGTGGCTGATCTCTTCTACGCCGGTGAGCTCTACGCCAGCTTCCTGTTCATCCTGGACTCGCTCGCACACGCCCCCGTCGCCAACGTTCGGCTGCCCATCGGCGGCGGCGCTCCGCTGGAGTCGACGGTCCCCACCCTTGAGGACTTCGCCGCACAGGTCGTGGCGGGCACCCCGACCACCCTGTGCCGCCTCGCCGAGCACTTGATCTCGCTCGATCGTCAACTGCCCGCCGTGGAGCTGCTGTTCTTCGGTGGTGAAGCCCTCTTCGACGACCAGCGCCGCCTGCTCACGGCCGCCTTCCCCAACGCCGAACCCCGCTCGCTCGGCTACGCCAGCGTCGACGGCGGCCTCCTCGGCCGGCCGGTGCCCGGCCCGGACCCGCGCACCCACCGCACGTTCGCCCCGCACACCGTCGTCGAGATCCTCGACGAGACGACCGGCGAGCCGATCCGCGAGACCGGCCGGGCCGGACGCGTTGTCGTCACCCAGCTCTTCCGACGCCTCATGCCGGTCATCCGCTACCCCGCCGGCGACCGCGCTGAGTGGACCGACGTCGAAGGTGGCGTCTTCCGCATCCTCGGCCGCGCCGAGGAAGGCGTGCGCGTGGGCCCCGTGTCGCTGTACTCGCAGGACGCCCAGGCCGCCGTCGCCGAGGCCGACACCGAGGGCCGCGTCATGGGCATGCAGCTCGTCGTACGCCGCTGGGAAGGCCGCGACGGACTCGTGCTGCGCCTGGCCACCGCACCGGGCGACGACGACCCTGCCGGTCTCGAAGTCCTCGCCAAGGCAGTCGTCACCGAGCTCAACAACGCCCGCCCCCTCTACCCCGACAGCGTCGCCGCCGGATTCGTCCACCCGCTGTGCGTCGAATGGGCGCGCCACCGCGACCTGGTGGTCAACCCGCGCTCCGGCAAGCTCGTCCGCGTGATCGACGAGAGGCCGACCGCATGACCGCCCCCACGCCCTTCGACCGCCGCCTCCCGCTCGTCCTGCGCAACCGCACCTTCGGGGCCGTATGGCTGGGGCAGGTGTTCACCCAGGCCGCGGTGCGTATGTTCCAGGTGGGTATCTCCTGGTGGCTCATCGCCTACGCCGCGACCGGCGCCGGCGGCCTCGCGTCCGGGCTGTTCATGATGGTCAGCACGCTGCCCGCCGTGGCTCTCGCGCCCCTGGTCGCCCGCACCATCGCCCGCTTCGCCCACCGCTCGCTGCTGCGCGCGGCGGCAGGGGGTGCGGGAGCGGTCGCGACCGTCCTGGCCGTCTGGGCCTGCACGAGTGACCTGCCCGTCGCGGCGGCGTACGCGGCGACCCTCGCCCTCGCCACCTGCCAGGCGTTCTTCGACCCCTGCCTGACCACCTCCGTGCCCGAGCTCGTGGACGACGAGGACATCGAGGCCGCGACCGGCTTCGAACTCTCCACCCAGTCCCTGGCGAGCCTCGGCGGAGCACTGCTCGGCGCCCTCATCGTGGACAAGGCGGGCGTGGCCGGTCTCGCCGTCGGCTGCGCCGCCGCCTACGCGGCCGCCGCACTCCTCATCGCCGCCGCCCGCTTCCGTACGGCCGATGACACCGCCGACGCGGAAGGGGACGCGACCGAGGGAGAGGTGCCACAGCGGACGCTGCGTCAGATCCTGGGCGCGCTGCCCTACGTACGCGCCATCCTGCTCTGCTTCGCCGCCGCCAACCTCTTCACCACCGCCGTGTTCGTCGTGATGCCGCTGTACACCGCCTCGGTCCTGCGCGGCGACGGCAGCACGGTCGCGCTCCTGGAGGCGTCGCTCGGCGCGGGCACTCTCATCGGCTCGTTCACCGGCGCACGCGTGCCGGGCCGACCCACCGCGGTCGGCTCCGCCTGCCTCGCCACGATGGCCGTCGCGCTCGCCGTGCCGGGTCTGGTCGCCGCGCGGCCCGTCATCGCGGGCTCCCTGCTGGTGACCGGCTGGTGCGTGGGTGTGATCGGTGTCCGCTTCGTGGCCCTGTTCCAGCGGCTCGTTCCGGCCGCCGACAAGCCCGCGTTCTTCGCCGTCATGCAGGCCGTCCTCGGCGCGACCTTCCCGGTCGCCTCGCTGCTCTTCGGCCTCCTCGGCGACCATCTGTCCGCCCAGACGCTGTGCCTGATCCAGGCCGCCGGGCTTGTGCCCGCAGCCGCGTTCCTGGGTCTGCTGGGCGACCGGACGAAGGCGGCAGACGAATCTGACGACTCGTCAACTCCCGCCGCTTCGGAGCCCGTCACCGCCGGAGGCGCGCGATGACCGCCACGATCGAGCAGGCGACTCCCGCCGACGTCGCCGACCTGCGCCATCTCTACTACGCCGTGTACGGGCCGCACTACCCCACGGCCCTCGGCACCGATCCCGCCGAGATGTCCCGGCTCATCCAGGACCCGCACACCCTCTGGCTCGTCGCCCGCTGCGCCCGCACCGGGGCACTCGCCGGATCGGCCGCGGTCCACGGCGAGCCCGGCAGTCGCATCGGCCGGCTCGAAGGGCTCGCCGTCCACCCGGACCAGCGCGGCTCGGGGCTCGCCGGGCAGCTCACCGAAGCCCTGTGCGCCCGCACCCTGGGCGCGGGAAAGCTCGACTCGGTGTACGCCACGGTCCGTACGGTCAGCACCGGACCGCAGCGCGTCGTGACCCGCAACGGCTTCCGCCCGATGGGCATCCTGCCCAACGCCGTGGATCTCAACAGCCGCGAAAGCCTCGCACTCTACGCGCGTCACTCGTCTGGGGTCCTCGACCGCCGCGTCCCCGTCTCCGAGGTGCCCGCCTCACTCGCGCGCCTGCTGCGTACGGTCGGGGGGAGCCTCGGCATCAGCTACGCGGACACCCGGCCCACCGCGCCGCAGCCCGTGGCCGCCGGGGCCGCGCCGGCTCCGCTGGAGATCATCGAGGCACCGGCGTTCGTCCGCCGCCGCTTCCACGAGCGCTTCCCCGAACCCGGGCGCTGGTTCTACCCCCTGCACACCCCCAACGTCCTGCTCACCCCCGCCGACGGCGGCTTCGAGGTGTACGCGTACCTCAACCGCACCGGTGGGTATTGCGCGCTGGTCACCGCCCACCCCGACCCGGCGTTCGCCGCGGGCTGGCTGGAGTCGGTCACCCGAACCCTCACCCGGGCCGGCGCAGGCTACGTCGAGGCGCTGGTGCCGCTGGAACACCACGCCGCGCTCTCGACGTTCGGCGCCCAGGGCTTCATCGCCGGGGCGCTGTATCCCGCGATGCGCCGGGACGACGACGGCTTCCACGACTACGTGGTGATGTCCCGTACCACCGAGCACATCGACTTCCACGGTGTGGTCGTCGACGCACCGCTCCAGCCCTTCCTCGATTCCTATGTGTCGGCCTGGGCGTCGGCCCATCTGCCCTCCCGTGAGGTTGCCTCATGACCCCCTCGAACCCCCATCTCGCGCCCGTCGACGTGCCGGACGCCGCGGCCCTGGGCCAGGTGCAGCGGCTCTGCGACCTGACCGAGCCATACGTCCGCGGGCCCGCCGAGGACAAGCTGTTCGCCGCCGCCATGGCGGAGTCCAACGCCTGGCACCGCGAGCGGTCCCCGTTCTTCCGGAGCCTGTACGACGGTGAGCGCCAGGACACCCCGTACGACGCGCCCCTGGTGCACGCGAACTTCTTCAAGCGCCATGAGGTCCTGTCCATCCCCCGGGACGACGTCCATCTGCATCTGACCTCCTCCGGCACCACCGGGCAGAAGTCGCAGATGTTCTTCGACGAGTGGACCATCCGGTCCGCCCAGCGCATGGTCGCCCGCATCTTCGAGCGCAACGGCTGGATCACCCCGGACCGGCCGGTCAACTACCTGCTCTACAGCTACCAACCTGCCCGCGACCTCAAGCTGGGCACCGCGTTCACCGACAACTACCTGTGCGACTTCGCACCGGCCCGCCAGGTCGAATACGCTCTGCGCGCCACCGGCAACGGGCACGAGTTCGACCCCTTCGGCTGTGTCGCCGCGCTGCGCCGCTTCGCCGAGGACGACGCGCCCGTACGCATCCTCGGTTTCCCCGCGTTCCTCTGGTTCACGCTTGAGCGGATGCGCGCGATGGGTCTGCCGCCGCTCCAACTGCCCGAGGACTCCCTGGTCATCCTCGGCGGCGGCTGGAAGGGCCACACCGACCAGCAGATCGGCAAGGCCGAGCTGTACGCCCGGGTCACCGAGCAACTGGGCATTCCCTCCGAACGGATCCGCGACACCTTCGGCTCGGTCGAGCACTGCATCCCGTACATCGAGTGCTCGCACCACAACCTGCACGCGCCGGTCTGGTCGCGCGTCTTCATCCGCTCCACGCGCTCCCTCGAACCCCTCGGGTACGGCGAGCGCGGCTATCTGCACCTGGTGTCTCCGTACATCACGTCGGTACCGGCGCAGAGCGTCGTGATGGGCGACCTCGCTTCTCTGCACCCGGGTGAGGAGTGCGGCTGCGAGCTGGACACCGACTGGTTCACCATCCACGGCCGTGCCGGGGTGAGCCGCAACAAGAGCTGTGCCGTGGCCGCCGCCGAACTGATGAAGGGAATGTCATGACCGAGGCAGAGACCGTGATGGACCGCGTGATGAACCACCACTACTGGCAGGGCACCTTCATCGGCGACGACGAGGCCGCCCGGCGCCTGGCCGCGCTGCCCGCCACCGTCGAGGCCGCGCTCGCCACCCCGCTGGACACCGAGACCGTCCTGGCCGCCTGCGACGCGCTGGCGGGCGCCCTGCGCGACGCCGACCACCCCGTACAGGAGCGGCTGGCCCCGCACCTGCCCGGCGGCGACGCGGAGAGCACCGGGGAACTGCTCGCCGAGCTCGCCGCGTTCCTCGGCCGCGACGCGCTCACCCGCAAGCTCCGCCGCGAGCTCGGCGGCACCGCACCGCAGCGCCTCAGCCGCCCGGACGCCAAGGAGACGGTGTACGAGGCATGGGCGCCCGTCGGCCTGGTCGCCCACATAGCCCCCGGCAACGCCGCCACTGTCGCTCCGCTCAGCCTGATCGAGGGACTGCTCGCCGGCAACGTCAACATCCTCAAGACCAGCAGCACCGACACCCTCCTCGCCCAGCACCTGCTCGCCGAACTCGCGGCGTTCGACCCCAGCGGCGCCCTCGCCGAACGGGTCATCGTGCTGCGCTTCGCCTCGTCGCGCGCGGACTGGCTGCGCCTGATGTGCGCACCCGCCGACGCCGTCGCGGTCTGGGGCGGCGAAGCCGCCGTGGAGGGTGTGACCGCCCATGTCCCGGCGGGCTGCCGCCTGGTGGAGTGGGGACACAAGATCTCCTTCGCGTATCTGACCCGGGACGCGTGGGCGGACGAGGCGACGCTGACCGCCCTGGCCCAGGACATCTGCGTCTTCGAGCAGCAGGCGTGCTCCAGCCCCCAGGTCGTCTACCTCGACACCGAGGACACAGGCGAGCTGCACTCGTTCGCCGACCGCCTCGCCGCCGCTCTGGCCGTCCAGCCGGCGCCCGTCGAGGACGAGCTCGACCCGGCCGAGTACGCCGAACTCACCACCACCGAGCACCTCGCACGCCTGGAGGAACACCTCGGCCTGACCCGCGTCCTGGCCGGCACCGACGGCACCTGGCGCGTCATGGCCGACATACGCCCGGCACTCACCGCGTCGCCGCTGCACCGCAGCGTCTGGGTCAAGCCGCTCCCGCGCAAGAACGTGATCGCCACGCTCCGGCCCATGCGCCGCTATCTGCAGACCGCGGGCATCGCGGGCAGCCGCACCGACATCGCCGAGCTCTCCGCGGCGGTCCTGGCCGCCGGCGCCACCCGGGTCACCCCCGTGGGCGCCATGACCTCCGGGTATGTGGGCGAGCCGCACGACGGCGTGTACGCGCTCCAGCGCTACAGCCGCCGCGTCGCCGTCCAGGCCGACGCCCGCTTCGCCACCACCGCCCGCCTCGACGACCTGGTCCGCCGACCCGCGTTCCCGCGGCCCACCGGCCCGCTGCTCGACAAGGCCGCCGTCCAGGAACTCAACCGGGACGTCGAACGACGCGACGCCGAGCTGTACTTCCGCAGCGGTGGCAGCACCGGCACCCCCGCCCTGTCGCTGTTCAGCTACGACGACTACGACGCGCAGATGCACGCCGCGGCTCGTGGACTGCTCGCGGCGGGCTACGACCCGGCCCGCGACCGCACCGCCAACCTCTTCTACTGCGGCGGCATGTACGGCGGGTTCATCAGCTTCTTCTCCATCCTCGAACGCCTCGGCGGCGTGCAGATGCCGATGGCCGCCGGTGCCGACCACCGTGCCACTGCCGAGATGATCGTCGCGTACGAGGTCGACACCCTTTTCGGTATGCCCTCCTACCTGTGGCAGCTCCTGCACGAGGAAGCCGACCTGCTGCGCTCCTACGGCGGCATCCGCAAGATCTTCTACGGAGGTGAGCACTTCACGGAGGAACAGCGCCGCACCCTCACCGAGACGTTCGGCATCGAGACCGTCCGCTCCATCACCTACGGCAGCACCGACCTCGGCCCCCTCGGCTACCAGTGCGTCGAGAGCGGCGGCAGCGTCCACCACCTCCACGCCGACCTGCACACCCTGGAGATCGTCGCGGTCGACGCCGACCGTCCGGTGGCGCCGGGAGAGACCGGACGGCTCGTCTTCACCACCCGAGCCCGCCGGGGCCAGCATCTCGACCGTTACGTCATCGGCGACCTCGGCCGGTTCCTGCCCGGCGACTGCCCCTGCGGCAACCGCGCCCCGCGCTTCGAACTGCTCGGCCGCCTGGGCGAAGTCATGCGCGTGGCAACGTATTTCCTCAACTATCGCCGGTTCGTGGCCATCGCCGAGGAACACCTGCGCTACAGCGGAGAACTCCAGGCCGTCCTGACCAGCGGGCCCGCCCGCGAATGCCTCACCCTCCGGCTTGAGAGCTCCAAGGCCCCGGACGGGGACCGGGCGCGCGACGCTTTCCTCGACGCATACCCAGAGGTCCGCTCGGCCGTGGACGAGCGGCTCCTCGACTTCGCGGTCGAGGTGGTGGACGGAGCCGATCTGGACCGCACGGCGACGAGCGGGAAGCTGCGGGCGGTGGTGGACCGGCGGCGGTAAGAGGAGTCTGTGTCCAAACCCCGTCCGGATCAGGGCGCGGTGTCGGGACACTGCCCGGCCCGTGATTATCCGATTCTCAACGGGCTGATCGGGGTTCTCCGACTGGCCGAAAAAACAACGGAGTAGGCCCTCGTCGTGAACGTGACGTCGTCGAGGCGCGCCGTCATGGGACGAACTCGGCGACGTCGCAGGGAGTTTCGTCGGCGCCCTGGGGCAGTGACGAAGAGCCCGGGTGCCGCGCGCTCGCGACGCGGCCACACGGGTGGTTCTGTGCGGAGCGCTTACGCCCGCGGTCGGCTCCTTGATTCCTTTGCCGTAAAGGGGAGTTGAGCCGGCCGCGGGGCCGGCATCCCTGCTCGTTGGTCAGACGATCCGGCGCGCCGACAAACGGATATCAGGCACTTGCGAATTAACCTCTCGTCACCTTATGACGTGGCGGATCGCGTACGCGTCCGCTTCAACGCTCGGAGAAGATATGCGCAAGCCCCGAAAGACCGCTGTCGTAGCCGTCCTCGTCAGCGCCATCGGCTTCCTCGGCACCGGCACCGCCTACGCCCACGGAGACGGACACAAGCACGCAGACAAAGAGGTCAAGACGCTCGTCGTCAACCAGAGCAACACATGCAGCACGGTCGACGACAACGCCGACGTACAGGGCCAGTCCGGGTACCAGAACGGCCTGGCGGGCAACCGGTCCGGCGGCAAGGGTTCGCCCGGCACGCAGAACACCAACGTCGGCTCAAGCCAGAGCTGCGACAACACCGTCATCTTCGGCAAGTAGCTCATACGGGCCCCGGCTCCGGGCCGGCAGTGGGGAAGGCGGATCCGCAGCCGACATCGACGAAGTTCGGCTCGGACCGTACGATTCCGCCCTGAGCTGAGCTCGGGGCGCGCTGCGGTGGCCGTCTCACGGACTGGGCGGAACGGATTCAGAAGCCGTATCCCTATCGATCACGAGCGCGATGTGATCGACAACGGGAGTGGGGCGGGTGAATCCGGCCGTGGCGTGCATGAAGGCAGGGCCTCCAGTGCAGCACGAGGATTGCGAAGCCAACTCGTGAGCCTGGAGGCCTTGTTGATGCAGTTCTACGCGGTGTCGTCGTCCGCGTTCGACTCGGCTGCTCCGTCGTGTGATTGCCTCGCGCACCGGTTCGGGAACGCGGCCCACCGTCCCCACGGTGAAGGCGGCCCGGTCGGGATAGCAGCCGGGCCGGCAACGTCTCCACTGCGGTCACCGTCATAGGGCGCAGAGCCTGGTAGACGGGGCAGGCGGGGACGCTTGGTCAGGATGCTTTCGTGGCCTCGCAGTGTTTCTTGATGAGGTCGTAGGAGCGCACGCGGGCGTCGAGGTCGTAGACCGGTGTGGTCAGCATGAGTTCGTCTGCTCCGGTCTCGGCGGCCAGTTGCGCGAGCCGGCGTACGACGGCCTCGGGCGTCCCGCACGCCTGCTGTGCACGGAAACCGGCAAGCGCCTGTCGCTCCTCCGCCGTGAAGGGATGGGTGGCGGCATCCGCGGGCGTCGGGAAGGGAATCTCGCTCAGACCTTTGAGCAGCCCGGCCTTGACCACATCCATGGGCCCGGCCCGCCACGCCGCTTCCTCCTCCGTTTCCGCGCATATCGCCTCCACGCACACCACAACGCGGGGCTGCTCGCACCAGCGGGACGGGACGAACGCCGCCCGGTAGTGCTCCAGCACCGTGAAGGTGTTGTCGGGCCGGATGTGGTGTGCGACGGCGATCGGCAGGCCGAGTCGCGCGGCGAGGGCGGCACCTGCGGTACTGGAGCACAGCAGCCACGGCTCCGGCAACGGGCCGAGTGCCACTTCGTCGACCAGAAAGGACAGGATCGCGGCGACGTCGTCGTGGTACTGCGTGTCCGTCGCCGGTCCGGCTCCGCGGCGCAGTGCCCGCGCGGTGGCCTCGTCGAAGGTGCCGGGGCCGCGGCCGATACCCAGGTCGATCCGGTCCGGGTGCAACGCGGCCAGTGTTCCGAACTGCTCCGCCAGCGTGATGGGCGCGTGGTTGGGCGCCAGCACTCCGCCCGACCCGAGCCGGATGGCTGAGGTCGATGCCGCCGCATGAGCGATCAGCACCACGGGCGGGAACGCGCCGATCGCGGGCGAATGGTGGTGCTCGGCATACCAGATCCGGAGATACCCGAGCAGTTCGAGCCTGCGCGCGAAGGTGGCGGTGTCGCGCAGGGTCTCCACGCCACAGGTCCCTGATTCGACCATCGCGACTTCCAGCGCTGAAATCGGCACATCGATCATGCCGTCAGCATAGGGAAGGGATCGGTGTTCGCCTCAGACGGGCACACCTGGACGCCGGAAGGGACACGAGCCCCGTGAGGAAGTCGAGCAGGCTTCCTCTCCGCCGAACGCCTCTCGCCCGCCCGGCGGATGGTGTTCCGGACGCTCGGCGGGCACTACGGCGACCACCGTGACTGGAAGGAGATCGATCGGTGGGCCGAAGACATCGCCCACCGCCTGAACACCCGCCAGGCCCGGCTCTGGCCATGAACGTCCGCCCTCGCGCGGGCAGGAGCAGGCCCTTGGATCCGCACTGACTCGGTGGCGAACAGCGGTCAGGCCGACAGATCTTGGCCGGGATGTGCCGGGCCGGCGGGCAGGTCGTCGATGAGCGTGAAGAGGCGGTCCAGACGGGTGAGACGCAAGACGCGCAAGGGCTTCGGCCCCGGGCGCACCAGCCTCAGCCGCCCTCCCCGCACGGATACGAGATCGCGCACACGCAGCAGCAGCCGCAGACCGCAGGCATCAAGAAAGGACACCGGACGCAGGTCCACCACCACATCACGGCACGTCCCGTTGACGAGCTCCTCCAGGCGTCCGGACAGCGTCGTGCCGGCCCAGATGTCCAGTTCGCCGTGGAGCTCGATGACGAGCAGGTCGCCGACCACGTGATCGCGCAGAAAGAAGGTGATCTCTTCGACGCTCATTTCCCCGCTCTCCTTGTGCGTGAGGGGGCCGTCACTGCACCCGCCGCCCCCGGAGGAACGGGAACGGGAGGAGGTCACCAGGGTCCGGGGTGGCACGAAGAGGTTATGCCCAGCTGATGCCCCGGAGCCGCGTTTTCGCACCTCCCGGGCGAAGCCGCGCCGAGGTGCCGCGGTGCCCAGCACGCACCGCTTCGTCGGGGCGCCGGACCTCCCGCAGCTCGGCGCCCGAAAGGAGTGCGGACGGGGCCTCCACGGGAACACCCCGGCTCCGCGGACACCCGCATCATCCCTCTCCAGGAAGCGAGCAGAGCCGCCAAACCCGGCCAACTCCGCGCCACTTGGCACGCCCGGTGTACGCCCCCGTGAGACCAGCGGAGTCACCGCCGGGGCACCTCACGCGTCAGGGGCCCCTGTCGCCTCGGCCGAAACCGTGAGCCACCCCGCAGGCGCAGTGCCGCCCGTCGAAGGCGTCCTTGACCCCGCAACTGTCCCGCACCTAGCCTTGCAAGCCGCGCTAAGGGGCATTTCGGCTGACTCGTGCGTGGACCGGCAGTTCGCCGAAGTCCTGGATGCCGACAAGTGAACGCGCTTCGACCCTTCATGACTTGTGGCCGTCCTGGGCCTCCACCTCGTGTGGGCCCCGCCACGACAGCGCCGTCACCCCCAGCCGAAGGAGATCGGCATGGATGCTGAGCCCATTGCCTTAGTAGGGATCGGATGCACACTGCCCGGTAAGGTTCACGGGCTGGACGACATGCACACCGTCCTGTGGGAAGGACGGGACTGCGTCGAAGAAATACCGTCCAGCCGCTGGGACGTGGACGAGTTCTACGATCCCGACCCCCTGGCCCCGGGCAAGACCTACACCCGCCACGGCGGATTCGTCGACGACGTCGACCTCTTCGATGCGACGTTCTTCGGCATCTCGGACGCCGAGGCGGCTCGCATGGACCCGCAGCAGCGTCTGCTCCTGCAGACCGTGTGGCACGCCCTGGAGCACGCCGGGCAGAACGCCGATGAGATCAGGGGCAGCAACACGGGTGTCTTCCTGGCTCTCATGAACAGCAACAGCTACTTCATCCTCAAGCACGAGGCCGTGGGCCTCAAAGGCATCACGGCCTACGACTCGATGAGCGACTCGATGAGCATCAGCGCCGGCCGCGTCGCCCACTTCCTCGACCTCAAGGGCCCGTGTCTCACGGTGGACACCGCCTGCTCCGGTTCGTTGGTCGCCATGCACCTGGCCCGGCAGTCCATCCTCACCGGCGAGTGTGACTCGGCCATCGTGGCCGGGGTCAATCTGATCCTCAACCCGCAGGTCCACATCGCGTTCTGCAAGCTCGGCCTGTTCTCGCCCAGCGGGCAGTGCCGGTCGTTCGACGCGAAGGCGGACGGGTACGTCCGCAGCGAGGGCTGTGTGGCCGCCCTGTTGCGCCGCCAGTCGCTCGCCGAGGAGCGGGGCGATCCCGTCCTGGCCCACATCATCGGCACCGCGATCAACCACGACGGACGCACCCCCGCCCTGACCGCCCCCAACGGGCGGACCCAGGAGGAGGTCATGCGCGCCGTCCTCACCCGCAGCGGTGTCGACCCGGCGCAGGTCGACTACATCGAGGCGCACGGCACCGGGACCCCGGTCGGCGACCCCATCGAGATGGGCGCCATCGCCAACGCCTACGGACGGCCGCGCACCGCTGACCGGCCGCTGTACGTCGGCTCGGTGAAGAGCAACTTCGGACACACCGAAGCCGCCGCGGGACTCCTCGGCGTGCTCAAGGCCGCCCTGTCCCTGCACCGCGAGACCATCTACCCCAGCGTCCACCTCGACCGCCTGAACCCCAAGATCGATCTCAGTGGCGCCGCGGTGGAGATCCCCAACGAGCCGGTGCCCTGGCCCCGGGGGGACACGCCGCGCCTGGCCGCCGTCAACTCCTTCGGCTACAGCGGCACCAACGCCCATGTGCTGCTGCGCGAAGCCCCTCGGCCCCAACGGCACACCGACGTGGAGCGCCGGCGCCCCGCCGAACTCCTCGTGCTGTCCGCCAAGTCCTCGACGAGCCTGGACGCGTTGGCCGACAGCTGGGCGCAGTACCTCTCGCAGACCGACCGGGACGGTCTGTCGGCCGCCGTCTGCACCGCCGCCGCCGGGCGGGCCGCGCACCGCCACCGTCTCGCGGTGACCGGACGCAGCGGCACCGAGATCGCCAACGACCTGCGGTTGTGGCGGACCCGGCGCACTCCCCCGTCGGTCACCGGAGGACGCCCGGTCAAGGCCGCCAGGACGGCCTTCGTCTTCACCGGCCAGGGCGTTCAGTACCCCGGCATGGCCCGCGAACTGTACGGCCAGGAACCGGAGTTCACCGCCGCGATCGACCGGTGCGCCGAGGTGCTCGACGGTGAACTGCCCGTACCGCTGCGGCAGCTCCTGTTCGACGAGCAGTCACCGCAGGCGCTCGACGACACACGCCTGGCGCAGCCGGCGCTGTTCGCCGTCGAGTACGCGCTCGCGTCCCTGCTGCGTTCCTGGGGAGTGGTTCCGGACGCGGTGGTGGGGCACAGCATCGGCGAAGTCGTCGCCGCGTGTGTCGCGGGACTGCTCACGTTGGAGGACGCCGCCCACTTCAGCGCGGTGCGCGGCCGTCTCATGGGTGAGCTGCCGCGTGACGGAGTGATGCTCGCCGTCGAGGCCGACCCCGGCACGGTCGAGGGCTGGTTGTCCGGGCGCGAGGCCGATGTCTCCCTGGCCGCGGTCAACGGGCCGCGCGCCGTGGTCGTCTCCGGCCGGGCGGAGGCCGTGGACGAAGTGGCGCGCCTCGCCGGAGCGCAGGGCGTCCGCGTCACCCGGCTGCGCACCTCGCACGCGTTCCACTCGCCCCTGATCGACCCGGTCCTGCCCGAGCTGGGCAAGGCCGCCGCCATGCTCCGTCCGGCCGCGCCTGCCCTTCCGGTGTTCTCCGGCGTCACGGGCGAGGCACTGACCGGCGCGGAGGGGCCCGAGTACTGGAGCCAGCAGGCCCGTCGGCCGGTCCGGTTCCACGACGCCCTTCGTGCGGTGGCCGCCCGCGGCTGCACGGTGGTCGTCGAGATCGGTCCCCATCCCGCGCTGCGGACGTACGTGGCGGAGGCGTTCGGGACGCGCGACGTGACGGTGATCCCCACCCTCCAGCGCGACGGGCGCGACGGGCGCAACCTCCTCGCCGCCGCGGGCGCCCTGTTCACGGCGGGTGCCGCCATCGACCTGCCCGCGCTCTACCGGGGCCCGCACCACCGCCGTACCTCCGCCGCCCCGCAGTACCCCTTCCGCAGGGACCGGTACTGGGTGACACCCGAGGACGCCGGCCGCGCGGCGAGCGCGCCGGCGGCTCCGCGACGCCAGGCGCCTCCTGCGGCGGCACCCGAGCCGCGCCCCACCGCGCACCGCGTCCACCGGCAGGACGTGCGGCCCGGCACCCCCTGGGTGGACCACCGCATCCTGGGTGCCACCGTCTTCCCCGCCACCGGCTATCTGGAGCTGGCCGTGGACGCCCGCGCCTCGGTCGACGGCCACGGCGCCGCGCCCGTCGAGCTCACTGACGTCAGCTTCGTCCGGCCCCTCGTCCTGTCCCCCACCGCGCCCAGCGGCGTACGGGTGGACCTGGCAGGAGAGGGCGCCCCGGCGGACGGCCGCTTCCGGTTCACCGTGACGGGGGGCGACGGCGACGACGCGCCCCGGTACTGCCACGGGACGGTCGGACCCGTGGGGGAGCACCCCGGCGGCTCGGCCGAGCGCCTCGATGACCTGCGCGCACAGATGTCCACGGCCTTCCCGCCCGGACGGCTCTACGGACTGCTGCGCGAGGACGGCCTGGAGTACGGCGCGAGCTTCTCCACCGTCCGCGAGCTGTGGACCGACGAGGCGGGCGGTCAGGCGCTTGGCCGGATCACCGCCGCTCCCGACGGCGCGGCACGGGCCGGGCATTCCCACCGGTTCGCGACCATGCTCGACGGCTGTCTGCATCTGGCCGCGGCCGCGGCACGCGACGGTTCGGCCAAGGGCACCTACCTCCCGGTGGGAATCGGCCGGATGGTGCTGCACGCACCCCTGCCCGACCAGATCTGGGGCCATGTCCGGCTGGCCGATGCCACCGACACCGCGTTCACGGCGCGACTGCGCGTCCTGGACAACGCCGGGCGCCTCCTCGCGGACCTCGACGCCATCGAGTTCCGGCGTGTGGGCTCGCTGGCCGACCCTTCGGCGGTGCCCGCCGGGCCCGCCGAGAGCCGCTCCCGCGAGAGCGGCGAGTCGCGGCGCGAACTGCGCGAACGCGTCGAACCGCTCGCGGCCGAAGAGCGCCGGCAGGCGGTCATCGACTGGCTCATGGTGGAGATCGTCGACACCCTGGGCCGGATGTCGGCGGAACTGGAGATCGACATGAGCGATCTCGATCCCTCCCTGGCCCTGCTGGAGATCGGCCTCGACTCGCTGACCATCACCGAACTCCAGCGGCGCATCCAGGAGAAGCTCGACTTCCGCTTCAAGGCCATGGAGGCCCTGGAGTACCAGAGCATCGACGAACTGGCGGAGTACCTCCTCCACCAGGTGATCCTCGCGGACCCGGCCGGCGCCGACGCTCCGACGCACGCCTGAGCCCGGCCCTCCGCCGCGACCGGCAGACCACATCCGGCAGATCCCACCAGAGGGGAAGTGCCAGCACCGTGTTGAGCCCCGACTTCGTCAACAACTACCTCGACAGCCACCTAGGTGAACGCCAGGTCAACAAGATCCAGCACGGCTTCCCGTCGCCGCGCTTCTGGAACGAGACGTGCGTGCCCCTCGACGAGATCGCCGAGGACCGGATCCGCCTGCGGGAAGCGCACGGCACGTCACCGGTGTTCCTGTACGTCGGCGTCCCGTACTGCATCCAGACCGACCCCGGAAAGTGCGGGTACTGCCTCTTCCCCGTGGAGGAGTTCCAGGGCAACGCCGCGCTGGAGACCTACTACGGGTACGTGGAGCGGGAAGCGGAGATGTACCGGGAGCAGATGCAGGGCTCCGTCCTCGCCGGAGCGTACTTCGGCGGGGGCACCTCCAACCTGTACAAGGGCCCGATCTACCACCGGCTGATGGACATGGTCCGCCGCCTCTTCCCGGAGATCTCGGAGCAGGCCGACCTCACCCTGGAAGGCATTCCCCAGCTGTTCTCCCGGGAGAAGATGCAAGCCATCCACGACTCCGGGATGAACCGCATCAGCATGGGCGTGCAGCAGGTCAACGAACGCCTCAACAGCTTCAGCGGCCGCAAACAGACCACCAAGCACGTCATCCAGAGCCTGGAGTGGGCCCGCGAGTTGGGTCTGTCCGCCAACGTCGACCTGATCTTCGGCTGGCCGCAGCAGACCGTCGACACGATGCTGGAGGACCTGGAGACCCTGGTGTCGTGGGACGTCTACGACATCACCCACTACGAACTGAACGTCGGCGGTCCGACCGACTTCGCGCTCAACCGCTTCCACGAGCTGCCCAGCACCCTGGCCAACCTGGAGATGTACCGGGCGGGGCGCGACTTCCTGCTCGACCGCGGCTACCAGCAGCTCTCCACGTACAACTTCCGCCGCCCCGGCGATCCCGCGGCCCACGACTTCCGCGAGGGCTACACCACCCGCTTCGACCACCTGGACACGCTGGGGCTCGGCTACGCGGCGATCACCTTCTTCGGCAATCCCGCGCTCCCCTCGGGCCGCTCCTGGTCGTTCATCAACCATCGCAACCTGGCCCAGTACAAGGCGGCCGTCGACAACGGCAGGTTCCCCGTCGAACGCGGCTACCGGCACACCTCGGAGGACTGGCTGATGATGCTGCTCTTCCGCAGCCTCATCAGCACGGAGATCGCCAGGACCCAGTACGCCGCCGCGTTCGGCTTCGACGTCTACGACAAGTTCGCCACCGTCTGGGACGCCCTGGCCGAGCGTGGATACGCGCGGATCACGCCGGAGCGGATCACTCTGACCGGCGACGGCCCGTTCTACGCGCCGATGATCTCGGCGCTGCTCGCCGAGGACCGCTACCGCGAACTGCGCGAGGAGGCGGCACGACGCAAGAAGGAGTCCGTCAGGCCGGCGGCGGCCGCCCGGAGCGGACAGTGACGGACGATCTCCCCCTGGCGGGGCGCGGCTGCGTCGTCACCGGCGGATCGCGCGGCATCGGCGCCGCGGTGGTGCGCCTCGCACTGGCGCAGGGCGCCGATGTCGTCTTCGGCTACCACAGCGACAAGGACCGGGCCCGCGCCCTTGCCGACGAGCTCGGCGCCGCGCATCCCGACCAGCGCTGCGTCCCGCTGTACGCCCATGTCGCCGACACCGATGAGGCCGAGCGCTTCGCCGTCGCGGCGCTCGGCCACCTGGACCGGTTCGACGTCCTCGTCAACAACGCGGGCGTGACCCGGGACACCGCGTTCGCCCGGATGCTCCCGCAGCAGTGGCACGAGGTCATCGGCACCAATCTCGACAGCATGTACGCCGTCACCAGACCCCTGTTGATGCCGCTGGTCAAACAGCGCAGCGGCGCCATCATCAACATCGCGTCCTCCTCCGGGCTGCACGGCATCCCCGGCCAGACGGCCTACTCCGCCGCCAAAGCCGGGGTGATCGGCTTCACCAAGGCTCTGGCCAAGGAGATCGGCACCCGGGGCGTCACCGTCAACGTGGTCGCCCCGGGACTCATCGAGACCGATATGACGGCCGCGATACCGCCGGACAAGACCGAGTTCCTCAAGTCCCTCATCCCCGGCCACGCCTTCGGCTCGCCGCAGGACGTGGCGCACCTGGTGTGCTTCCTCGCCTCCGACCGGGCCCGCTACATCACCGGGCAGGCCATCGAAGTCTCCGGAGGCCTCGTCGTATAGGTGCCGTCGACGGTGACAGGTGCCGTACGGGGTGGCTCAACCGACCTGCCCATGGCCGCCGCTCACGCGCAGGAGTCCCTCCTGGGCGAGAGTGGCGGCCAGGATCCCGTCACGGGTGAAGACCCGGCCGAGGACGAGCCCCCGTCCGCCGGCGGCCACGGGGCTCTCGTGGTCGCAGAGCAGCCAGTCGTCCGCGCGGAAGGGGTGGTGGATCCACACCGTGTAGTCGATGCTGCGGCCGCTGGCGTGGAACCACGAGACGCCGTGCCGCACCAGCACGGTCTCCAGCATGGTGACATCGCAGATGTAGACCAGGAGACAGGCGTGGAGCAGCTGTTCTCGGTCACAGCCCGCCCCGGGGGGCAGTTCGCCCTTGGTACGCAGCCACACCTGCGTCCGGGCGGACGCCAGCGCCGGGTCCTTCTCCACGTCGAAGCTCAACGGCCCGACGAACCGCTGGTCATAGGGCTTGCCGAGGGGTGCCACCGGCGCGCCGAACGCCTTGGCCAGCCGCTCCTCGTAGGTGGGCAGGCCTTCCGGCGCCGGAGCCGGAGGCATGGGGGCCTGGTGGGCGAGGCCCGGCTCGGGCCGGTGGAAGGAGGAGGTCAGGGCGAACACCTCCCGGCCGCGTTGACTCGTACACACCCGTCGGGTCGCGAAGGCCCTGCTGTCCTTCACCGATTCGACCCGGTGCTCGAAGGGCGCGTCCGGCACGGCGGGCCGGGTGAACGAAGCGTGCACCGAGTGCACGGCAAGACCGTCGGACACCGTACGTCCGGCGGCGGCCAGCGCCTGGGCGGCGACATGTCCGCCGTATACGGGGGCGGATCGCTCCAGCGGGGCCGGCCCGCGGAAGTACTCGCGCTCGCCCCGGTCGTGCAGGGGGTCCAGATCGAGCAGGCCGAGCAGGTCGAGCAGTGCGCTTTGCTGATCCATGGGCCCCACTCACCTCGGCGTCGCCGTGCGTCAGTCAGTATCGCCAGGCCGGCCCGGCCCATCAACCGAACGGGCCCTGAAGGTGGCCGAGTTGTGCCGCTGACAGGGCGCCGGTCCGTACGGTACCCCGGAGTAACGTCCGGTTGACGATCGGAGGGCCCCATGTTCGACCGCGTCAGAGCTTCGCTGTACCGGCGACGCACGGTCGTGCTGTGGGTGAGCGCGGCTGTCGTCGTGGTGGCGGGAATCGGCGGCCTGGGGGTGGAAAACCGCCTGGTCCATGGCGGGTTCGCGAATCCCGGGGCGGAGTCCTCCCGTGCCGAGCGTCTGGTTGCCGAGCACTTCCCCACCACCGATGACGACCTGGTGCTGCTGCTGCGCGGCGCCGGTCCCGTCGACTCGGCGCGGATGACCTCGGTGGGTACGGAGCTGACCCGGCGCGCCGAGCGCACTCCCGGCGTACGCGCGGCCACCTCTTATTGGACAGCCGGGCACGCGCCCTCGCTTCGCTCCCGGGACGGCTCCATCGGGCTCGTCACCCTCTCCCTGCGCGGTGACGAGGACGACCGGGCGAAGACCGCCGAGCGACTGGTGCCCGACGTTCGGCGGCACGCGCAGGGGCTGACGGTGATGGCGGCCGGGTCCGCGCAGGTGCAGTCTGAGGTCGGCAAGCAGACCGCGCACGACCTGCTGCTCGCGGAGGCGATCGCCACGCCGATCACCCTCGTCCTCCTGCTGCTGATCTTCGGCAGCGCTGTGGCCGCCGCCCTGCCGCTGGTCATCGCCCTGCTGTCGATCCTGGTGAGCCGGGCGGTGCTCAACGCGCTGGCGGGCGCCGTACCGATCTCGGTGTACTCGATGAACTCCACCACCGCGCTCGGCCTCGGACTCGCCATCGACTACAGCCTGTTCATCCTCGCCCGCTTCCGCGAGGAGCTGCGCGGTGGCGCCACGGTCCGGGAGGCCCTGGTGCCCACGGTGCGCCGGGCCGGGCGGACCGTCGCGTTCTCCGCGCTCACCGTGGCCCTGTCCCTCGTCGCCCTCCTGGTCTTCCCCCAGTTCTTCCTGCGGTCCTTCGCCTACGGCGGGATCGCGGTGGTCCTCACGGCTGCCGCGGGGGCGGTCTTCGTGCTGCCCGCGCTGCTGGCCGTCCTGGGCCACCGGGTCAACCGCTACGACGTCTTCGCCCGGTGGCGCGGTGCCGCGCCACCGGCCGCGCCCGAGAAGGGGCGCTGGTACCGGTTCGCGATGGCGGTGATGCGCCGCCCGGCCCTCTGCGGCGGTGCCGTGATCGTGCTGCTGCTCCTCCTGGCGTCCCCCTTCATACGGGTCTCCTCCGGCCTCTTCGACGACCGCTCGCTGCCCGCCGGCTCGCAGGTCCACCGTGCCACACAGTTGCTGCGCGACGACTTCGACGCCGGTGTGCTTGGCACCGTCCCGGTGGTGGTCCAGGGCGCGGGGCCCGGCCTGGACCCCTATGCCCGCGCGCTGTCCGCGGTGCGGGGCGTCGGCCAGGTGACCGCGTCCACCGGCTCCTACGTGGCGGGCCGCCGGGTCCAGGAGCCGGGCCCGGTGACCACGGCCCTTGCGGACGGCGACATCACGCTGCTCTCCGTGGTCTCGACGGTGGAACAGGACTCATCCGCCGGCACCGAACTCGTAGGCCGCTTACGGCAGTTGGCGCCACCCGACGGGTCCGAGGGGGTGTGGGTAGGCGGCCGGGCCGCCGAGGTCGAGGACAGCACCGCGGCCATCACCCGGGCCACTCCGGCGGCGATCGGCATCGTAGTGGGCTTCTCCCTGGTGCTGCTGTTCCTGTTCACCGGGAGCGTGCTGATGCCGTTGAAGGCTCTGGTCCTCAACACCCTCAGTCTCAGCGCCACGTTCGGGGCGATGGTGTACGTCTTCCAGGAGGGCCATCTGTCGTTCCTGGTGGGCAGCCCGCTGCACACCGGCACCCTGGACGCGACCATCCCGATCCTGACCTTCTGCGTGGCCTTCGGACTCTCCATGGACTACGAGGTGTTCCTGCTGTCCCGGATCCGCGAGAGGTACCTGCTCACCGGCGACAACACGGAGTCGGTGGCCTTCGGCCTCCAGCACACCGGCCGGATCATCACCGCCGCGGCGGTCCTCGTGGCCGTGGTCCTGTTCGTCTTCGCGATCAGCGGGGTGACCCTCCTCAAGCTGCTCGGCGTCGGCCTCGCCCTGGCGGTGATCCTGGACGCGACACTGGTCCGCGCCGTACTGGTCCCCGCGTTCATGCGCCTGGCAGGCCGCGCCAACTGGTGGGCCCCCGGACCGTTGCGCCGCCTCCATGACCGGGCGGGGCTGCGGGAGGGTACCGACGGGTGACCGGCGTCCGGCGCGGCGGGGGCACCCGGGCCCGGACACACATCTCAGCCCCCGGCCCGCGGCTCCCGGCTCTCCGAGGCCGCCGCTACTGTGCGGCACCACCGGATTACGAGCCGGAGCAGGCAGACCAGCATGAGGACCCACACGGCGGCGAAGGCCCAGATCAGTGCGGGGGACGAGGTGGCTGCGGCGCGTACGAACAGCACCGCGCAGACGGTGCCGAGAAGCGCGGTGCACAAGCCGAGCCCGTGGGGGCCGTGCCGGCCCTTTGAGGATGCCCAGGGGCGGATACCACGGCGCAGGGTGCGCAGCCTGCGGTCCAGGAGCTGGTCGGCGCTCAGATCCTGCTCGATGTCGTGGAGGATCCGTTGTTCCTGTTGCGAGAGTTCAGGGCCATCCATCGCACAGCCCCTCTCCTGCTGTGTCGGCTTCGCCTGCGTTGTGCGTCTACCCGCGCCGTGGCTACACAAGCGTCGTGGCTGCTACTGAGCAGGGCGGGCCGGGGATGCCGGAAGGTCACGGGCCGGGCATGCGCAGTACCGCCGCTCCGCGCACCCTGCCCGCCGCGAGGTCGTCCAGGGCCGTGTCGGCGTGTGCGAAGGCGTACGGCGTGAGCGTGGGCCGAAGGCTGTGCTCGGCGGCCGCCGCGAGGAATGCGCGTCCGTCCTGGCGGGTGTTGGCGGTGACGCTGCGAACGGTTCGTTCGCGGAAGAGGTGGTGCTGGTAGTGCAGCGGCGGGATGTCGGAGAGGTGGATTCCGGCGATGCTCAGCGTTCCGCCGCTGTCCAGTGCCTCCAGAGCCACGGGGACGAGGGCGCCGTCGGGGGCGAAGAGGATGGCGGCGTCCAGCGGCTCGGGCGGCCCTGTACGCGCGTCGCCCGCTGAGGCGGCGCCGAGTTCCAAGGCGAGTGCCTGGGCGTCCGGGGAGCGGGTGAGCACGTGGACGGCGGCTCCCTCCGCGATGGCGAGCTGGGCGGTGAGGTGGGCGGAGGCGCCGAACCCGTAGATGCCGAGCCGGCCGCCCTCGGGCAGTTCGGCGCGGCGCAGGGCGCGGTAGCCGATGATCCCCGCGCACAGCAGCGGGGCCAGTTCTTCGGCTCCGTATCCGGCCGGCATCTCATAGGCGTACCGCGCGGGCACGGTCGCGTACTCGGCGTAGCCTCCGTGCGCGTCCCAGCCGGTGTAACGGGAAGAAGGGCACAGGTTCTCCTGGCCTCGCGCGCAGTACCGGCACTCACCGCACGTACTGCGCAGCCAGGCGATGCCGACCCGGGATCCGACCTCCGGCGCCGTGATCCCGCTGCCGACCGCGACGACGTCGCCCACGGCCTCGTGGCCGGGTACGACCTGCTTCCGGTGGGGCGGCAGGTCGCCGTCACGGACATGGAGATCGGTCCGGCACACCCCGCAGGCGCGGACCCGGACCAGCAGTTCGTCCGGGCCCGGCACCGGGACGGGCAGCTCCACGAGCGCGGTCGAGCCAGAGCGGGCAGCCGAGACGACCCAGGCCCGCATCGTCTCCGGAATCCGGTCATCCATGTCGAGCCTCCTCAACTCCCCCACGGACTTCGGACGGCCCTGTTCTTGGCTCCGGGCTCGCGTCGTCCATTCTGACGTTGCCACGGCCGGGGCATCCTCGGAACATGACCCAGAACGAGATCAAACTCAAGGCCATTGCCGCCCTGACAGCGTTGCGTGCCGGCGTCGAGGAGAGCCTCGTCTCGGACCTGCTGGGTGAGGTGATTCCCGGGCAGTTCACGGTCCCCGCCGGAGCCGGCCCCGAGGAAGTCGGCCTGGCCCTGCTGACTCAGCTCTCCGAACCGCTGAGCGCCCTGGTAAGTGGATTCATCACCACCTTCGAGGCCGTCGCGGACGCCTACGACGAGACCGGCGCCGAGCCGCACACCGACGGCATCCTCCAGGACCTGGCGCTGCGCCTGGCCCGCGACAACTTCGACTGACGGCAGCGGCGCGGTGTACTGGGCGGGGGTCCTCGGGGGCCCGTGACTCAGCTCCCGGACGTTGCCGCCGCGGCCGGAGCCCGGCCGAGCCCCCGGGCCCGCTCAGGCCCTGACGCTGTCGATGCCCAGGGCCGTCACTGCGTGACGGGTCAAGGGGTGGGGGGACTCTGGTCGAGGGTGAACAGGGCGCCGTCCGGGTCCCGCAGGGTGACCTGCTGCGGCCCGGCGGGCCGCGGCCCATTCCAGGGACTCCCCGTAGAAGACGGCGGCGCCGTCGATCGGCTCAGGTGTGTACTCGGCTGTTGGGGCCGTCCTGGCCATCAGCCGATTCCTCGTTGAACCAGTAGTCGCCCGCGGCCAGGTACCGGAAGGAGCGTCTGACCCTGCCCCCCCGACCTCAGACGTGGAGCGGCTCAGAAGGGTCAAGGGATGCTGAAGGGACAAGGTCGGGCCTCTGTCCGCGAGCGCCGCAGCAGGGGTACGCCCTGGCGGGGTCGGGGGCCCTGCACGCGCTCAGCGCTTGATCACGCAACGCTCTGGGGCCGATCGGTGCCCTCCTCAACCGCTGCGGGGCGGACGCAGTCGACCATGGACTTCAGGATTGCGTCGAAGCCCAGGACCGGGGCCCAGCCCAGGAGTTCCCGGGCGTGGTGGATCGCGGGGACCCTGCGGGCGACGTCCTCGTAGCCGGGGCCGTAGTAGTCGTGGCCGGATCGCTCAACCATCCGGGCGGTGGCGGCCAGGTCCTCGTAGCCGGGGATGTCTGCCAAGTGGCGGATCAGGCCCTCGGCCAGTTCACGGATCGAGCGCTCGTTGCCGGGGTGACCCAGGTTGAAGACCTGGCCGTCGGCCACGCCGCCAGGGTTCTCCAGAATGCGCAGCAGCGCGTCGATGCCGTCGTCGACGTGGGTGAAGCAGCGGCGCTGGGTCCCCCCGTCGACAAGGACGATCGGTTCGCGGCGGATGAGGTGGCCGAGCATCTGCGTGACGACGCGGGAGGAGCCGGGGGCGGCGTTGTGCGGGTCGTCGAGGCCGGGGCCGGTCCAGTTGAAGGGGCGGAAGAGGGTGTAGCGCAGGCCCTCGTGTTCGCCGAGGGCGTGGATGACGCGGTCCAGGAGCTGTTTGGACGCCGCGTAGATCCATCGGGATCGGTCGACGGGGCCGTACACCAGGCGGCTGGTGTTTTCGTCGAACTCCGCGTCCTCGCACATCCCGTAGACCTCGGAGGTGGACGGGAAGACGACGCGGGTGCCGGTCGCTGCGCACTGGCGGATCACGTCGAGGTTGTGGGTGAAGTCGAGGTCGAAGGTGCCCAGCGGGTCATTGACGTAGGAGGAAGGGGTGGCGGTGGCTGCCAGCGGGACACACACGTCGGCCCAGTCCAACTGCCGCCCGATCCAGTCGGCGTGGGTGAAGACGTCGCCGGTCCTCAGGTGCAGACGGGGGTGGTCCGCCACGGTCGAGAGGCGTTCGGTGTGCAGGTCCAGTGCCCGGACCTGCCAGTCGGTGCGGGCGAGTACGGCGCGGGTCAGGTGGTGGCCTATGAAGCCGCCCGCGCCGAGGACGAGTAGGTTCACGAGCGTTCCTCCGACGCGGTGAGAGGGGCGAGGACAGTGCCGTGCCGCAGGATGTGCTCCCCCGAGCGGGGGTCGCCGCGGTGGCCGTCGATCTCGATGTCGTCCAGGCGCAGGCGGCGGCCGTCCCCGCACACGACGAACGTCTCCGCCCCGTCGATCAGGACCTCGCCCGCCGTCGTGGTGGGTACGCGCGGACCGGGCGTCTCGGGGTGGGATGCCCGCCAGACGGTGACCCGGTGCGCACCGGCGTAGGTGAAGGCGCCGGGGTAGGGGCGGGTGACGGCGCGGATCAGGTTGCGGACGTCTTCACTGGCGTACCGGAAGTCGATGCGCCCGTCGGCGGGCCGACGGGCGCCGAACACCGTCGCCTTCGAGGCGACCTGCGGCCAACGCGGCGCATCTGCGGTGAGCAGGGCCGGAATGCTGCGGCGCACGACGGTGGCCGCGGCCGGGACGAGTTTGGCGTACACGTCCAATGGGGTGTCGTCGGAACTGATGGGGAACGGCTCCTGGTCGACGAGGTCGCCCGCGTCCGGCTCGGCGACCATGTGGTGCAGGCTCACCCCGCCCTGACGCTCACCGTGCAGGATCTGCCAGTTCACCGGAGCCCGGCCTCGGTAGCGCGGCAGCAGGCTGCCGTGCAGATTCACCGCGATGGGGGCGAGGGCGAGCACTGATTGCGACAGCAATCGCCGCCAGTACGCACTCACCAGGGCTGATGGCTTCAGGCCCCGGATGTGGAGCTGTTCGGCCTCGGTACGGGGGTCGGCCACGCGGACGGGCATGCCGAGTGAGGCGCCGACTTGGCGCACCGACCGAAACCAGCGGTTCTCATCACCATCGTCGCGGTGGGTGTAGACGCAGCCGACCCGTACGCCGAGTTCCGTGAGCACTTCCAGGGTGCGGCAGCCAACCTCCTGGTAGGCGAAGACCACCACGTTCATCGAACGTCACCCGGGACGGGCACGCGATGATGGCCGATGACCGTCCGCACCGCCGCCACCACGGTGTCCTGCTGCTCGTCGGTCATGCCCGGGAACAGCGGCAGCGAGACCAGGGCTCGTGCGGCGGCCTCGGTGACCGGCAGACGATGCCGGGGCTCGCTGCCGCGCAGGTAGTAGTGCTGCAGGTGGACGGGGGAGAAGTGCACACCCGCCCCCACACCGTGCTCCTTGAGCGCGGCGATGAAGCCGTCCCGGTCCACAGCGAGCCGCTGCGGCTCCAGGCGGATCGGGTACAGGTGCCAGGCGTGCGTGTGATCGTACGGAGGGACCTCGGGGAGCCGGATCGCGTCCAGGCCGAAGAGCAAGGTGCCGTAGCGCTCGGCCAGTTCGGCGCGTCGGGCGTGAAGCGCGCCAGCTTGGGCAGTTGTACCAGGCCCAGGGCCGCATGCAGATCGGGCATGGTGTACTTCCAGCCCGGCGAGAGCACTTCATAGGTTCCCGGCCCGCCACCGCGGTGCCGTGCCCACGAGTCCTTGGTGAGTCCGTGGAAACGTAACAGCCTTACCCGCTCCGCCAGTTCACCGTCGGCCAGCGTGATCATCCCGCCTTCCGCGGTGGTGATGTTCTTGACCGGGTGGAAGCTGAAGACCGCGGGCTCGCGCCCGCAGCCGATGGCCTCGTCGCCGTATCGCGTGCCCAGCGCGTGCGCCGCGTCATGTACCAGGGCGATTCCCCGTTCGGCCACCACCGCGCGCAGAGCCGTCAGATCGGCCGGCGCCCCGGCGTAGTGCACGGGGATGACCGCCTTGGTGCGGCCGGTGATCCGGCGTGCCACATCAGCGGGGTCGATCAGCAACGTCCCCGGCAGAACATCCGCGAACACCGCCCGGGCACCGAGGAGTTCGACGACATTGGCGGTGGCCGGCCACGTCAGCGAGGGGACGATCACCTCGTCACCGGGACGGACCCCCAGCGCGGCCAGCACCAGGTGCAGTCCGGCCGTGGCCGAGTCCACCGCGACCGCGTACGGCGCCCCCACCGACCGGGCGAACGCGCCCTCGAACTCCGCCGCCTGCGGCCCCGAGGCGAGCCACCCCGAGCGCAGCACGGCCACCACCGCGGCGATCTCGTCGTCCTCAATGGTCGGTGCGCACAGCGGCACACCCTTCCCGCTTTCCACTCCCCGCCCCCAAGCCGCCCGGACCTGCCCGCGTGACAGGTACGTATCACGCTAACACTGTCCGTGATCGCCAGGCGCATACGCCTGGCGCCGGTCCTGTTCGACTCGGGGTTGCACACCGGCGCCGACATCATCAAGGCACTGGCGCTGGGCGCCACCGCGGTGGGGATCGGGCGCCCGTACTGCTACGGGCTGGCGCTCGGCCGTGTCGGCGGCGTTGTACACGCGCTGCGCCCGCTGCCGGCCGAGGCTGGCCTGATCATGGCCGTCGACGGATATCCCGCTCTGAAGGACCTCACGCCCGAGGCACTGCGCCGCGTGGGGTGACTGTCCCCCGCGGACGGTGCGGCGAGGGCGGAGCTCGTCGCCCGGGAGGCCGGCTCAGCGCGGTCCTGCCGATCGCGGCCGCCGTTCCCGCCCGCTCCGCCTCCCCCGACGACTCGCAGATGCCCACTCCGAGCGGCACACGGGTCAACGGCCACGACGTACTGGCCAAAGTCGCCGCGCTCCCCGTCTACACCTGACGCTACGACACCGAACCCGAGCACGTGCGCCACCTCGGGCCCATGGCTCAGGAGTGGAAGGCCGCCTTCGGTCTGGGCGACAGCGACACCACGCTCTCCGTCGTCGATGCTTTCGGTGTCACCGTCGTCGCCCTCCAGGCCCTGCAGCGGCGCGTGGAGGACCTCGAAGCCGAACTCACCCGACACACCGGCCGGGATGCCGCGCCGCGAGTTCCGCCATCACCCTGACCAGCGGGTTATCGGCTGTCCCATGGCGCGGCCGGACGATCGAGCACGGACTGCTCCGTGCGGCTGGAACAGGGCGGGGTGGAGGTGGGTCACGGGCGCCCGGCCCGGTCTTCCCGCCGGGCCGGGGCCGGAACGGCCCCTGGATGAGTGGCTGTCAGTGGCCCGCGCCCGGGCCCCGGTCCAGGGCGTCGAGGAACGCGATGAGCTCAGTGGTTTCGGGGGCGCTCAGCTCGCCATGGATCGCGAGTGCCTGCTTGGCGTGGTCGCGGGCGGCGTCGGGGTCGTCAGGGGCCAGGGTGTGGGCGATGCCCTGGTGGGCGCGGGCGATCTGCGGGCTGCTGTCGATGGCGCGGGCGATGTACAGGGCCAACTGGTGTCGGCGGCGGGAGGCGTCACGGCGGCCGGCTGCGTGGTAGGTGGCACCGAGGTCGTTGAGGACCTCGCTCTCGGCGCGCCGGTCGCCCATCCGGCGGCTGAGGGAGAGCGCTTGTGCGTGGTGGCCGACGGCCTCACCGAAACCGCCAGACGTGCTCGTTCCTGTCCCGCGCGGCGGCGTGCGCGATCATCGCGACGAGGTTCGCGTGCTCGGCCTCGTACCAGGCCAGGGCCGAGGCCCGGTCGCTCACGTCCGGGGTGTCGGCGGGCGGGCAGGCGACCTCGAATGCGAGTAGCCGCTGTCCCGGCGCCACCAGGGGGCGGGCGTTGAGCGCCGTGTGCAGATAGTGGTCGAGGAGCCGGAGCTCCGCCTCTTCCCGCTGTGCGGCCGGCTCGGTCTCGCCCAGGATCTCCTGGGTGTGTCGGCGGAGCAGATCGTGCAGTTGATAGCGGTGGGGTTCATATTGCTCCAGCAGGTGTACGTCGACGAGGTGCTCCAGCCACTGTCGTGCCGTCGCGACGTCCGTGCCCGCCAGGGCCGCGGCCGCGTACGCGTCGAGATCGGCGCCGGGGTGCAGGCCGAGCAGCCGGAACAGCCGCTGGTGGCTGGGGCCGAGGCGCGCGTAGGAGAGGGCGAAGGCCGTGCTGACCGCCTGCTCGTTGCCGCTGCGGCCGGAGGGGCGGCGGCCCGCGCGAAGCTCGGCGGCGAGGTCTTGCGCCCTCCACGCGGGCCGGTGGGCGAGCCGGGCCGCCGCCATCCGGATGGCCAGCGGCAGGTAGCCGCAGAGTCCGGCGATCTCGGCGACCGCCTCGGGCGCGTCGGCGACCCGGTCGTGTCCCGCGATCCGGGCGACCAGCGCGCATGCCTCCGCCTCGGGCAGCACATCGAGCGAGAGCGGGACGGCACCCTCCAGGGACAGGAGCCGCCGCCGCGAGGTCACCAGCACCGCGCACGAGGCGGAGCCGGGCAGCAGCGGACGCACCTGCTCCGCGTCAGCGGCGTTGTCCAGCACCACCAGCGCCCGCCAGCCCGACAGCGTGGTACGCCACAAAGCCGACCGCTCATGAAGGGTGTGCGGGATGCGCGCGCCGTCGACACCGGCCATGCGCAGCAGTGCCTCCAGCGCCGACGCCGGCCCCATGGGGGCGTACCCCGGGGTGAAGCCATGGAGGTCGCAGTAGAACTGGCCGTCCGGGAACCTTCCGGCCATGAGATGGGCGGCGTGCACCGCCAGCGTGGTCTTGCCGACGCCTGCCATGCCGTCGATCGCCGAGACCACCACCGCGCTCGCGCCGCCGCTGACCAGCTCCGCGAGCCGGGCCACCTCGGCGGTGCGCCCGGTGAAGTCCGGTATGTCATACGGCAGATACCGGCGGCGCCCAAGGGGTCCGGGCCCCGCCCCCTCCGGCTCGTCGGCCGCGGCCGTGGAGAGCAGGCGCCGTTGGTCGTCCGCCCCCAGCCCGAGCGCCTTCGCGACCTCTCGCACTGAAGTCATACGGGGCACCCGTCCCTGCCCGGACTCCAGCGCGCGGATAGTCCTGGCCGACAACCCCGCCCGCTCCGCCAGCTCCTCCTGGGTCAGTCCGGCCCGCCGCCTGTAGGCGCGCAGCACCGTATCGAACCGTTCCGGCATGTCCTCCTCCTTGCCCCGCGGGCCCCTGATCGCGTGGCCACGGGCCCCACGGCTTCACTTCCCTGCGGGATCGTGGCCAACCCGGGAGAACGTCCGCCAAACGTCCGCCGGACGTCCTGTCGGAGGCAGGGGCCGGACGGCAGCATCGTATGCGCCCCGCCGACCAGGGGCACGCCGTCAACCGGCAACGCGGGAAGGCCCGTTGAAGCGCCGAGAGGCCGCTGCGTGGCCGACGCGTTCAGACATCTCGTCAACTTCTGGGGATACACATGTTCAAAGGTCGTATCGCAACGACAGTAGCCTCAACGGCGCTCGTCCTGGGGGGAGCGCTGTCCCTCGCGCCGAGCGCTGTAGCGGACAGCGGCTCGTCACTGACCGCTTCTCCTGCGTCCAGCGACTCCGCACTGAAGTCATGTTGGGGGCAGCGGGTGTTCGGCAGTGCGGGCCACCACGGGAACAAAACCTGGTGCGACTCGGGGCGATACCGTGAGGTGATCACGTGTGAAACTCTGGGGGGCTACCAGTACGTGCACTACGGCCCCTGGGTATGGGCGAGTGCGGAGAGCACCGCATGGTGCAACCTCGGCGACGAGATCATCGGAGACTGGACGCAGGTGGGGTGAGCCAGTGGCGCCTTCTGCCATGACCAGCGTTTCCGCAGTCAGGCCCGGTCTGCCAGCCGGTTCAGCTTCGCCCGCAGCGGCTCCAGCTTGCCGCGTACCTCGACCGGCAGGCCAAGCACCTCCCCGGCCGTCCGGACTGTGACCGGCCGGCCGCGTCGCGCACGATCGTCAGCAGCCGTCGGTAGTCCGTCGGCAGCGCGTCCGGACCGAGGGCGGTGGCACGGGCCGGGATCAGCAGCACCGACCGGCCGCCCACCCGGGCCTCCGGCGGCGCCGGCGCGAGCGACAGATACTCCCCGAAGCCCCATCCTGCTGCGACCAGGGGTGTGCCGGCGCAGCTGGAACGCGGCGGACTCGTCGTCGCGATCGTTCTTCTGATCCTGCCCCTACCGTCTACGCGGCACGAGTCCGGTTTCGAAGGCGATGATCGCCAGGTGGACGCGGTCCCGGGCTTCGAGCTTGGCGAACAGGCGCGCGACATGGGTCTTCGCGGTCGCCGCGCTGATCACCAGCCGCTCGGCTATCTCAGGGTTCGACAGTCCCTGTCCGACCAGTGCCAGCACCTCGCGCTCCCGGTCGGTGATCCCCGCGATGCGACTCGATTCCGCGGCGGGCCCGGCGTCCGATGCGGGGGCCGCGGGGCCGGACGTTCCGGCGAAGTCCGCGATCAGCCGTCGGGTCACGCTCGGCGCGATCAGCGCGTCGCCTGCGGCCACCACGCGGATCGCTTCCAGGATCGCGTCCAGGGCCATGCTCTTGAGCAGGAATCCGCTGGCCCCGGCGCGCAGTGCGCCGTAGACGTACTCGTCGTGGTCGAAGGTCGTCAGCGCCAAGACCTTGGGCGGGTCCGGCTCGGCGGTCGCCTGTCGGGTCGCCTCGATCCCGTCCATGCCCGGCATCCGGATGTCCATCACCACGACGTCCGGCCGCAGCTCACGGACCAGGCGTACCGCCTCCCGGCCGTCGCCGGCCTCGCCGACCACCTCCAAGTCGTCGGTGTCGCCGATCAGGATCCCGAGCCCGACCAGCATCAGGGGTTGGTCATCGACCAGCAGCACCCGCACGCTCATGCCGGGAGGCTCGCCGTCACCCGGAATCCGCCCTCCGGACGCCGGCCCGCGCTGAACTGGCCGGACAGCAACGTCACTCGCTCGCGCATGCCGAGCAGGCCGAAGCCGCTCGCGCCGGCCGCGGAGTGTCTCGGACGGCCCGGCCCGCCGAGACCGTCGTCCCCGTCGTCCACCACCTCGATCGTCACCCCTTTCGGCTCGTAACCCACCGCGACGCGGCACGTCCGCGCCCCGGAATGCCGCACCACGTTCGTCACCGACTCCTGGATGATCCGGAACGCCGACAGCTCGATCTCCGGCGGCAGCAGACGCTGCTCGCCCCGCCAGGCCACATGGACCCGCACCCCGGCGTCGGCCGTGCGTTCGGCGAGCCGCGGGACGTCGGCCAGGCTGCCGGCCGGCGCCAGCGGAGCGGCCGGCGGCATGGCATCGTCCGGCTCGGCGCGGCGGAGCGCCCCGAGCATGCGCTGCAGCCCGAGCAGCGTCTCCCGGCTGGTGGTCTCGATGCCGCCCAGCGCCTGCCTCGTCTGCTCGGGCTTGGTCTCCACGACCCGCGCCGCCGCTCCCGACAGCACTGTGATGATTCCGATGCTGTGCGCGACGCTGTCGTGCAGTTCACGGGCGATCCGCAGCCGCTCGGCCATGACGACGCGGGCCGCGGTCTGCTCCTGCAGGGCTTCGAGGTATTCACGGCGTTTGCGATACACACCCCCGAAGACCCACGCGACCGCGAACCACAACGCGAGCCCCCCGGCCCACTGGACCGCGTCGCCGAGGGTCTCCCCGGGGTAGACGTCGATGTTCGCGACGAACGCGACCGCGACGGCCGCGACGGAGGCGAAGGCGGCCGCCTTCGGCCGCCGGACGGCGATGTATCCGCCCAAGACGACGAGCAGGACGAACACGATCCAGGGCCGCACGCCGAAAACGTCGCCGAGGACCGATTCGCCCAGGACCACCGCGAAGACCGCCGCCGGCAGACGGCGCACCAGCAGAACCGGAAGGGCGAGCACGACGCACAGACCCATCATCTGGATCTGGAAGGGCCCGAGTCCGGGAAACCGGAACAGGCCTTCGTGGTGCGGAACCTGAGCGATCGACCAGCAGAGCATCACCGCGTAGAAGCAGGTGGTGGCCAGCACCACGGCCTGGTCCGTCAGCCAGGTCATGCGCTTCGATGTCGAGAGACGCTGGAGAAGCTCTTCCATACGGAGATCGTATTCAGCGGCGTCGGCTCCACGCGTCGGCCCGGGGATGTACGCGGGGTACATCCCCGGGCCGACGGCCTGGGGAACGGTGACATCCACCGGCCGACGCGACGGAGGAGCCGCGGAACCTAGCGTCGGTCCCATGAAACGCAATCGCCGTATCAACGCTGTCGCGGTGCTGACGCTCGCCGCCCTCGTCACCGGAACCGGCGCCGGGTTCGCCGCTACGACCACACCGTCGGCCACGCACGTGTTCGACACCGCACCGGCCACGGCCACCGCGCCCACGCGGTCCTTCCAAGGCGCGCTCCCCGCGCCGACCGGCCCCTACGCCGCCGGCGAGGACGTCATCCACCTCACCGACGCGAACCGTCCCGACCCGTGGGTGCCGTCGTCCGGCCCCCGCCAACTGGCCGTCACGATGGTCTACCCGGCCGTCCCGGGGACCGGGACTCCGGCCCCCTACATGACCCTCGCCGAGGCAGCCGGAATCCTCCGGCGCACGAAGCTGCCGGCCGGCTCCGGCATCACCCCGCAGAGCCTTTCCGGCGTCACCACCCACGCCTTCGACGGCGCGCGGCCGCAACGCGGCAAGCATCCGCTGGTGGTCCTCTCCCCTGCGTTCGAGGACCCGCGCATCACGCTCACCTCGCTCGCGACCGACCTGGCCAGTCACGGCTACGTCGTCGCGCTCGTCGGCGACACCTACGGGGACAGCGGCGAGACGCTGGCGAACGGCCAGACGCCGCCGTGCGCGATCTGCGATGACCCGGGGCTCGACTTCGACTCCGTCGCCGCCAACCGTGCGCGGGACGTGTCCTTCGTGATCGACCGGTTGACGCATGGCAATACCGCGTGGCCCCTGGCACACCTCATCGACAAGCACGAGATCGGCATGGCCGGACACTCCATCGGCGGAGCGGCGGCCGCCGCCACGATGATCGCCGACCCACGCGTACGGGCCGGAGTGAACATGGACGGCAGTTTCCACCCGGCCCCGATGCCCGGCCAGATCAACCGGCCGCTCCTCATGCTGGGCACGGCCGACAACCACCCGGTCGGCGGCCACGACACCACGTGGGGGCAGGCCTGGGCCGCCCTCGGCGGCTACAAGAAGTGGCTGACGGTCGCCGGCGCCGACCACTTCAGCTTCGCCGACCTGGACCTGCTTCACGAGCAGGCCGGGTTCCCGACGCCGCCCCTCGACCCCGAACGTGGAATCGTGATCACCCGCGAGTACGTGACAGCGTTCTTCGACCAGACGCTGAAGGGGATCCACAGTCCGCTGCTGGACGGCCCCTCGCCTAACAATCCGGAAGTACTCTTCCAGCCCTAGCGTTGATCCTTCGGGGGTTCATGCGGCTTTGAGTGGGCTGCCGTCGTAGGTCCAGCGGTAGGGCTTGGCGTCGTATTCGTCGTAGGCCAAGACGAAGGGGTCACGGTGCACGCCGACGCCACTCTCGCCCAGGCCGCCCGGACGATGCCCCAGATCGGCCGGCGGCTCTACCTGTCCGAGAAGACCGTGAAGAACCACACGGTAGCGGTGGGCTGGGCACAGCTCCTTCACACGGCGAGTACAGCCGGGAAACATCCAGGCCGTTCGGCCCGCGGTCGGGCCCGGTCCGCACATGTCGGACCCGGCCGCGGTGCACGAACGTGGAAGCAGAGGCTCTCCTCGTGGCAACAGGCCGCCGGCACCGGACCCACGCCCTGCCATCGGCCGAAGAACGGGGAGGGTCCCCCGGCGGTGACGGCGCCGCCGGGCGTGCGGCCTCCGCAGCGGGAGCACGGAGGCCGTATGTCCTTGCCGAGCTTCTCCACCATCGACATGGAGTCGATCAGCCGGTGGGAGGCCTATTCGCGGGCGAAGGCTGGTATGGCTGATTCCCAGGATGCTCGCGCCGGCCGTGAACGGCTCATAGCCGCTTGCCGTCCGGGAGTTCCTTCTTCGCGTCCGTGACGGCCCGTTCGACCACCGTCGTCTGCCCAACCACCGTGCCCGGCTTCAGGCCGTCCTCCTCCTTCACCAGGACTTCGCGCTGGCCCAGGTAGGTGTAGGTGTCCTTGTCGAAGATCCACTCGTGTCGGCTGGATCCCTGGGTGAAGGCGATGGCGATGCCCTGGCGGCCGTCCGCGTCGGTGGCCTTCGGGACGAGTTCGACCCCCGGGATCTGGGCCGCCACCTTGTAGAGGGCGGCGCTGGTGGCCGAGGGGGCGATCTGCTCGGACAGGAGACTGTTGATCTCCTTGAACGCCATCCAGTCGTCGTCGTGGTTGCCTCGCTTGCCTCCCTGGTAGAGCCGCTTCAACAGGGCGTCGGGGTCGGTGGGGAGGGCCTTCATGCTGTTGTAGGAGTGGCGCTTGTCGCCGGAAGTGTGCGGCCCGTCGTCGAGGTCCGTGCCGTTGGGGTCCACGTCGCTGAGGGCGCCGCCCGGTTCGTACAGGAATCCCTTCTTCCCGTCGGGGGACTTCCAGATCTGGCGGGTGTGCAGGGGGCTGATCCACGTCTCCACCTTCCCCGTGTCGACGTTCTTCTCGCCCCGGAGGAAGGACACCTTGCTCTTGATGTAGATGAACTGGTCCGGGCGTGGTGTGAGGGAGGGCTGGGCCGCCGCAGCCAGCACGATGCGGTCGACGGTCGCGGAGAGGTTCTCGGTGGTGCCGGGTACGAGTGGCATCCACGGGGGCTTCTCCCGCGAGCCGGCGTCCCGGTGACCGCCGGCCCCCGCCCCCTGGCCGGACGCCCCGCCCAGGTGCAGGGACCCGGGCACGATCACACCGGCGGCCAGCACGGCGGCCACCGGAACGCCGATCCAGACCGTGCGACGCAGGCCGGCGCGCCGCATGGCGGCAGGCGCGGAAGCGCGCCGGATTTCACTCTCCAGGTGCCCGGCGAGCGCGGTGTGCCGGTCCTCCGGCATCTGCGGGCCGCCCGGCGCCGGAATCAACAGGTCGAACTCGGAGGTATGGAGCGGCTCGTGCCGCCTCCAGGGCATGCGCGTCATCGGTTCCGCTCCTTCTTCGGCCGGGCTGTACGGGGGTCGTCGGAAGGCCCTGCGGGGCCCCGCGCCGCTGCTTCGGCGCCCTTCCACAGTTCACGTTCGGCGAGGTTGCGCAGCCGGGTCCGCGCCCGGGACAGCCGGGACCGCACGGTGCCCACCGGTACGCCCAGGGCCTCGGCTGCCTCTGGGTAGGTCAGCCCGGACCAGACGCACAGGGTGACCACCTCGCGTTCGCGGCGGCGGAGTTTGCCCAGGGCCCGCTGGGCCGCCGCGAGCTGCTCCGCGTCGGCCATGCGGCCCACCAACTCGTCCGTGAAGTCCGGCACGGTATTGCGCACTGGGACGCGAGCCATCGCCGCTCTATGCCGACGGGCCGCGCGCGAAACATTGCGCAGGACGTTCACGGCGATGCCCATCAGCCAGGGTCTGGGGCTCTCGCCCTCGTCGCGTAGGCGCTCACGCAGCCGCCACGCCTCCAGGAACGTCAGCGAGACGACGTCCTCCGCCAACGCCCAGTCGCCCGTGACACGCACGGCATGCCGGTAGACCAGCTGCGCGTGCTCGTCGAAGAGCTCCCGGAACGCCCCGGGGTCGCCGTCGCGTATGCGGTCGTATATCGAATGGTTCACGTCAAGAGTTGTCCGCTCACGCTCAGGCGTTCCCGTGACCTGCGTCATACATGGGGTGCCGGTCCCGAGGGGAGCGGTCATCGGGCAAGGGGCACCCCTGGTCGACAGCTCACTCGCGCCTGCCCGCACATGCCCACCGCGCCGGCCCGGGCCACACACCCCCTCAGCGGCTGGCTTGCCAGTTCCTGCGCACTATAGGCAGGTGGCCTTCCACGATCCTGTGCATCCCGGACCCCGAACTGCTGAACCGGATCGCCGTGTGGCGCACCGAACTGGACGAACGGGCGCCCTGCCGGCGGGACTTCGCCCCTGAGGCCGAGCGGGGCAGGCCGTGTTCGGCCGAGCCCTGTTCCAGGTGGTGCCGGTTCTCACACCGTCCCTCCCCGAAGCGTCGCCGAGTTGGCCGGGGAGCGATGAGTTTGGCCGGGGAGCGATGAGTTTCGCGTGTAGGAACGGTCCACCCCTACGAGCCCGATGTCACGAACCCCGGAGGAGCCCATGACCGCCCAGGCACTACCACCCGTCGTCGACGCCGAGACCTGGCAGCGCCGGCTCGACGAGCTGCGCGTGCAGGAGAAGGCCGCCACCCGGCAGCTCGATGCCATCGCCGCCCAGCGCCGCAGGATGCCGATGGTCGAGATGCCCGACTACACCCTCGAAGGCGAGGAAGGGCCGGTCCGACTGGCCGACGTCTTCGACGGAAAGGACCAGCTGATCGTCTACAACCACATGTGGTTCCCCGGCGAGAAGTGGCAGTGCGCGGGCTGTACGGGGTTCACATCGCAGTTCACCCGGCTGGAATTCCTGGATGCCTACGACGCCCGGTTCGTCATCGTCACCCAGGGTCCTCTCGACGAAGCCCTCGCGTACAAACGGCGGGTCGGCAACAGGATGACCTGGTACTCCACCGCGAACAGCCCGTTCGGCACCGACGTCGGCACACCGCCCGGCGGGGGGTTCGCCGTCAACGTGTTCCTGCGCGACGGCGACAGCGTCTACCGCACGTGGCACACCAACGGCCGGGGCACCGAGCAACTCAGCCACACCTTCGCCCTGATCGACCTGCTGCCCTACGGTCGCCAGGAGGAATGGCAGGACTCCCCCAAGGGCTGGCCGCAGTCACCCACCTACAGCCGGTGGACCAGCTCCGAGAACATCGCCGCCCTCTACGGCCCGGACGCACGGGGGAACTGAGCCGGGTCGGTCGCACCGCCCACAACGAACCAGCCTCAGGAGTGGCTGAGCACATTGACGACCCGGCCGTTGGGGTCCCGGACGAAGAACCGGCGGACGCCCCACTCCTCGTCCGTCAGGGGATGGACGATCTCGGCGCCGCGCTCCACCATCGCCCGGTGGACCGCGTCGACGTCCTCCACCTCGATGCTCACGTCCGGCGTGACCGGGGCCGTCCGGTCCTTGGTCATCAGACTCAGCTGCACGGCGGGGTTGTCCGTGGAGGCGAGCGTGACGATCCAGCCGTGGTTCATGACTTCCTCAAAGCCGAGCGCGCCATAGAAGTCGGAGCTCTCGGCGAGGGCCTGACCCTCGGACCGGAAGTTGGGAACGATCCGGCGAACGTACATGGGCCACTCCGTGGGACGCGGGAACGTGCGGAAGCTCCACGCTACCCAACCCGAGCCGGCTCGACCGGCCGAGCACGACGACGATCCCCTTCGCGTCCCGCACGGCCGATCAGCCGGGGGTCGGCCACGCATTGAGGGAAGTAACTCACGTCGCCCGCAGGTAACTTGATGATGCGTCAGGATCAACGTCCCAGCCCGCGGTCCCGTCACAACCTCCCCGCCCGCCGGTCCCGTCAGGTGAAGGGATCGCAGCATGGCAGGGAGGTCCCCATGGTCATGCGCGGCCGGCCTGAGCCGGGGGCTCGGCCGCGCACGGAGGTACCCCGTACGGCGCAGTCCGGCGCGCCCCGGATCCCCCGGGCGCATTGACTGGGGACGTGGACACCGTCGCGAAGCCCACCCCCTCCGCGCACAGCGATCTGAAGCCGACCGCCGCCGCTTACCGCAACCTGGTGATGGCGACCGTCGGGTTCACGCTGACGTTCTGGGCGTGGGACCTGATCGCGCCTCTGGCCGGTGACTACAAGGACCGGCTGCACCTCAGCTCGCTGCAGCAGTCGCTGCTCGTGGCCGTCCCGGTGCTCGTCGGCTCCCTGGGCCGGATTCCGGTGGGTGCGCTGACCGACCGGTACGGCGCGAAGCTGATGTTCCCGCTGATGTCCGCGCTGACCACCGTGCCGGTCCTCCTGCTGATCCCGGCGCGCGACAGCTACGGCCTGATGCTCGTGGTCGGCTTCCTGCTCGGACTGGGCGGCACGACGTTCGCGATCGGCATCCCCCTGGTCAACTCCTGGTTCCCGCCCAGCAGACGAGGCTTCGCGCTCGGCGTGTTCGGCATGGGCATGGGCGGCGTGGCCCTCTCCGGGTACCTGACGCCCCGGATCGCCAAGCACGGCTATCACCTGCCGTTCACCGTCGTGGCGGTGGCTCTCGCCGCGTACGCCGCGCTGGCCGCGCTGCTGATCACGGACCGGCCGGACCGGCCCGTGCCCACGGCGTCGCTCGGTTCGCGGCTCGGGCAGGCGGTGCGGCTGCGCGTGACATGGGAACTGTCCGCGCTGTACGCGATCGGGTTCGGCGGGATCGTCGCGTTCGGCGTGTACCTGCCCACGTATCTCAAGACCTGGTACGAACTGTCGCCCACCGACGCGGGCTCCAAAGCGGCCGGTTTCGCCCTGGCCACCGTCGTCTTCCGACCGATCGGCGGCTGGCTGTCGGACCGCGTCCACCCCGCTCTGGTCACGGCCACCGCACTCGGTCTGGTCGCCCTGCTCGCGATCGTGCAGGCCTTCGACCCCACGCTGTACCCGGGCGGCACCATCGCCCTGCTGTGCATGGGCGCCGGGCTCGGGACGGCCAGCGGCAGCGTCTTCGCCCTCGTCTCGCAGGTGACCCCACAACCCCAGGTGGGCAGCGTGACCGGCATCGTCGGAGCGATGGGCGGTCTCGGCGGCTTCGTACCGCCGCTGGTCATGGGCGCGATCTACAGCGCGAAGGACTCGTACTCGATCGGCTTCATGCTCCTGTCCGACCTGGCGCTCGCGGGATGTGTCTACGCGTACGCCCGCATGAGAACGAGTCGGCCTGTCGCCTGAGGTCTGCCTCGCCCCTGGCCGCCGGGCGATCGAGCCCGCCCTGCTGTGAGTTCGGGCCCTCTCGCCGCCCGCCACATTTCTCAGCCGTCGGTCGTACGACGCCGGGGCCGGGCGACCGCGATGACCATGAGCGCGGCGAGACCTGTCAGGCAGAGCCAGGCGAAGGTGTCGCCGATCCGGTCGTAGATCGTGGTGACGCCGCGCGTGGGCACATGGGCCACCATCGTCTGCCGATCCGTCGTGAAGTAGTCGGTGGTGGCGAGCACATGGCCTTGGTTGTCGTAGGCGGTCGAAACCCCCTGCGCGTCCTGCCGCACCAGTGAGTAGCCGCCCTCGATGGCCCGCAGGCTCGCCTTCGCGGTGTGCGCGGCGCCATACTCCTTCCAGTCGGCGGACGGGACGAGCATGATGTCGGCCCGCGTCCGCATCAGGGCGGGGAAGTCGGCGTCGTAGCAGATGACGTTCGCGATGCGGCCGTACGGGGTGTCCGCGACGGGCACGCGGCCGTCACCGGGCTCGTACCTCTCCGAGCCGGGGATCGGGTGTGCCTTCTGGTAGGTCCACAGCACCTTCCCGTGGGGGTCGATGAGCAGCGCCTCGTCGCGGCCGAAGGCGGGGCCGGTCGTGCTGTAGGTGCGGACGCCGATCTCCAGGTAGATCCCGGACCGGCGGGCCTCTTCCTGTGCGGCGGCGATAGCGGCGGGTGCGTGGGACTCCTGGACCCTGACGGCCTCCTCCGGCCAGATCACGATCTTCGCTCCGGCCGCGGCTTCACGCCGGGTCGCGGCGAGCAAATCGTTCTCGACGGCGGTCATCGCGGGCTCCACCTGCGAGGCGGGCGCGGAGGCGATGTCGGCCGGCCCGCCGTCGATCCGCCCGAGCACGGCCCGCAGGGTGTCGGTCACGGTCCTGCTGGGGCTCACCCCGGCGATCCGTACGGTGGCGCCCACCGGCGGGCTGAAGGCCATTCGGGCGCCGCCGGCCAGCACGACGGTCAGCAGTACCGTCCCGTAGACCAGGCCACTGCGCCATGCGGGCCGCTCCCAGATCCGGTTGGCGGTACTCGCGAAGTAGGCGATCAGGAACCCGATCCCCCACGGCCCGGTGACCGACACGACCTGCAGGAGCGGGAGGTCGCCGTACTGCGTGACGGCCAGGCAGCCGTACGCCGTGCCGAGCGGGGTCACCAGGGTGATCAGGAACTCGGCGCCGGCGAAAGCCGCGGGGAAGGCGAGGGCCGCCACCGCCGGGCGCAACCGGCTGACCAGCAGCCTGTCGGCCAGGAACGGCAGCGTCTGCAGGGCCGCGAGAGCGATCGCGCCCACGACGGCGACGGGGTTGAGGCCGAGTTCCGACTCCTGGATCCAGAAGACGGCGGCGGCGATGTGCGCCAGCCAGATCCACAAAGTTCCGGACCACACGCGGCTGAGCCGGGCGAAACGCAGCAGGAGCACGGGGAAGATCCACGCCGCGGCCGCGATGTCCCACCGGCCGCCCACCGCGAACAGCATCGCGCCCGTGCCGAGCACCAGCAGTCCGTATCGAAGCGCGCCCGAACTCCCCTGCCGCTTACGGGAGTTGATGGTGTGCGCAGGCTCCTGGGGAGGCGGTGCCGTCGAGGAGACGAGGGGATTCGTCAGGGGGAGGTTCGTCATGGCCAAAACGCTAGGCGGGCCCCTTCGCGTGGCACGTCCCTCTCCACGTCGATCTCGCGCGCGCCCACGCAACTATCGATGCGCGGCAACCAAATCCGCCGGACAGTGCCCTACCCTGACGGACCGAGATGGTCATCAATATGAAAGCCGCGCCACGAGAAGCGCGGCGATGGATAGCCGACCGGCCACGTCTGACGGACGTAGCGCTGGGCGGCGGCCTGACGTTGTTCGACGTGGCCACGGTGCTGGACCGCACGCCGGAGCCGAGTGGCTGGGGAGTGGCCCTTTGGGGAGCGCAGACGGTCCCACTGCTGTGGAGGCGGACGCGTCCCATCGCCGTCCTGGCGGCGATGACCTGCCTGTACGTGGCCTTCCAGGTGCTCAGTCCGATTCAGGGCCGCATACCGGGCCCGTTCCTGCTCATGATCGGCGTGTATGGCGCGGCCCGCTACGCCCCGGTCCCGGCGAGCCTGCCGGGGACGTTGCTGTGCCTCGCGTCCACCGCCGGCGCCGATGCGCTCACCGGGCACTGGGAGACCCCGCGTCTGGGGTCGCTGGAGCCGATCAGCACCACGACGTTCGTCTTCTTCTTCGCCCTGGCCTGGCTTCTGGGGTGTGGCAGGCGCAGGATCGACGCCGACGCGGAACGCCTGCGTGAGCTCAATCGGCGTCTTGAGGCCGAGCGGGAACTCAACGCCCGGCAGGCGGTGGTCACCGAGCGCGCCCGCATTGCCCGTGACCTGCACGACGTGGTGGCCCACCATGTGAGTGCCATCGCCGTCCAGGCGCGAGCCGCCGAGGACGTCATGACACCCGCATCCGCCCCCGCCGAAGCCGGCTCGTTCCCCGCCGCCCAGGCCGTGCAGTGCGTCGGTCTCATCGCGCGGACGGCGGACACCGCCCTCATCGAGATGCGGCGCGTCCTCGGACTGCTGTCCTTCCGGGAACGGGAGCTCGCGCCCGAACCGTCCCTCGACCATCTCGAACCGCTCATCGACGCGGCGACGGAAGCGGGCTGCCGAGTGACCTACGTGTCGGAGGTCGGGGCGCGGACCGCGCTTTCCGCGGGGGTGCGGATCTCGGCCTACCGGATCGTCCAGGAGGCGTTGACGAACGTCATCAAGCACGCCGGGCCCGTCGGCGTGCGGGTCACCGTGGGCGGTGACGACTCCCGCCTCACGATCGAGGTCGCGAACGATCCGGCGCCATCAGGGCGCGCGCCGGTCCCCGGGACCGGGCGCGGGCTCATCGGCATGCGGGAACGCGTCGCGGCCTTCGACGGCGTGCTGGAGGCCGGGCCGTGCGAGGACGGCGGCTGGCGGCTGCACGCGGTTCTCCTCGCGAAGGCGCCTCGGCCGACGGAGGCGGACGCCTGGCCGACGGAGGCGGACGTATGACCAGCGGTGACGGACGCACGACCATCCGCGTGCTGATCGTCGACGATCAGGAGATGGTCAGGACCGGGCTTCGCCTGGTCGTCGACCGCCGTGAGGACCTTTCGGTCGTCGGCGAGGCAGCCGACGGGAAGCAGGCTGTCGCCCGAGCCGTCGAGCTCCAGCCCGACGTCGTTCTGATGGACGTCCGCATGCCCGGCACGACCGGCGTGGAGGCCACGCGGCACATCACCACCTGCTGGCCCGGCCCGGGTGCGGCGCCGCGTGTCCTCGTGCTGACCACGTTCGACCTGGACGAGTACGTGCATGCCGCGTTGCGAGCCGGGGCCGCCGGCTTCCTGCTGAAGAACAGCCCTCCCGAACTGCTCGCCCAGGCCATTCGCTCAACCGCCAACGGGGAGGCGGTACTTGCTCCGAGCGTGACGCGCCGTCTCATCGACACCGTCACCGCTCTCCCGGCCGCCTTGATGCCCAACACCCCGGCCCCCGCCCCGCGCGAAGGCGAGCTCGCGGATCTGCTGACCGAGCGCGAACTCCAGGTCCTCGTGCTGGTCGCCCGAGGTCTGTCCAACGCGCAGATCGCCTCAGCCCTCGGCCTCAGCGAAGGGAACGTGAAGAGCCGCGTCAACCGCATCCTCACCCGGCTCGGCCTGGAGAACCGCGTTCAGGCCGCCGTGCTCGCCCACCAGGAAGGCCTTGCCGGAATCGTCCGGATGCCGCCAGGAACCCCAAATGCCTTGTAGAAAAGGCTGGTTCCGCTTGAACAAGGCCGGCCGCACCTCGCGAACACGGCCCGACCCCGCCCGCCTCACCTCGGCGAGCACCTCCCCGGAACCGGTCCTCCACCACACCCGATCCGCTGCCCGGCACCGCCAAACTCAGCCGACGACGGCCGGCTCCAGCTCCCTCGGCAGCGGCCTGCTGTGGACGATCTCCAGGCCCGACACCGCCCGGGTCAGGACCACGTAGAGCCGGTGCGGGCCGCGCTCCTCGGCCGCCGCGATCTCGGCCGGTTCGACGGCCACCACGTGGTCGTATTCGAGGCCCTTGGCGAGCGTCGCGGGGAGCAGCGTGACCCGCGCCGCGTCCGCCGCGTCGAGGCCGGCCGACTCGATGGCGGCAGCCAGCGCGGGCACGTCGCGGTCGGCCGCGATCACGCCCACCGAGCCCTCACGGCCCAGCGCCGCCCGCACCGCGTCGACCGCCGCCTCGGCAAGCCCCTGCGGCGAAGCAGCGCGGCGATAGCTCAACTCACCGTCCTTGCGCAGGGATTGACCGGTCGGCACGTCCACGTCGAGCGCGGGGAGCAGCCGGTTAGCCAGTTCCACGATCGCGGCCGGCACCCGGAAGCCCGTCGTCAGCGGCACCACCTCGGCGCCCGGCTTGCCCAGATGGGCGAGCTGCCCGGACCAGCCGCGGGCCGCCCATGGGGTGGTGCCCTGGGCCAGGTCGCCGAGCACCGTCAGCGAGCCGAACACCGCGCGCCGGGCGATCGCCCGGCACTGCATCGGGGACAGGTCCTGCGCCTCGTCGACGACGATGTGCCCGTACCCCTCGGGGTGCTCGATCAGGCCCGCCACCTCGTCGAGCAGCACGAGATCGGCCGCCGACCACTTGGCGGACTTCCACGAGCGCGGCCGCTTCGACCACAGGAGGGTCTTCTGTTCGTCCGGATCGAGGCTGCCGTCGGCCGCCGCGGCCAGTGCGTCAGGGTCCGCGAACAGCTCGGCCAGCACCTCTTCCGGCTTCACCTTCGGCCACACCGTGTCGACGAATTCGGTCACCGGGCGCGCCCTGGTGATCTTCTGGACCCAGGTGTTGTTCATGGGCCCGGCCCGCCGTTCCGCCTGGAGCTGGATCGCCCGGACCGCCCGGCTGCGCACCCGCTCCCGCCCGATGGCGTACGGCGGCGCCTCGGCCCGTACCGCGGCGACGATCGACGCGAGCTCCCCCTTGGCGACCCGCCAGGTATACGAACCCTCGCGCAGCGCAAGGGAGTTGACGGGGTGGGCGACACGTCCGTACAGGGCACGACGCAGCACTCCGGCCATCCGCACGTCGTGCTTGACGATCGCCGCCTCCGGTTCGTCGATGGCTCGCACCTCGCGGCCGCGGGTGTCCCGCACGATCTCCTCGTCGACGGTCGACTGGCGGATGTCGTACTCGCCGAGCGCGGGGAGGACTTCGCGGATGTAGGAGAGGAAGGTGCGGTTGGGGCCGAGCACCAGGAGGCCGCGACGCTGGACGCGTTGCGGATAGGTGTAGAGGAGGTACGCCGCGCGGTGCAGGCCGACTGCGGTCTTGCCGGTCCCGGGGGCGCCCTGCACGCAGACGGACTCGGCCAGTTCGGAGCGTACGAGGTCGTCCTGCTCGGGCTGGATGGTCGCCGCGATGTCCCGCATGGGGCCGACGCGGGGGCGCTCGATCTCCCCGGTGAGGATCGCGCCGGGGCCCCGCGCCTCCCCCGCCACCAGGCGCTCGTCCTCAAGACCTGTCAGGTCCTCGGCGGCCCCAGAGCTTCCCTGCGCCCAGCCGAACCGTCGGCGGACGGCGACACCCTGGGGGTCACGGGCGCTGGCCTGGTAGAAGCGGCGCGAGACGGGCGCCCTCCAGTCGACGACGAGGGGCGGGGCGGAGGGGTGCTCGCTGATGCGGCGACGGCCGATGTGATAGCTCTGGCCGGCGTGGTCGCCATCGGCCGCCGCGTCGAAGTCGAGCCGCCCGAAGAACAGCGGGCCCTGCGGCATCTCCCTCAACTCCTTGGCCCAGCTTCGGAGTTGATAACCGAGCACCTCGGCGTCGGCGCCGGACGCGAAGGCGTTCTCGCCGATGACGACGCGATGTCCGGCACCCTCGGTCATGGCGGACAGGGCCGCCCGGCAGGCGTCGTGGTAGGTCCGCTCGTGGTCGAGTTCCCGGTCGAGTGGCTTCATGCCGACCAGGATAACGCAACCCGGTTACATTTTTTACTCAGTAACGAATGGAGGGCAGGGGGCACAGGGTGGTGAGTCACCCCTCCCCGTACTCGGTTCCCAGCCCCTGCGCCAACTGCGCGAACGCCCGGTCCGCCGCCCGCACGGCCTCCGGGTACAGCGCCCCCTCGCTCTCCCCCGCCTCGATGCGGCGCCAGTTCTCCTCCGCGAGGATCCGGCGTACGGCGATGATCTGGCCGGCCGCGATCCGCGCGCCGAGCCCTTCGCCGAGCTCGGCGGCCAGCGCCTGCTCCGACCGCTCCTGGTACCCGTACAGCCGGGCCACCAGGCTCGGGGTTCCGTAGAGCAGGCTGTAATAGGCGCGCACGTGCGGGTTGTCGCAGAGCCCGGTCACCGGGTCGCGGCGTTCCAGTCCCTCGCGGAAGTGGGCGCGCAGGGCGGGCAGCGGCGCGATCCCCTCGGCCCGGCCGGCCGCGACGACTCGAGCCGCCTCGTCTTCGTGGTCGGCGAACCGGTGCAGTACGAGGTCCTCCTTGGCGGGGAAGTACCGGAACAGGGTGGGCTTGGAAATCCCGGCGGCCGCGGCGACCTCCGCGACGGAAACCTTGTCGAAGCCACGCTCCAGGAACAGCGCGATGGCCGTCTCCGACACCGCTTCGTACGTCTGCCGCCTCTTGCGCTCCCGCAATCCCATCTCACTACCCATGGGACGAGCGTACGTGGCCCGACAGTGACGGCGGCCCGGGCGCCGGCCGCCCTGTGTTCCGTACCTGTCCAGTACAGCCGGTCGGTAAGCTCACGCGGATGGGCGGGTCGGGGGCCACGCAATCCGATCTTTGCGACCTCTACGCCGACCCGACCGGCCCAGACCGAACCCATGCGGGTGCGGACGCTGCGCTGTGGTGCTGCCGAAGGAACGGAACAGCACCACAGCAGGTCAGCCTGTCAGTCGTTGACGCACGTGTTGCCGAACGTCGGATTCAGCAGCCCCACGATGTTGATGCTGTTGCCGCACGCGTTGACTGGGACGTGGATCGGAACCTGGATCACGTTGCCCGATACAACCCCCGGCGAGTTGACAGCGGCTCCTTGGGCTCCGTCATCAGCGATGGCAGGAGTAGCGAGGGCTCCGAGAAGGGCGGCGGTTCCGAGGAGGACAGCAGCGGTACGGCGCACTTGAACTCACTTTCATTTAACGGTGGTTGCTATGACTCGGCGGCTGGTTCGAGTCGCCGCATGGCTCCCCCGCCCCCATTCCATACATGCGCCGATCACCCGAACGAGGGGCGCCGAAACGATCCCCCACTCCTTAGGAGGTGATCCCCCCATACCCCGAAGACCCCGCCCCCCGTGCCCTGTCCCCGGGTGCCCCGAACCGACCAGACCCGGACGTGGCTCCGCCCCGATGCGTCAACGATCCGGAGAGCAGCAGGCCCAGGTAGAGCGGCCAGGAGACTTCCGCACGCACCCCACCCCGGCCCCCTGCATCCGGACTGGCTCGCGCTCAAGGACGGCGTGCGCCGTGTTTCGATGCCGTCAACTCCCCTGGATTTGTAAGGGAGATGACGCTCGCTGGCCGGACCGTGGTGCAGAAGACCACGGCCGGGACCATGGGCGCGCCGACGGTCGCCGACGGCTCGCTCGTGCTGGCGGCGGCTTCACCGTGGCGGAGGCAACGGCCCGGCACGCCGGGCTCTCGACGCGGCACAGGTCGACGTCGGCGACCCATCGGCCCCGCCGCCGGCCAGAACCGACGATCAGCTCACGCCCAGTTGACGCCCGGCCGCCTCCACCGTCTGAGCGAGGAGTACGGCGATGGTCATGGGCCCCACCCCGCCCGGTACCGGGGTGATCAAGGCGGCCCGGTCTCTGGCGGAGGTGAAATCCACGTCCCCGACGTTGCCCGGGTTGTACCCCGCATCGATCACCACCGCCCCAGGCTTGATGTCCGCGCCGGCGATGAAGCGGGGCCGTCCCACGGCCGCCACCAGGATGTCGCGCCATCGACAGAAGCGTCAGGCCGCTCCCCGGTGGTACTCCACCTCAGCGCCAGTCACGGCCCAACCCCAGGCCAACTCAGAGCAGTTCAGTCGGCCCCTCCCCCGTCAGATGCGCCACGCCCGGATGCGGTCCGCGGCCTGATACACGCTCACCTTCCCCGCCTGGATGTCGCGGACGAGATCCACCATCGCGCCGTACGGCGGATCGATGCCCTCACCCGAGGCGTACATGTAGGCGGCCGTCACCTGGCAGGCGTAGAGGCTGTTGCGGTGCGGCAGCGGTTGCAGGCGTACCAGGGTGTGCAGCAGAGCCGCCGCCCGCCAGGAGGGTTCGGGGTCGGCGGTGGCGGGGCGGGGGATGCGGGTCTTGTGGCGGGCGACCGCGGCGACCAGGGCCGAGTAGTCGGCGACGCTCACGTCTTCCGGGACAGCCTGCTCCTGGACGTCCAGGAGCCACGGGACGTCGATGTAGAGGACCATCAGGCGGCGTCCGCCCCCTCGCTGCGCGAGCTCGGCGGCGCCTCGTCGGGAAAGGCCTCGTCGAACTCGGCGCGCTGCTGCTCCCCCCAGGAGAGCGCGTACCGGACGAACTGCAGGCGCTGCTGTTCCCGCAGGGGCAGGTCGTGGACGTACTGCTTGAGCGATTTCCCGTCGGCGGCCGCGGCGGCCCGTACCGCTTCGAGTTCCTCGTCGGTGAAGGTGATGTTCAAGGACGGCATGACTCGATGGTACCTAGTTGGTACCTGCTCGGCTACGGGGCGGGACAAAGTGCCCGTTCTCCCAGGTCAGAGGACCATGCGGGCAGAACGCGGGCGGAACGCGGAAGGAATTTCCATCCGTCGGCCCGCCTCTTGTCACATTTCTCCGCCGCGATCTGTCAGAGCAGTGACAGCAACGCGAAAGCCTTGAGGAGATGGTCATGGAGACTCGCTCGATCACCACGGAAGTACCGATGGCTCCCCGGATGTCCGAGGACCCCGCACAGCTCGTCCCCGAGCTGGCGCAGGTGTCGGCTGCCCTGTTCAAGGTCACCGGCAACGGCTCGGTGCCCCGTGCCACCATCAGCCTCCTCCAACTGCGTGCGGGGCAGATCGTCGGCAGCACCTACCTGACCGTTCTGCACACCGGCTTCCTGCGCAAGGCCGGCGAGTCGGAGGAGCGGATCACATCGGTGGCGTCCTGGCAGGACTCGCCCTACTTCACGAGCGCCGAACGTGCCGCGCTGGCGCTCGTCGAGGCCGCGCTCCAGCCGGCCGCACACGGCGAGCGGGTCTCGGACGAGCTCTACGCCCAGGCCGCCGAACACTATGAGCCGAAGGCGCTGGCCACCTTGATGTTCGCCATCGGGCAGGTCAACTTCTTCATCGCGGTGGCCCTCATCGCCAAGCCGGTGCCCGGACGGTCCTTCACCGACCCCTGGAACTGAGAGCCTGTGCCGCAGCCTCGACCGGGTCCGCGCCAGGGATGTCGAGGGCCGTTCCGTACAGGCGCGAGACCGGGATCCGGATCACCACACGCCGGTCGGCGACCAACTGCTCAAGGAAGGCCGCCTCCTCGGCCGGGTCCTCGAACCCGGGGGTGAGCGCGAGGAGTTCGCGGCCGGTCGCGTCGCCGGGGACCTTCGCCTCCGGCGACACTTCGGCCTCGCCCTCGGCGACGGCGAACGACCAGACATCCGGGCCCGTGACGTGCAGAGCCACATGTGGATCGCGGCGCAGATGCCGGACTTTGAGACGGTCGGCCGTGGTGGAGATCCGGATGACGCGCTCTTCGGGGTTCCAGTGGTGGAGCACGGTCGACAGGTGAGGGTGCCCGCTGCCCTTGACGGTGGCGAGCACCCCGAACCGCTGCGCCTGGAGCAGCCGCGAGAGTGCCTCATCGGACAGGGCGCGGGGCAAGGGCCCGCTACCGGGCCGATCGGTCCCGGTCTCTTCCTGGATGGGAGTTGCGGCCGGGTTCTCGTACGTGTTCACGGTGCTGCCTTTCGGTGGGCGTGCGCGCGGTGGATAGGAGCGGAGGTTCAGACGGCGGTGAGGCTGGTGCCGTCCGGCGCGGCGTCGCGTGTCCGCGTCACGGTCGTACGCGGCTGCTGCCCGGGCCGGCGCAGCAGCACGGCCGCGACGACGAAAGCCGCCACGAGGAGCCCCGCACCGACGGCGAAGGCAAGGTGGTAGCCGCCGGTCAACGCCTCCGTCCGGCTTCTTCCGTGGGCGAGCAGGTTGTTGGTGCGGGACGCGGCCAGCGTGGAGAGCACCGCGACGCCGAGGGCCATGCCGATCTGCTGGGTCGTGTTGAAGAGGCCGGAGGCGAGCCCCGAGTCCTCCTCACCCGCGCCGGACATGCCGAGCGTGGTCAGCGCGGGCAGAGCGAGCCCGAAGCCGGCGGCGAGCAGCATCACCGGCAGGAGGTCGGTGACGTAGTCGGCATGCACGGGGACACGGGCGAGCAGTCCGAGAACACCGATCAGAAGCGCGATTCCCGTGAGCAGGACCGGGCGTTCGCCGAAGCGGGCGTTGAGGCGGGCGGAGACACCGAGGGAGACCGCGCCGATGATGCCCGCGGCGGGGAGCATGGCAAGACCGGTCCGGGTGGCGTCGTATGCGAGAACTCCCTGCAGGTAGAAGGCGACGAGGATCTGGAAGGAGAACAGCGCGGCCACCATGAGCATCTGGACCAGGTTGGCGCCCGAGACGTTCCGTGAGCGGAAGATCCGCAACGGCATGAGCGGGGTCCTGGCGGTGGCCTGCCGAACGAGGAACGCGGCGAGCAGAACGACGGCGAGCGCGCCCAGGCCGAGCGTATGCGCCGAAGTCCAGCCGTACTCACCGGCCTTGACGATGGTGTAGATCCCGAGCATCAGTCCTGTCGTGACGAGCAGCGCCCCGACGGCGTCGGCGCCGGCCTTCAGGCCGATGCCCCGGTCGGCGGGCAGCACGGGCAGGGCGAGTCCCAGGACGGCGAGCCCGAACGGCAGGTTGATGAAGAAGATCCAGTGCCAGCTCAGGGCATCGGTGAGTACTCCGCCGAGCACCTGCCCGATCGAGGCGCCGGCCGCGCCGGTGAAGCTGAACACGGCGATCGCCCTGGCGCGTTGCCCTGGTTCGGTGAACAGCGTCACGAGGATGCCAAGGCCGACGGCGGAGGCCATCGCGCTGCCTATGCCCTGGAGGAATCGGGCCACGATCAGCGCCGCGGGGGAGGTGGCCACGCCCGCGAGGAGCGAGGCCGCGGTGAATACCGCCGTGCCGGACAGGAACATCCGCTTGCGGCCCACGAGGTCGCCGAGCCGGCCGGAGAGCAGCAGCAGACCGCCGAACGCGATCAGATAGGCGTTGACGACCCAGCCGAGTCCCGTGGGGGTGAAGCCGAGGTCGTTCTGGATGGCCGGCATGGCCACGGTCACGATGCTGCCGTCGAGGACGACCATCAGCAGGCTCGTGGCGATGACTCCGAGGGCCAACCACTGCGAGCGGGGGGTTCTGGGATCAGGGGCGGAAGTGGCAAACATGCGATCTCTCCTGTCCGTTGGGCGACAGGAGAGACACTAACAGATGGTTTTGTTGCAGACTATTTGTTTCGGTCGAACTTCCTTCCCCTCCCCCTCGCTCTACTTCCCGCTCTGACGGGCGCGGCGAGCCGGACGGGGAGACTCCGCCGGAACCGCCAAGTGCCCTTCGGCGAGGCCGTTCAGGGCACGCAGGAGCGCCTCCCGGTCGCCTTCGGAGAGGCTGGCGAGGGCTTCCGCATGGACGCCGTCGACGATCTTCTGGCTCCGGCGCGCGACCCGGGCGCCCTCTTCGGTCACGGCGATGATGCGCGCCCGCCGGTCCGTACTGGACGGCCGGCGCTCGGCGAGGCCCGCCGCCTCCAGGGCGTCGACCGTCACCACCATCGTGGTCTTGTCCATGCCTCCGAGCTCGGCCAGCTGCGCCTGCGTCCGCTCCTCCCCCAGAGCATGGACCAGCACGCAGTGCATGCGCGCCGTCAGCCCGATCTCACCGAGGACGGCGGCCATGCGGGTGCGCAGGACGTGGCTGGTGTGGTCCAGAAGGAAGGAGAGGTCGGGGGCGGTGCGAGCGGGCGCCATGGCAGTCATGTCCATCAGGGTAGCAATTTCGATCCGTGACAGATCATCCGGAAGTGACTAATTCGGCGGCGGAGCGCCCTGAGGGCACCTGCCGGGTCGCGCGGCGCGCACACCCTCCCAGAGGCACACCGCAGGTGAACCATCCCCCGCGCGGGGTCGCCGGGGGCCGTTGAGATACTCCGGGCATGGATACGAGTACGGGGGCGGGCGGTTCGCGGCAGGCCCGGGCGCTGCCTGGGTATGGGGCGCGCCGTCCGGTGGAATGGGCGCTGCGGTCCGCGGTGCCGGCGGATGTCGAGCCGATCGTGGAGCTGCGGGCGGTGGCGATGCGTCCGGATCTGGTGCGGCTCGGACGGTTCGACGAGCATCGGGTCCGGCAGCGGTTCCGGGACGCCTTCGTCCCGCGGCACACGTCGATCATCCTGGCGCACGGCGCCTTCGCGGGCTGCGTCGCCGTGCGCCCGGCCGAGGACGGGCAGTGGCTGGAGCACTTCTATCTCGCGCCGGACCTTCAGGGGCAAGGGCTGGGGTCGGCCGTCCTGCGAAGAATGCTGGAGCGGGCCGACGCCGATGGCCTGGTCGTCCGCCTCAACGTCCTACGGGGCAGCGCCGCGCGACGCTTGTACGAGCGGCACGGATTCACCATGGAGACCGAGGACGCCGTCGACGTCTTCATGGTGCGACAGCCCGGAGCGGGCGCCCTCGGGAGGAGAACAGGCGCCCAGCCGAGCGGACACTCAGCTTGAGCAGGGCCTGAGCAGGTCCTCGACCAGGGTGTCCACCAAACCGCGGGGGATGCTCGAACCCGTCAGGGCGCAATAGACGATCGGGCCGACGAGAGCGTCCATCGTGGCGTCGGGACCGAACTTGGGCGAGACCTCGCCGGCGCCGATCGCGCACGCGAGCATGGCGCGCTCCTGGGTGCGGCGCGGACCGAGATAGCGCTTGTGGAAGCTCTCGGCCGTGCCGCGATCGTGCTGCGCCTGGGCGATGAGTGCGAGCAGGACCTTGCCGGCGGGGTCGCGGGTGAGGAACCGCGCGAAGCTCCGCAGGTAACCACGGATGCTCTCCGCCGTGACCTTCTCCGTCGGGACGGGAAGGTGTTTACCGCTGTCCTCGATGAGCGTGTCGAGAAGGATCTCCACCTTCGAGGGCCACCAGCGGTAGATCGTCTGCTTGGCGACGCCGGCACGCCGCGCGATGGCTTCGACGGTCAGGCCCCCGAAGCCGTGCTCGACGAGCAGGTCGTCCGCGGCATGAAGCACCGCCAGACGTGCGGCCTCGTCGCGCCGGGGGCCGGAGCGAGGCCTGGGGGGTTGAGAGCTCGTGGCGGGCATGCGGAACACAGTACCCGGCAACGATCTCCACGCCCTTGTCTAGACGCACCGTCCAGTCTAGGTTGAATGCACCCACCCACCGCGAAGGAGTACGTGTGTCCACCACACCCCACCGTCAAGCCCTGGTCGTCGGAGCCTCTCAAGGGCTGGGGCTCGTCCTTGCCGACGAGCTCGCCCGGCGCGGCTGGCGAGTCATCGCCACGACGCGCCGGGCCGGCGGCGAGCTGCGAGCACGCGCCGATGCCCGCAAGGGACAGCTGGAGATCGAATCGTTGGAGATGACCAGCTCCGAGCAACTGGCCGCTCTGCGCGAGCGTCTGGAAGGCCGCCCGGACGGGGGTCCGGAGGGCCGCCGACTCGATCTGCTCTTCGTCAACGCCGCGATCGACCGGGGCAACCTGCCCATCGGCGAGGTCCCGACCGACATGTTCACCGAGGTGATGGTCACCAACGCGTTGAGCCCGCTGCGCACACTTGAGGCCCTGCGCGGACTCGTCCCACCCGGCGGAACCGTCGCGGTCATGTCCTCCGAACAGGGCAGCATCTCGCGCAACACCGAGGACGGGTACGAGCTCTACAAGGCCAGCAAGGCCGCGCTCAACCAGCTGATGCGCAGTTACGCCACCCGCCATGCCGGCGACGGCCACACCAAGCTGCTCATCGACCCGGGCCACAACCGGACCCAACTCGGCGGCCCCGACGCGCCGTTGAGCCCCGCGGAGAGCATCCCGGCTGTCGTCGACGTCCTCGAAGCTCAGTCCGGAGCTCCCGGCCTGCAGTTCCTGGACCGCCATGGCGAGACCGTCCCGTGGTAGAGCTCCCGGCCAGGCGCGCCCGGTACGCCCGTCGTCCACGAGGTTGAGCAGCGTCGACCCGATGTCCGGCCGACCCCGGTTTCCCGGAGGGTGCCCGGCGCCCGCTGATCGCGCTCGCATAGGTTTCCGTCATGACGAGCGATTGGCGCAAGGACCGGATCGGAAGTGCCCTGCGCGGTGAAAACCCCACCGTGCTGAGGCGGTTGAGGGCAGGGTTCGCCGCGATCGGAGACGTGCAGTTCCTACCGGGCTACTCGGTTCTCCTGGTGGATGATCCCGAGGTGGAACGGCTGTCGGAGCTTCCGCGGGCGAAGCGATTGGCTTTCCTCTCCGACATGGACGCGCTCGGCGAAGCCGTCGAGCACGCCTGCCGTCGGCTCGACCCGGCGTTTCGTCGGGTGAACCTGGAGATCCTGGGCAACACCGACGGGTTCCTGCACGCTCATGTGTGGCCGCGCTTCGACTGGGAACCGGCCGACCTCGTCCGTATGCCGGTCTGGCTCTACCCCCACGAGAACTGGCGGGACAAGCGGCATGCCCTGGCGCCCCGGCACGACCCTCTGCGGGAGGAGATCGCCGAGGAGCTGGACAGGCTGACCGCGCAGAGCTGACGAGCAGGACCGACGAGGGGCGGCCGGGTCGGCACGTGAGCGTCGGCAGCAGCGCCCGGCCGCCCGCCCCGCTCACATGCGCTTGTCCGCCCTCCCCTCCCCGCACTACCTTGCCGATGTGGATCTCTTCTCGCGCTCCTGGACGGCATTGCGCACCGCGGTCGCCGGGCTCAGGGACCAGGACTTCGCGCAGCCGTCCGGCTGCGGCGGATGGCTTGTGCGCGACCTCGTGTGCCACCTCGTCATCGACGCGCAGGACGTCCTGATCACTCTCGTCACCCCCGCCGAGGGCGAACCGACCGTCGATGCGGTGACCTACTGGAGCGTTGGGGACCAACCCCCGACCGGCGACGACCCGCTCGACGCGCTGATCGTCCGGCTGGCCGCCGCGTACGAGGAGCCGGGGCTGCTCAAGTTCCACCTGGACGATGTCGGCTCCGCCGCGGGACGTGCCGCCGAACTCGCCGACCCCGGCGCGCGGGTCAGCACTCAGGACCAGGTCCTCACCGTGGGCGACTACCTCTCCGCGTACGTCCTGGAATGGACGCTGCACCACCTCGACCTGATCGCCCGTCTCCCCGACGTCGCGGGGCCGCCCGCCGAAGGCCTGGCCCGGTCCCGCACGATGCTGGAGGCGATCGCCGACGCCCCGTTCCCCGCCTCGTTCACCGACACGGACGCGTTGCTGATCGGTACCGGCCGCCGAGCACCCATTGATACGGAGAAGGCCGAACTCGGCCCGCTGGTCGCGAAGTTGCCGCTCGTACTCGGCTGATAAGCCACTCGGCGAGGGACGGCTCGCGGCACCTCCAGCATGCTCACACTGCGCCAAGTACAGGGCACCGGTCGCGGCCGGGACCTTCCCCCTTCCACGCGACGAATGGCTCAACCTCACCGCCTGACGCCACACATCGCGCAGGATAAGCGCCGGTTGGCTATCTTGTGGCCCAATTCCACTTGGCTGTCCGGAATTTCGCGACACAATGGATCCCCGTGTCAACGGCGCGGAGTGGCCATCCGTTCCCCCGGGCCGGCATCCCATGGGATCTGAGCCATCCCGGCCTGGCGCGAATACCCCCCGTCGCCCGCATGGCTCAAGTACGGCACTGTTCACTGGTAAGAGCCTGTGTCTGAACTCCGTCCGGATCAGACTGCGGCGTCTGGTGCGTGCGATCGCAAGGCGGCTGGAAGTCCTTGATGGGGGTCCCCCCTGGCCTTTAAGGCCTTGGGGGAGGAGCTACCAGGGCTTTCGGCCAACGCGGCATGGGGGTCCCCCCTGGCCCTTAAGGCCTTGGGGGAGTGCGTGCCAGACGCCGCAGGCCCGGGCGGGGTTCAGACACAGGCTCTAAATGACCAAAGGCCCCGGAAGCATGCGAGCCTTCGGGCCGGAACCTGATGGCGGCAGCGCCGGGAAGATCGGGGAACGGACATTGCCATGATCGAAGAAAGTGCAGCACGCGCCGACAGCGTCGTCGACGCGCTGGAACGCCACCTTGTCCACGAGGTGCCCCCACTCCGTATGCATCGGGCCCGTCGGGAATTCCTCACCCAGGGTTTCGTGAAGACCGGTTTCCTGGCTCCGTACGACGTCAAGAAGCTCGTAGCGGAGGAGACGGAATCGCTGATCAGCCGTCATGCCGTGCGGCGGGACGACGCGTTCGCCGAGACCGGTGGCACGCCGCGGCGGATGCACAACGTACGCCGTGCCGAGATCGCCGAGTACGGCCGGATCCTTCCGCGGCTGTATTCCTCCCCGGGGCTCAGGGAATCTCTGGCCGTCGTCGCGGGAGAGGAAGTTCTTGAATGCCCCTATCCTCCCGAGCAATTCGTCATTACCGAGCTCACACAGAGCGGCGACACCCACGGCTGGCATTGGGACGACTACAGTTTCGCCCTCGTGTGGGTGATCGACTGCCCGCCGGTGGAACAGGGCGGGTTCGTGCAGTGCGTACCGCGCACCGAGTGGGACAAGGAAAACCCCCAGCTGCACCGGCACTTCGTATCGCGGCCGATTCACTCCGTCGAACTCCGGCCGGGCGACCTCTATTTCCTGCGGTCCGACACCACCCTGCACCGGGTTTATCCGGTCACGGGCGGCAGGCGCCTCATCGTGAACATGGGTTATGCCGCGCGCCGTGATCTGGCCAAGTCCCTGTCCCACGAGACCATGGACGCATTGTGGGCGGACCCGGCGGATTCCGGCCCCACCGCTTTCGACCCGGCAGCTCGGGACACAGCCTCCCGCGGAACGGAACAGGAGAGTTCCCAGTGGCGGCCAACGTCCTGCGGCGGCACATCACAGTCCCCGGGCTCGTCGTCCACTACCTGACCTCCGTTCTCGGCGTCGGTCTGCTGGTCATTCCGGTGCTCGCCTGGACCACGGCGGGGCCGCTGTCGCTGCTTGCCTGGGGCATTCTGATCCTGTACAGCTACCCGTTCGCGCTCGTCTTCGCCAAGCTCTCGACGCTGCACCCGACGAGCAAGGGCGTCGCGCAGTTCGTCGAGGTGGCCTTCGGCAGACGGGCGGGCCGGGTCGCCGCGCTCTACCTCCTGATGACGCTGCTCCTGGCCAACCCCGTACTCGGTCTCATCGCCGGACGCTACCTCCTGGCCGCGCTCGCCCCGGGCGGCTCCAACCGGGCCTCGCTCGCGGCGGGGGCCGTGGTCATCCTCGGTTGCATCGCGCTGAACCTGCTCGGCGTCAAGGTCAGCGGGCGCGTGCAGCTCGCCGTGCTCGTGGTCGTCACCGGCGTGCTCTGCGCCATCATCGTCCTGGCGCTCCCCCAAGGCAGTCCGGCGCAGCTCAGCCCGTTCGCCCCGCACGGCTGGGGCGTGCTCGGCGATTGCCTGCTGATCTGCTTCTTCGGCTTCATCGGGTGGGAGAACGCCGCCCCCATCGCCGAAGAGGTACGCGATCCCGGGCGCACCTTCCCCCGCGGCATCCTGTGCGCCGTCTGCGTCGTGGGGGTCCTGTACTTCGCCATGGCGCTGACCGTCGCCCTCACGCTGCCATCGGACCGGAACACCGAGGAGGGACTCACCGGATTCACCCGGCTGTTGAGGACGGCCACCGGTGCCGACCACAGCACCGTCGGCTACCTGGTGGCGTCCGTCCTGCTCGTGCTCACCACCAACGCCTGGTGCCTGGGGACCTCCAGGGTCGTCTTCGCGCTGGCCCGCGAAGGGATCATCCCCCGTGGTCTGAGCCGGATCTCGCCCCGCACCGGCACACCGTCACGGGCGGTGCTCGCCCTGGTCCCGGGCTACAGCCTCACCCTCGGCCTCCTCGCGGCGACCGACTCCAACGAGTCGGTGCTCATCAAGGCGTCCTCCGCCGCCTACCTCCTCGTCTTCCTCCTCGCTTTCCTGTCCGCCGTACGTCTCGTACGGACCGGCCCGATGCGCTGGACGAACTACCTGGTCACCGCCGTGACCGTGGTGATGCTGCCCTTCATGGGCCTCAGCATCGGCTATGCGGCCGCCATGTTCAGCGCGGCGGTGCTCGCCGAGCGGTGGCCGGCCCGCCGCGAGCGGTCCGGGCCTCGCGCGGCGACCGCACTCCCGTCTTCTCACGAACTTCCCGCCACCGCACCGCACCACCACCATCCAGAGCACGACCAACGAGAGAGGTGACGCCTTGCTCGGCCGCCACATACTCGGAATGACCGACTTCTCCGCCGACGAGTTACGCACTCTGCTCGCCCTCGCCGAACGTATGAAGCGCCGCGAGGACACCCACCCCTACCTCACCGGAACGGACCTCGGGCTCCTGTTCCACGTGCCGTCCACCCGAACCCGGGTCTCCTTCCAGGTGGCCGCCGCCCAACTCGGCGGGCGCAGCTACACCTACGGCCCGGAGGAGCTGCGCCTCGCCAACAACGAGACCATCGAGGACACGGCCGGAGTGCTGAGCCGCTATCTCAGCGCCCTGGTGGTCCGCTGGTACGACATGGCCGACTACGGCGCGGGGCACCGCCGGCTGCACACCATGGCCGAGCACTCCTCCATCCCGATCATCAACGCCCTGGACGACGAGGAGCACCCCTGTCAGGTCCTCGCCGATCTGCTGACCCTGCGCGAACGGTTCGGCGACGGGCTGCCGCGGCGGCGGGTCGTCTACACCTGGGCGTACTCCTCCCGCCAGAAGACGCCGGGTGTTCTGCACTCCTCGCTCCTCGCCGCGGCCCTGCTCGGCCATCACGTCACGTTCGCGCACCCGCCCGGCTTCGACCTCGACGAGCGGTACGTCAAGGAGGCGCACGCGCTGGCGGCCTCGTCCGGGGCGCGGCTCGACTTCTGCGAGGACATGGAGGAGGCGGTGCGGGGCGCGGACGCGGTGTACGTACAGAGCTGGAAGTCCCTCCAGTTGACCGGGCAGCACGAATGGCAGGCGCGGACCCGGCTCGCCGACCGGTGGCGGGTGACCGAGCCGCTCATGGCGCTTGCCGCGCCGGGCGCGCCGTTCCTGGACTGCATGCCGAGCAACCGGGGCGAGGAGATGGACGCCGAGGTCAAGGACGGGCCCCGCTCGCTGATCTTCGACCAGGCCGAGAACCGCCTGCACGCCCAGAAGGCGCTGCTCGCCATGGTGCTCGGCACCTCCGCGCCGGGGGCGAGCGCGTCCGGCGAGGGGAGCCCGCGATGAAGGAGCCGGAGAGTGCGGGTGGCCCGGAGGCGGACCGCGTCGTGCTCGTCACCGGGGGCGCCGGCGGGATCGGATCGGCCGTCTGCCGACGCCTCGCCGACCATCGCACCGCGCTCGCCGTGGCGGACCGCGACGTCGAGTCCGCCCGGGAGATCGCCCTGGAGGTGCGGTCGGCGGGCGGCCGTGCCGAGCCGTTCGGCTGCGACCTGTCCCGGCCCGAGGAGGTCGAGGCCCTGGTCGAAGCCGTCGTGGCACGCTTCGGCGCGCTGCACGGCGTGTGTACGGTCGCGGGCAGCATCCGGCGGGGTGACATCACGGAGCTGACCCCGGCCGACTGGCGGGCCACCTTCGAGGACAACCTGGACTCGGTCTTCCTGACCTGCCGGACCGCGATTCCCCATCTCGCGAAGGCGGGCGGGGGCTCGATCGTCACCGTCGCCTCGGGCTGGGGCCTGCGGGCGGGTCGGCGGGCCGCCGCCTACTGTGCGGCCAAGGCGGGCGTGGTGATGCTGACCCGGGCCATGGCCCTGGACCACGCGTCGGCGGGCATCCGAGCCAACTGCGTGGCGCCGGGAGACGTACGGACCTCCATGCTCGAACGCGAAGCACGCCAACTCGGCCGCCCGCTGGCCGAGTTCTACGAGGAGGCGGCCGACCGTCCGCTGGGGCGGGTCGGCGAGCCGCGGGAGATCGCCGACGCCGTGCGCTTCCTGCTCGGCGAGGAATCGTCGTTCGTGACCGGAGCGGTTCTGACGGTGGACGGCGGGGGCACGCTGTAGCCGTCCACCGCTGCGAGCGAAGGAGCGGCCGCCCGCGGGCAGTGCGGCCGCCACCCCTCGAACTCGCCTCAGGTTTCCGGGAGTTCAGCGCAGCTTGGGCAGCAGCAGCTCGATGTCCTGGGCGGACAGTTCGATCCCGAAGACGTCGGCGAGGACCTTGGGCACCTCGTTCGCCTCCAGCTCCCGCGACTCCGGCGGGCCCGGCACCCCCGGCCGTACGGTGGTGAGCCGGCGGTTGTCCAGGATGTGCACGCGGTCGGGGTGCAGGCGCTGCACGAAGACGCGGTCGCTGAAGGCCGAGTTGGGGCTGGAGGCGCCGAAGTGGTTGGCGACCTGGAGGTCGACGGGGTACTGCCGGTGGAGGGTGAAGGTGTGCCTCACCATCCACCCGTCGCTGGTCTTCTCGACCCCCTCGCGCTGGCCCGCGGGCTGGTAGAGCGCCCACCCCTGTTCGCCCGGTGAGACCTCCTGGCGCCGCAGCCGGTACTCCCACACCCCGTCCGACACGTCCGTCGCGTCGGTCAGCTCGATGAGCTCCAGCGGGCTCGATCCGAAGCCGACGTCGCTCAGCCAGCGCCTGCCCTCCAGCTCGACGATCGCCATGGCGTGCGTCTCGGGCCTGATCTTGGCCGACCCCAACTGCACCCGGCCCTGTACCACGAAGAACGGGAAGCCGAGGCGTTCCAGGGCCGCCGCGTACAGGGTGACGTGCTCGAAGCAGGTGCCGCCGCGCGGATTGCCGATCATCTTGGCCTGGACGGAGGGGACGTCGAGCGGGCGGCTCTTGCGGAGCACCGCCTCCAGGTTCTCCCAGCGTACGGAGAGCACATGCGCCCGGTGCAGCGCGCGCAACGTCGCCAGGGAGGGGCTGCGGTCCCCCTCGTAACCGAGGTGCGCCAGATAGGCATCGAGATCGAGGGCGTCGCCGTTCCACATACGGAGCGTCTCCTTGTGTGTCGTCATGCCAAATGGCTGGTCATGTATGCCCTTTCAAGCGATCTTCCTCGCGGAGCTATTCCGTCCCGGCCCTCGGTCCTTGGTCCGGGGCCTCCGGTCCTAGGTCCGGGTCCGATGCGGTCACAGCGGCGTGTGCGAGACTTCCGGCCACTTCGTGAAGGGCGGGCGGGGCGATGAACGGCGGGAAGAAGGGTGGCCGGAGGCATCAGCCGGCCGCGGCGATACGCGGGCTCGGCCCGCGGGCCATGGCGGTGGCGTGGGCCGTGATCATCCTCGTGGCCACGGTGAGCACCCTCGGCCCGGCGCTGCTCGACCTCGGCGTGGGGATCGTCTTCGGGCTCATCGTTCTGATCACGCTCTACGCATGGGTGCTGCGCCGGATCGTGTACGGCAGCCGAGCCGTACCGCGCTGGGCCAAGGCGGCCTACTGGGTCGGCGGCGCCCTGATGGTCGTCGGCGGGGTGCACGCGCCGGACGCCTTCCTGGCCCTCACCGGCGAGCAGGGCACGGCCACCATCGCGTACGCCGACAAGGAGACCGGGTCGCACGGCACGCAGTACACCCAGTGCTGGGTCGACCTGCCGGACGGCAACACCGAGCAACTCCCCAGGACCGGGCCCTGCCCCGGGCCCCGTGGCACGCATCGGACCGTCGTCTACTCTCCGGGCGGCGTCGTCGGCCCGGTCCTCGCGGCCAGGGGCGACCTGATGTGGTGGTGGGCGGCGGGCTTCCAGCTCGCGGGGATCGGACTGCTGGCCACCACGGCGGTGCTGACCGTCCGCGACCCCGTCCTGGAGCGGCGGTTGTGGCGTCGTTGACAGGGCGAGCCGGCCACACCAGGGAGGGGAAGCCCGGCGCGGCCGATCTCGCACGTTCAGCGTGCACCTCAATTCCGGTACTGCCAAGGGGTGTTGACGACAATGCGTAGTGGAAATACTTCGATTTGGGAGCCCGGTGGGGCACTCTGAAGGGTGAGGCGCGTGTGACCACGGACCGTGACCGGCCTCGGGTGCCCGAACGGCCCACAACTCGTGATCATTCATCAAAACGCCTGGTCCACAAGCTTGGCCAGGGGGTCATGGCGGACGAGGGGAAGCGCTGACAGGCTCCCGGGTATGAAGGTCCTTCCGCGGCTGCATAAAGCCGTCCTGTTGAACTCGGCGCTCGGTGTAGTGCTCATCGCGGCCGTGGGCGGCGCTTACGCGGTGGTGGTGAACTCCGACAGCTCCTCGCCCAAGCGCACGGACACCCGTACGGCCGCCGTCTCCACGGGGAAGGTGCAGGCGACCGTCTCCGGGGCCGGGTTGCTGACCTCGCCGAGCGACGCCGGGGTCAACTTCACCACCGGTGGGCAGCTGACCAAGGTCGAGGTCAAGCCGGGTGACAAGGTCACCAAGGGCCAGGAGCTCGCGAAGGTCGACGACACCGCGGCGCGCCAGGCGCTCGCCCAGGCCAAGACGTCGCTGGTGGCCGCCAAGGCGAACCTCGCCAAGGTGCAGGAGGGGCAGCCGGCCAGCCCGCCGGCCAGTTCCGGCGCCACCCCGCCGGGTGGTGCGAGCCACCCCGCGACACCGCCCTCCTCCCCCTCACCCACCCCCACCAAGACGCCCTCGCCCACCCCGCCCGCCTCAACGAGTCCCACCCCCACGCCGCTGACCGGTGCCGTCGCCGAACTGTCCGTGCGGAACGCCGCGTTCGTCGACGTGGTTCCCGTCGCCAACCCGTCCGTCGATCCCAACGCGCTCATTCAGGCCCAGGCGCAGGTGTCCCAGGCGCAGAGCGCGGTGGACACGGCGCAGCGCACGCTCGACGGGACCGTACTGACCGCGCCGGTCGACGGCACGGTCGCCTCGGTGGGCGCCACGGTCGGCCAGACGGTGATCGGCACGACCTACACCGCGGGCGCGGGCGCCGCTCCGGGTACGGCACCGGCTCCCGGCACCACGGCCGGCACCGGGACGGGCGGCGCCCCGGCCGCGCCGAGCGGTTTCATCGTCCTCACCAACCCCACCGGGATGCAGGTGAAGGCCAACGTCTCGGAGGCCGACTCGCTCCGGCTCAAGCCCGGCCAGTCGGCCACGGTCACCCTGACCGCCCAGTCCACCACCGTCCTCAACGCGAGGGTCCTGTCGGTCAGCACGCTCGCCGTGAACGGCGCCGGCACCGCCGCGCAGTACCCCGTGACGCTCGACATCATGGGCCCCACCAAGGACCTCCACACCGGGCAGGGCGTCAGCGTCCAGATCGTCGCGGGCGAGGCGTCCGACGCCCTGTTCGTGCCGACGGCGGCATTGAGCGGCACCGGCACCCAGCGCACGGTCACCGTGGTCGCGGCGGACGGGACGGCACACTCCGCACCGGTGACGGTGGGCGTCGAGAGCGACACCAACACCCAGATCACCAGCGGTCTGACGCAGGGTCAGAAAGTGCGGATCACCACCGTCGCACCGTAAGACCATGGTGACGCCACGAGCGGGCCACGCGGGCCCGCTCGTAGTGTTCCCCGCGATCGCACCCACATCAGGACAAGGGAGTACCGAAGACATGGTCCGAGACGGTGACGCGTTCACCAAGGCCGACGGCCAGGCCCCCGAGCCGGCGACCGTCGGCGCACCCGCCCTCAGCGCGGTCCACACCGTGGCCGAGGAGCAGGGCATCGGCGCAGCGGCGGCGTCCGCCGCCGGGGACGCCATCGCTGCGCCGGCGCCGAGCGCGGCCGAGGAGACGCGCACCGTGCCGTGGCGCGAACTGCCGTGGCTGACCCTGCTCCTGGCCGCCGGCATCGTGGCGGCACTGGCCTTCATCGCCGGCGTACTGGTGGAGAACCACCACCTTCAGTAGGACGCGGCCGGTTGAACCACACCCCTGACGGCCGCCGCCCAAGGGGCCCACTCCTGGAACGAACCAGCGGGCGCGCCGTCGGTCAGGGGGAGATCGGCAGCTGACGCTTGTGGTCGGTGAGGCGGTAGCGGTTGACGATCGTCTCGTAGGCCCGCTCGTCCACCGGCTTGCCCTCCAGGAAGTCGTCGATGTCGTCGTAGGTGACACCGAGCGCGTCCTCGTCGGCCTTGCCCGGGTCGAGGGTCTCCAGGTCGGCGGTCGGGGTCTTCCACACCAGTTCGGCGGGCGCGCCCAGGGCGTCCGCGACGGCGCGCACCCGGCGCTTGGTCAGGCCGGTCAGCGGGACCAGGTCGGCGGCGCCGTCGCCGAACTTCGTGAAGAAGCCGGAGACCGCCTCGGCGGCGTGGTCGGTGCCGACGACCAGGCCGTTGTGGGCCCCGGCCACCGCGTACTGGGCGATCATGCGCTGGCGGGCCTTGATGTTGCCGTGCACGAAGTCCTGGTGGGCCTCGTCGCGGAAGGCGACACCGGCGGTCAGCGAGGCCTGGAGCGCGGCGTCGCTGGCGGGCTTGATGTCCACGGTCAGGACGTGGTCGGCCCGGATGAAGGAGAGCGCCACCTGGGCGTCGTGCTCGTCGGCCTGGACGCCGTAGGGCAGCCGCATCGCGTAGAACCGCGCCTCGTGCCCGGCGGCCCGGGCCCGCTCGACGGCGAGCTGGCACAGCCGGCCCGCCGTGGTGGAGTCGACACCGCCGCTGATGCCGAGGACGAGGGACCGCAGACCGGTGGAAGTCAGCCGCTCGGCGAGGAAGGCAACCCGGCGCTCGATCTCCCGCTCGGCCTCGAAGATCTCGGCGACCTCCAGCTCCCGGGCTATCTCCTGCTGCAGGGCGATGGACGCCGGCTCGCTCACGTCTGCTCCTTGTTCCGGTTCACGCTGGTCATGGGGTGATGTCGCACCCACCCTAACCAAGCCGGCCGTCGGCCGGTCAGGCGCGGGGATCACCTTGCCGCCGGCCCCCGCGTGCGTACGTACTCACCGCTCGGCCTTGATCGTCAGCCGCCTGTTCAGGACGGCCGCGATCCGCCGGCACCAGTCGCGGTGCTCCTCCTCGAAGGCCAGACCGCGCAGGCACGTCAGATACGGGCCGATGCGCTCGCCGTGCAGCAGGAACGCGTCCTCGTCCGCCTCGCCCCTCAACTGCCGTAGCAGCGCGCCGAGCAGCTCGATCTTGGCGTCGGCGGCCGAGGCCCGCTCTTCGAGCTGCTCGATCACCGATGCGGTGCCGACGCGGTCGGCGGTCTGGACCTTGACGAGCAGGTCGTCGCGGATGAAGGAGGGCTTCGAGGGGGCTGCGGCGAACCTCTCCAGCTCGGCGCGGCCCGCGTCGGTGACCCGGAACAGGCGCTTGTTGGGCCGGGTCTCCTGGACCACCTGGCGCCCCGCGACGAGACCGTCCTTCTCCAGCTTGGCGAGCTCGGCGTACAGCTGCTGGGGCAGGGCGTGCCAGAAGTTCGCGACGCCGATGTCGAACGCCTTGGCCAGCTGGTAGCCGCTGTACTCGCCGTCCAGCAGCGCCGCGAGCACGGCATGTCGCAAGGCCATCGAAGTGCCCCTTCCCTTTCCTCACCGGTCGCTGCATCATACTCAAGAAACTGACTAGTCACTTTGTTGAGTATCAGGAGGGGTCATGGAGACGCAGACCGCCGAACGCTTCCGCACCGCCGTGGAGAAGCGCGATCTCACGGCGCTGGACGACCTGTTCACCGAGGACGTCCGGCTCTACAGCCCGGTGAAGTTCGCCCCCTTCGAGGGCAGGGCGATGGTGCTCGGGCTCTTCGGGGTCCTGGTGCGCACCTTCGAGGACCTGCGCTACATCGGGCACTTCGAGGGCACGGCCGAGACCAGTGCCGACGGCGAACAGGCCCCTTCGGTGATCCTGCCGTTCCGGGCCACCGTGGACGGCAGGCAGATCCACGGCATCGACCTGCTCCAGTTCGACGAGGAGGGCCGGATCAAGGAGTTCACCGTGATGGTCCGTCCCCAGTCCGCCGTGCACACCCTGGGCCAGGCGGTCCTGGCCGGTCTGGTCGCCGACGGCCTCGTGCCTGCGCCCGCCGAGCGATAGAAGGGCCGGCGCCCCCTCCCGCAAGAGGGCCCGCTCCCCTGATGGACCACCCGTGCGCCGGTCGTGGAGATGCCATGGCAGGTGAGCTGTACGAGGGTGGGTACGCGGTCAGGCTGCTGGCCGTCCGGACCGAGGAGCGCGTGAACGATGGAAGCACTGCACGGCAGAAGTGAAGGCGGACCGGGGCCTCGCGCCCGGGGCGCCCGCCCGGGCGCGACCGAATCACGTGTGACCCTGCGGGTCAACGACGCCACGCACAAGGTCGAACTGGAGCACTGCAGCACCCTTCTGGAGGTTCTGCGCGACAGGCTGGGCCTGACGGGCTCGAAGAAGAGGTGTGACGACGGCCGGTGTGGGGCCTGCACGGTGCTGCTCGACGGGCGCCGGGTCGTCAGCTGTCTCCTCCTCGCCGTGGCACAGGAGGGCCGCGAGGTCGTCACCGTGGAGGGACTCGCGGCCACGTCGGGCGCACACGACAGCCTCCACCCGCTGCGGCGGCCCTCCGCCGAGCGGGATGCGTTCCAGTGCGGCCACTGCGCACCGGACCACCACTGTTCACCCGGAGGCACGCGGGCCGGGCAGCCGGAGGAACCCTCCGTCGTCACCGACATGGAGCTGCCGGCGAACGTCCCGGTGCTGTTGACCGCCGCCGAGGTCCAGGAGCAGCTGAGCGGCAATCTGTGCCGCTGCGGCGCCTATCCCAGCATGGCCGGAGCCGTACAGGATGTGATCACGTGAAGCCGGTCTCCTATGTCTGCGCACAGAACGTGGCGGAGGCGGCCGCCGCCCACGGTGGCCGTCCGGAGGCCCGCTATCTGGGCGGTGGCACCAACCTCATCGATCTGATGAAGCAGGGCGTCGAGCGGCCCGACATCCTGGTCGACATCACCCGGCTGCCCTTCGACCGGATCGAGGAGCAGGAGGACGGTTCGGTGCGGGTCGGGGCGACCGTACGCAACAGTGATCTCGCCACCCATCCGGCCGTCCTTGAGCGGTATCCGGTCCTGTCGCAGGCGGTGCTCAGCGGGGCTTCGGGGCCATTGCGCAACATGGCGACCACGGCGGGGAATCTCCTTCAGCGCACTCGGTGCGGCTATTTCCAGGACCTGTCGAGGCCCTGCAACAAGAGGGTGCCGGGGAGCGGGTGCGGTGCGCTGGACGGCGTCAACCGTGATCACGCCGTCTTCGGACACTCGCCGCACTGCGTGGCGACCCACCCGTCCGACCTGGCCGTGGCGCTCGCGGCGCTCGACGCGCTGGTCGAGTTGGTGGGCCCCGCGGGGGTACGGACCGTGCCGGCGACCGACTTCCACCGGCTACCGCAGGACCGGCCCGACCAGGACACCGTGATCCGGCCGGGTGAGCTCATCACTAGCGTGCTGCTACCGCCCCTGCCCAGGGGTGCCGCCTCCCGCTACCGCAAGGCGCGGGACCGGGCGTCGGACACGTTCATGCTGGCCTCGGTCGCGGCCGTGGTGCGCCTGGAGCACGGGGTGGTGCGGCACATCGCCGTCGCTTTCGGCGGCCTGGCCCACCGGCCGTGGCGGGCCCGGCAGACGGAGGCCGCGCTGCTCGGGACCAAGCCCACGGCCGAGGCTGTCGAGCAGGCGGTGGAGGCGGAGCTGGTCACAGCGGTCCCGCTGCGGCACAACGCGTACAAGGTGGAGCTCGCCCGGGGTCTGGCCCGGGAGGTGCTGGGGTCGATGGCCGTCGGGCGTCGTAGGCCCTGAGTCCTTCAGACACAGGCTCTTACGCGGTCTGCGCCCTGCGCCACTCCACTTCGGCGTCGCTCATCGGGGCCGTGATGCAGTACACGTCGCCGACGCGCAGGTCGTCCGGTCCGTCCCGCATCCCACGGGCAGCTCCCCACCCCGTGGGCGTGAGGGTCACACCTGTGTCGGGACACTCCGGAACGCTTCGTCGCGTACCTCGATGTAGCGGTTCCCGCCCAAGTATGACCAGGGAAAGGAGCCCGCCCAGCCGTCGACGGCCCGGAAATGTTCGAGCGCTTCAGCGGTGCGCCCCTGGAGCGGCAGGAAATAGGCGAGCACGTGGCGTGCGGCCACGAGGTGGGGGTGATCCGCGGACGCGGCTGCCGTGTCGTCCACCAGAGCCTGGACCCGAGCCTCGATCTCCGGCTCCCGGAACAGCCCCCTGCCGCCTTGGTGTTCGTACCAACTGACGACCGGCAGCACCCGGAGCAGGCTCCCCGCGGTTGCGGATGCGGCGGCCGACGTGGCGAACTCTTCGGCAAGCTCCTGCGACCCGCGCCATTTCGCGCACCAGTACTGGAGCGCGGCGAAGTGCGCGTCGTAGTGGTGCGGGGCACGTGAGACGACTTCCGCCCACAGGGAGCGGAAGTCCTCGTGCTCGTACATCAGGCCGCGGGCGACCGGCAATTCGGCGATGTAAGGGCTGGGGTCGGTGGGGTCGGCGAGCGTGGCGGCCTCCGCGCAGGCTTCCCTGGCCTCACGCAGAACCCGGTGGAAACCCTCGAATTGTTCGCGGGTGGTGCGGTCCCCCCTCGCATCGCCCCTGATCAACCAGGCCAGTCGGACCAAGGCGTGCGCGTGGACCAGTGCCGCGTCCGCGTCGCGCGGCTTGTGCGCCCGCCAGGCCAGGAGCCATCCGTCGTCCTGTGCGGCGTGCGCCCCGAGCGCTTTCGCCCGCATCGCGCGAAGCTCCCAGTCCTGCCCGGTGCGGGTGAGCAGGTCGGCCGCCTCCTGCCACGAGCCCGCGTCGGCCGCGCGCAGGGCGTCCTCGGCATCGGGGTCGGGCCCGGCCCAGTCGGTACGCAGATCGCGAGGCGCGACCAGGCCGGGCTCGGGAAGCGCGTACGGAGCCGGCGGGGGCGGTGCGAGGTCGACCCGGCTCAGCTTCCATTTGAACCAGCACCACCCGACGACGCTCAGGGCGGCACCGCCGACGAGGAGCAGGACGGCCGCCGCGTGAGAGTTGTTCATGTACGGATCTCAGTTCTTCGCGGAAGCGGGAGCGGAGGCCGGGGCTTCGGAGGCCGGGGCTTCGGGCGCAGGGCCGGAGGTGAGCAGTGCTCGCAGCGGCGCCGTGTCGGGCAGGTCGGCGACGGCCGAGTCGAGGGCCGGGCCGATCGCCTCGGCGAGATCCTCGGGAAGCGGCTGCCTGGGCATGTCCGACCAGGACAGCTCCCATCGGCCCCGCCCGGTGTCCGCGAGTTCGAGGCGTACGAGGGCGGCAAGGCCGTCGCGTACCGCGGGACGGGCGAACTCGCGGGCCGCCCGGCCGGTGGCCCGCGCGGCCTCGGCGCTCTTGGGGAGGCGGTCGGCGAGCGTGGTCCACAGGTGCCCCGCGTCGATCGCGTCGAGCACTCCGGGCAGGTCCGCGGTCATGCCTTCGGCGGCCGCCGCGCGCCGCAGCGGCTCCGTCGCCTGCTCGCAGGCCGTGCGCGCGGCGGTGTGCACGAGTTCTTCCCACTCCAGGTGCCGCATGGCCGCCGACTCCTCGACGAGCGTGGCGGGTTCCAGTGCGGCGAGTACGGCAGCCGGATCGCGCAGCAGGGTCAGCGCCCCCGGCGCATCGGGGTCGTCCCGGATTCCGTCCTCGGGCAGCGCCTCGATCCGCCGGACGCGTTCGGCGATGGGCGGATGGGAGTCGTAGAGGGAGTGCTCCTCCTCGGGCAACTCGGCCCGCAGTTCGGCGAGTTCATGCTCGCGGCCCGGGTCGGCGAGCAGGTGGCGGAAGCCGCCGTAGAACTCTCCGACCGGCGGCAGCAGCGCCGCGTCCCAGCCCACGCACGCGTAGCGCTCGACGTAGAACCCGAAGGCCGAGTGCAGCACCGGGATCTCGCGCAGCGCGCCGGCCGTCGTGTCGCGGCCTGCGGTGCGGGCCGCCGCGAGGTCGGCGGCGATCTCCTGGCGGCGGGCGACGGACTGCGAGACCCGCATGTAGAGCTTGGCGTAGCCGAAGTACACCCTGGCCATGAAGGCCTGCGAGGCGCTGCCGCCCTCGGCTCCCTTGCGCAGCGCCTCGATGGTGCGCAGCACGGCGTCCCGGCCGCGCATGGTGAGTCCGGCGAGGCGGGTGTCCCGGTTGCTGTAGTGCCCCAGCTCGTGGGCCAGTACGGCCCGGAGTCTGGGGCGGGTCAGCCCGACGAGCAGCGGTACGCCGATGTACATGCGGCGCCGCCCGGGGATGAGCCCGAGCATCCAGGTGCGCTCGGCGACGGCCGCGTTCACGTCACCGGTGAGGACGACGCGGTGCGGCGGCCGGGTGCCGGTCCGCTCGGCCAACTCCCGTATTTCCGCCCAGAGTTCAGGTTGCTCCTGCTCGGCGACCACGAGTCCCGACTCGGTCTTCCTGCCGCGTCCGCCCACGCGCAGGGCGAACATCCCTCGCACGATCGGGATGGTCAGGGCCAGCGAGAACACCAGCAGCTTCACCAGCGCCCAGGCGGCGTGGCCGCCTTCGAAGACCCCGGTCACCACCAGGACGTCGATGCCGATGAGCAGCGCGAGTACGGCGCCGCTGATCAGATAGAACCCGGCGAGGAGTGCCAGGGCGCGCAGAGCACGCAGAGTCGGAGCCATGAGAAAAGTCCCCCCACAGGACAAAACGAAGAGCAGCCGGCCCCGGACGTGAGCCGTCAGGCGCCGCATCGGCCGGGTGTTACGGGCCGAGGAGCGGATCCTAAGGCACCTCCGGGGGCGGTGACCAGCCCTTTCGGGCGTCAGTGGCCGCCTCTGGGCTGGTCGCAGCCGAAGTGGTCGGGGTAGCCGCCGAAGGCGTCCGCCTTGGTGTCGCGGCTGCTCATCGTGCCCTCCAGGCACATGGGTGAAGCGTCGATGAGGAAGCCGACCCCGGTGGGGCCGTCCTGATATGACCTCACCTTGCCGGTGGCGTAACCGAGGTGGGTGAGGGCGTTGCGGGTGCTCGCCGGGTCGAAGTCGCCGCGCTTGCGCAGCGGTTCGAGTGCGTGCCGGATGCGTGCGACGGCCGCGAGCCCGTCGCACCGCTTCTGGCCGTGCAGCGGGATGGGCTCCATGAAGCCGTGGTTCTCGGCGTAGTGGTCGCCGGGCTGGACGGACGGGCCCGAAGCGCCTGGAGCCTTGGGCTGCGCGTGGGTGGGGCTCTCGCCGGGACACGGAAGGTCCACCGGCGTGCTGGGCGTCGCCGCCGCACTCGCGCTCCGTGAGGGCGTGCCCGGCCCCGCGGCCTCCCCCGCCCGCTGCGTCCCGCACCCCGCCGCGAGGATGCCGAGCACCGCCATCGGCAGCATGCCGAACCGGACTGCCCTTGCCTTGATCATCGCCGTCCCCCGATCCTCCCCCGCGCCACGGCAGGGGACATGAGTCTTGCCCGAGAAAGTCGAGCCGCGCTGGTCAGCGCCGGTGCTGGTCCGTCATGGTCGGTGGTGCGTTGTGCACCGAGAACGTGCCGAAGGAGACCCGGTCGCTATGTGCCTGGATCCGGCTCCGCTGCTCGATGAGGAGGCCCTCCGCGTTCTCGGTACGGGACTTCGCGCGCCGCAGCAGAGTCACGGTCAGGAGGACTGCCGCCCCGGCGAGCAGGCCGAGGAATACATAGGCGGTGACCACAGGTGTTCGTCCCTCCGTTGGCCACGGCAGCGGAGTGCGTGCTGGTGCCCGTGGTGTTCGCATGGTGAGCGGGAGCCGCATGACGGTGTGTCGCCCCGACTCCGCCGGATCCTATGCGAGCACCCCGGTCATCCACCATTGATCCACCATTGATCAGCACCACGCCGCAGCGGCAACCGGCCGACGGACCAGCAGGGTTCTTACCTGGCCCGATCAACCGCCGGTTCCGCCCACCACGTTCCGGCAGTCTGCCGGCGTCGGCTCCCAGAGCGGCGGGCACCCCAGGGGTGAACAAGACCCAGCAGGTCCTGGCCGCGGCCGGAGTGGTGCGTAGGGTGCCTGGATGGCGCCCGCAGGGGGCGCGAGGTCGGAGAGGGGCGGAAGCGGTGGAGTCGACGGCTTTCGATGCGAGCGAGCGGCGGATCTGGGCGGGGCGGGCCGAGGCGTACGCGGACAGCTTCGGCAAGTTGTGTGCCCACCCGGTACCTCAGCTGCTCGACGCGGCTCGGGTCAGGGCCGGGGTGCGGGTGCTTGATGTGGGGACGGGGACGGGCACCGTCGCCGCGGCCGCCTGCGCGCGGGGCGCGAGGGTGACGGGCGTCGACGCGGAGATCAGCATGGTGGAACTTGCCGCCGCGGCCGTACCCTCGGCGGAGCTGCATCTGGCCGCACTGCCCCAACTCCCTTTCTCCGACGGCATGTTCGACGCGGTGACGGGCAACTTCGTCCTCAACCACGTGGGCCGGCCCAGGGCCGCGCTGGCCGAACTCCGTCGTGTGGTGCGCCCGGGCGGGTGGATCGCGGTGACGATCTGGGCCGTACCCACCGCGCCCGGGCAGGCCCTGCTCGGCCGGGCCGTCCAGGCCGCGGGCGCGGTCCGGCCGTCCCACATCCCGGCGCTCGCCGCCGAGGACGACTTCCCCCGCACCGAGACCGGACTGGCCGAGCTCCTCACATCCGTAGGACTCAAAGAGGTGGCGTGCGAGTCGATCCAGTGGGACCACCACACAGATGCCGAGGAATGGTGGAGTGGGGCGGCCGATGGTGTGAGCGCCATCGGGCAGACCGTGGCGAGCCAGCCGGATCACACCCGAGCGGAGATCAAGCGCCACTTCGACCTCCTCTGCACCGAATTCGCCGGACCCGCGGGACACCTGGTCCTCCCCCACACCGCCCTCCTGGCCCGCGCCCGCCGCTGACGAAGACCGAGCGGCTCCAGGGCTCACCGCTCCGGCGAGCCGCTCGCAGCGCCGGGGCCTTGATCGACTGGCCGCTTGCCATACCCGGGCATAAGGTCGATTAGTGGACGTCAGCGTCCACGGTCCCTCTCGCGAGGGCAAGGTCCGCCATGACGAGTTCGCAGCCGACACCCACGACCGAGACCGCAGCCCCCGGCGAGCGAGGCGGCGGTAAGGGGATCGCGCTCCTGGTCATCGCCTCCTGTCAGCTGATGGTGGTGCTCGACATCACCATCGTGAACATCGCCCTTCCGCACATCCAGAGCGCTCTGCACTTCTCGACCACCGGCCTCGCCTGGGTGGTCAGCGCCTATACGCTCGCCTTCGGCGGGCTGCTCCTGCTCGGCGGGCGCACCGGTGACATCCTCGGCAGGCGCAGGGTCTTCATGTGCGGCGTGCTGCTCTTCGCGATCGCCTCCCTGCTCGGCGGACTGTCGCAGAACTCCGGCCAGTTGCTCGCGGCGCGCGCGGTCCAGGGCGTCGGCGGCGCCATCGCCTCGCCGACCGCGCTCGCGCTGATCACGACCACGTTCACCGAGGGTCCGGAGCGCAACAGGGCGTTCGGTGTCTTCGCGGCGGTGTCCGCGGGCGGCGGCGCGATCGGCCTGCTCGCGGGCGGCATCCTCGTCGAATGGCTCGACTGGCGCTGGGTCTTGTTCGTCAACGTCCCGATCGCCGCGTTGATCCTGCTGGCCACCCCGCGGCACATCAAGGAGTCCGAACGTCATTCCGGCCACTTCGACCTGGCCGGAGCCCTGACCTCCACCCTCGGTATGGTCGCGCTGGTCTACGGCTTCATCCGGGCCGCCCAGGAGGGCTGGCGCGACCCGTTCACGCTGGGGTCGTTCGGTGCCGCGGTGGTGCTGCTCTTCGCCTTCGTCTTGGTGGAGCGGCGCTCGCAGCAGCCGATCACCCCGCTGCACATGTTCACCGACCGCAACCGTGCGGGCACGTACGGCATCATGCTGAGCCTCGCTGCCGCGATCTTCGGCATGTTCTTCTTCCTCACCCTGTTCGTGCAGAACGTGCTCGGTTTCACCCCGCTCCGGGCCGGTCTCGCCTTCCTGCCCATCAGCGCGATCATCGCGGTGGGTGCGGGCATCGCCTCCCAACTGCTGCCGAAGTACGGCCCCAAGCCCTTCATGGTGACGGGCGCGATTCTGGCCGCGGCCGGATTGTCCTGGCTCACGCAGACGGACATCCACTCCACCTATCCGGGCAGCATCCTCGGCCCGCTCCTCGTCTTCGGCCTGGGAATGGGCTTCAACTTCGTGTCCCTGACGCTCATGGCCGTCTCCGGTGTTCCGCCGCACGAGGCGGGCGCGGCCTCCGGCATGCTCAACGCCACGCAGCAGGTGGGCGGCTCGCTGGGCCTGTCCATCCTGGTCACGGTGTTCGGCACGGCCAGCCGGAACGAGGCGACCGACCAGGTTGCCAAGTTCCTGCGCCAGGCCGATCCGGCGCAGCGCCTGATGTTCCAGCGCACGGGCCGGCTGCCGCGCCCGTGGAGCGACCAGGTGCTCACCTCCGGGGTGTCCACGGCCTTCATCGTGGCCGCGATCTTCGCGGTGGTGGCCGCGCTGATCGCCCTCCTGGCCATTCAGGTACGCCCGTCGGACCTCGCAAACCTTCAGGGCGCGAGGCCAACCGGTCCATGACGAGACCCATCGGCCCATGAGGTGTCCCGCGACCTCCAACTCCTCTTCTTGAAGCGGGACTTCACGGCACAACACAGCCACTGACCACAACCAGCACAGTCCACACCCAGCACAGGGGCACAACACAGCGCCGGGGAGCGCGGCGGTGCGCCCTCCGTGCTGCTTCGCGCCGGGTTCCGCGCCGCGTGGGTGGGGAGGACAGTCGGGATCCGGGGACGACCCGAGCCCCGCGTCAGCCGACTCCTTCCGGAGGTGCCCCACCGTGAGCACGACGATTCCCTCGCGTACGGGAAAGGCTCCGGGCGGGTGGCCGTTACTCGGCCACGCATGGCAACTGCACTCGCGCCCCCTGGAGTTCCTGTCCTCGCTCCCCTCCCACGGGGACCTCGTACGCATCGGGATGGGCCCTTGGCCGGCGTACGTCGTCTGCGAGCCGGACGCGGCACACCGCATGCTCACCGACTCCCGCACCTTCGACAAGGGCGGCCCCTTCTTCGACAAGGCGCGCGTACTGTTCGGCAGCAGTCTGCCCATGGCGGGCTGGCAGGAGCACCGATGGCAGCGCCGTCAGATGCAGCCCGCCTTCCACGCCGAGCGGATCGAGAAGTACGCCCGGGTGATGGGCGAGGAGGTCGACCGCATGACCTCCCGTTGGCGGACCGGCACGCGCCTGGACGTCACCGACCAGCTGACCACCCTGACCCTGCGCATCGTCACCCGCAGCGTGCTCGGCGCCGAGGCACAGGACGAGGCCGTCGCCGAGGTACAGGAGAGTCTGCACACCGTGATCGACGGCATCTACCAGCGGGTGATGCTGCCGCTCGGCCCGCTCTACCGGCTGCCCACCCCCGCCAACCGCCGCTACCGCCGCGCCTGCGACCGGCTGCACCGCGCCATCGACGGCATCATCGCCGAGCGTCGGGCATCCCCGGGCGGCGACGACCTGGTCTCCATGCTGCTGGCCGCGCGCAACGACGACACCGGCGAGCCGATGACCGACGTGGACATCCGTGACCAGCTCATGGTGATGATCGGCGCCGGGTTCGAAACCACCGCCAACAGCCTGGCGTTCGCCCTGTGGCTGCTCAGCCGGCATCCCGAGGCCGAAGCGCAGGTACACGCCGAGGTCGACCGGACGCTGGCCGGGCGCACCGCCACCACGGAGGATCTCGACGGCCTGGCCTACACCCGGCGCGTCATCAACGAGGTCCTGCGCATGTACCCGGCGGGCTGGTTCTTCACCCGGGTCACCACCACCGACACCACGCTCGCCGGACGCCACCTCCCCAAGGGCACGGCCCTCCTCTACAGCGCCTATCTCCTCCAACACCGTCCCGAGCTGTTTCCCAACCCCGACCGTTTCGACCCCGACCGCTGGATCGGCCAGAGCACCGAGTCCCTGCCCCGGGGATCCTTCGTCTCCTTCGGCGGCGGCAACCGCAAATGCATCGGCGACCAGTTCGCCCTCATCGAGATGACCCTGGCCCTGGCCACGGTCTGCGCCCGGTGGAGCCTGCGCCCCGACCCCGGCAGCACCATGACCATCCAGGTCCGCGGCACCCTCGGCCCCGGCCGCCTGACCATGACCTGCCAAGCCCGGGGCAAGTCCGAGGAAGGCTGACCTTCCACAACCGAACCGCCCCGCCCTGTCTGCCTGCCTGCCTGCCTGCCTGCCTGCCGCGAACCGGAATCGGAACCACCGCCAGTCCCTCGCCGTCCTTCAGCGCGTGATCGTCGCGAGCAGCGGCGGCCCGAGGCTCCCGGACCTGCGGCTCTCCGGGTTGGAGGTTGTGCGCGTGCGGGGACCTACGAACGCGGCCCGGTTGCGGCTCGGCGCGTCCGAAGACGCTTTCCACACGATGTCGATCGCGGCGCTGGCACAGGCGCCGAACAGGCGGCGTACCGAAGCATGGCTGCTGGGTTTCGTCGTCGTGATCACCCTCGGCGGCTACGCCTGCACAGGCCTGTCGATGCAGGGCCGGCTGCCCGCCGGGTTCACCGAATTCGCCATCGCCGTCTTCCTGCTCGCGCTGGTCCCGCACCTGGCTGTACGGCGCTGGGCGGCGCGGGCCGATCCGCTGCTCCTGCCGCTCGCCCTGCTGCTCACGGGCCTCGGCCTGATCCTCCTGCACCGCCTGGACATCACGTACGCGGCCAAGCCCCAACTGAAGATCGCCCAGGCGGGCAGCGGGCAGTTGATGTGGACGGTCATCGGCGTTGCCGTCTGTGTCGGCCTGCTGATCGTCCTGCGTGATCACCGCCGCCTCCAGCGGTACCTCTACCTGATGATGGCTGTCGCCCTGGTGCTCCTGATGGCCCCCGCGTTCTCCAGCGCCGACCAGTTCGGCGCCAAGCGCTGGATCATGATGGGGCCGCTGTCCGTGCAGCCCGGCGAGTTCGTGAAGATCATGATCGCGGTGTTCTTCGCGGGCTACCTCACCGTCAACCGCGATGCGCTGGCCCTTTCCGGCCGCCGCTTCCTGGGCCTGCGGCTGCCGCCCGGCCGCCAACTCGGCCCGATCGTCACGATCTGGGTGCTCAGCCTCCTGGTGCTGGTCTTCGAGCGCGACCTCGGTACGTCCCTGATCTTCTTCGGCCTCTTCGTGATCATGCTGTACATGGCCACGGAGCGGACCAGTTGGGTGGTGTGCGGTCTGCTGATGGCCGTGGTCGGCGCGGCGGTGGTCGGTTCGCTGGAGCCACACGTACACGGCCGGGTCGAGGCATGGCTGAACCCGATGGCCGCCTTCACCCCGGCGGGCAAGAAGGCCGGCATCTCCGAGCAGTTGGGCCAGGCCCTCTTCAGCTTCGGCAGCGGCGGCATCACCGGGACCGGGCTTGGCCAGGGCCACCCGGAACTCATCCGCTTCGCCGGCAACAGCGACTTCATCCTGACCACCGTCGGCGAAGAGCTGGGCCTGGCCGGGGTGATGGCCGTCCTGCTCCTCTACGGTCTGCTCGCCCAGCGCGGCCTCCACATCGGGCTATTGGCCCGCGACCCGTTCGGCAAGCTGCTCGCCACCGGCATGGCCAGCGCCCTGGTGCTCCAGGTGTTCGTGGTGACGGGTGGCGTCATGGGGCTGATCCCGCTCACCGGCAAGGCGCTGCCGTTCCTCGCGAAGGGCGGCTCATCCATGGTGGCCAACTGGCTGATGGTGGGCCTGCTGATCCGCATCAGCGACAGCGCGCAGCGCCGCCTGGAGCCGACTTCGGGACAGCTCACGTCACCTTGATCCCGGCGGTGCGGGGCGCTCACCCCGCCTTCGATCCGGCCGGTGCGGGGCAGCCGACTCGGAACCGTGAGGTGTTCATGCCGCGTCCACACCTGTGGTCACGTCACTCGTCATTCCCAGGAGGGGAAACACCATGGTCGACCCGGGCAGCACGTTCCCGCCCAACCAGCGCCGCAGGCAAGGGGGATGTCTCCCTGCCCTGGTGGTCCTCGCGGTGATCCTGGGCCTCGGCTACGGTGCGTCCAAGCTGTTCGGGGACGACAGCAAGAAGTCGTCCTCCTCGTCATCGTCATCCTCGTCCGGCTCCCATGACAGCGGGGAGTGGAAGGTGGGTGACTGCGGAGGCCCCGACCCCGATGACAAGCCGAACGGCTACAAGGCGTTCGGCTGCGGCGATTCGGGCGCGACCTTCAAGGCCCTCGACATCCAGGCCGCCAGTTTCATGCCCGACTCCATCCAGTGCCCGGCCGGTACGGACCTCATCATTCAGGTGAGTGTCAGTTACGGCTCTTCGAAGAGCAAGGGCGGCGGCATCCCCAGCAAGACGGTGTGCGGGCGCAACCTCTCCGCCGACCATCCTGGCGATGCCGGCGCCGGTGGCGGCCAGTTGGTCAAGGGCGACTGCGTCACGTCGACGGCGAAGGAGGTCCCGTGCGCCTCCGGGGGTTCGGACGCGTACAAGGTGCTCGCCCTCACCAAGGAGACGTCGCAGTGCCCGTCGGGCACCACTGAGCCGATGCGGCTGACGATGGCCATCGGCCGGCCCTACGACGTGATCTGCGCGGCCAAGCAGTAGCAGTCGATCAGTAGCCGTCCGGCCGGGTGACCGCGCCTACTTCAGCCGCAGGGGTACGGAGAGGAGTCCGCGGTGGCGGGGGTTGGCCTGCCACCGCGCCTCGTGGTCCTCGCTCAGGCGCAGGTCGGGGTGGCGGGTGAGCAGTTGGGTGAAGGCGATCTCGGCCTGCAGGCGGGCGAGCGGGGCGCCCAGGCAGTGGTGGATTCCGTGGCCGAACGCGATGTGCTTGGCGGCGTCCGCACGGCTGATGTCGAACCGGTCGGGGTCGGCGAACACGCTTGGATCGCGATTGGCGCCGAGCAGCGATATCTGCACGAACTCACCTTCGTCCACGGTCACTCCCCCGGCCGTGACCGGCTCGGTGGTGTAGCGGAACGAGGCGAGCCCCGAAGGGGATTCGTACCGCAGGATCTCCTCGACGGCGCCCGGGATGAGCGTCAAGTCGGCCTGGAGCACGGTGAGTTGGTCGGGATGGGCCAGCAGGGTGTGGATGCCGTTGGCGATCAGGTTGACCGTGGTCTGGTGGCCGGCGACGACCAGGAGGAAGGCCATCGAGGTGACCTCGTCCTCGGTCAGCGCGTCCTCGCCCTCCTCGCGGGCCTGGAGCAGCGCGGACAGCAGCCCGTCGTCGGGGTGTTCGCGTTTGAGGGCGATGAGCGCCCGCAGGTAGGCGAGCATCGATTCGGCGGTGAACACCGACACCTCGCCGTCGCCCTGGCCCCCGTCGAGGGTGTTGCCGCGCACCTGGAGGGTCTCGTGGTCGGCGTCGGAGGCGCCGAAGAGATCGAAGACGACGGCCACCGGCAGCGGAAGCGCGAACTCGCTGATCAGCTCGACCTCGTCCCGCCCTTCCCACGCGTCGATCAGTGCGGTGACATGGGCTTCGATCATGGGGCGCAGAGCCGCGGTGCGACGGGCGGTGAACGCCTTCTGTACGAGTTTGCGCAGGCGGGTGTGGTCCGGCGGGTCCGAGTTGAGCATGTGGGTGAACAGGCCGCTGCCCGGGCCCTGGGTGAGTCCGATGTGGCGGCCGAACCTCTCCACCGCCCCGTCCTTGGAGAGCCTCCGGTCGGCGAGCAGCGACTTCGCCTCGGCGTAGGAGGTGACGACCCATCCCTCGACCGGGGTCGGCCCCGGATAGCGGGCGTGGCGCACACCGCCTTCTTCGCGCCATCGCCGGTAGGTGGCGTGGGCGTGCTCGAAGAACGACGGATCGAGAATCTCGATGTCAGACATGGCGCACCTTGCTCCGGTGACCGACGTGCACGGTCTTCACACCGAGGAGTCCCACCAGCGGTACGTCGGCGGACCGCTGGCCCGGGGCGACGACGAGGCCGGTGCGGCGGATGTGGTCGAGGAGGAGTTCGGCGAGTGGCATGACCATGTGCCGCCCCCAGCACCGTTCGGATACGTGCCCGAACGGCATGTATCCGGGCGTGTTGTCCGGGTCGAGGCCCTCCCACCGCTCCGGCCGGAACTCGTTCGGCGCCTCCCACAGGGCGGGGTCGCGGTGGGTGAGGAGCGGCAGCATCAGGAGGTCGTCGTCGTGCCCGATGCGCTCGTCGACGGCCGGGTATTCGGGCGACCGGTTGCGCAGCAGGTTCCACGACGGAGGGAGCAGGCGCATCGCCTCGTACAGGATGTCGCGGTTGGAGACGTCGTCGCCGAAGGGCGAGCCGAGCCAGAGGGCGTTCGCGACGAGGGTGGAGACGGTGAAGCAGACCGGGGCGGCCGCGCGTCGGTAGATGCCCATCGCGTAACGCCGGTCGTGGTAGCCCCGCGCCTCGGCGAACAGGTTGGCCAGATGGGTCAGTCGGGGGCCGGGCGCGGGTCGCCGGGGCAGGGCGGCGCCCGCGACGATGGTGGTCCAGGTGAGTCTGGGGTCGATCTCCAGGGTGCGGGACATGAGGATCCGCAGCCGGTAGGGGTCGTCGCGCAGGACGAGGTCGCTCAGGAACCGGTGCCCGGTGATCGGCCAGGGCCCGGAGAGGTCCGTCCACTCCGGCAGCGGATTCGGCTGCTCAAGCGCGGCGCGTACGTCCTTGCCGACCGTACGCATCACCGACGAGGCCTCCGCCTTGGAGATGGACCGGCCGTGCAGGGGCTTGAAGGTGGGACGTTCGGTCTCCGTCGCCCGCCGTGCGGCCAGGATGCGGTCGGAGAGTTCCGCCCCGGCGATGCCGATGGTGTCGGGTTCGAGGCGTACGAGATCCTTGCCGAGGTGCTCGTCCAGCAAAGCCTGCAGGCGCGGGGCGAATACCGTGGTGCGGCGGCTCGGGCGGGTCATGACGGATGGCATGGGAAGAGCTCCGGAAATGAAATGCGGAGGGCCCGCACACGATGCTGACCGAAATTCAGTCGGCCTGCGTTGTGTGCGGGCCCGGGGTTGGCCTTCGGCTTAGTACCAGAAGTACCAGGCAGCCTGCTTCAGGCTCGGCTCGCTCTTCTTGACCTGGGGCAGGCAGACCGGTCCACGGGCACGCAGGGCAGCAATAATCTTGGCCATCGTCAATCCCTTCCTCTCATGCATTATCCGGACGTGAACTGCAGGACCGGGGACGCCAATTCACTCACCTGGGGGGAAGTTGAATTGCCGTCACCGACCGTTGAGGGGAAGTGAAGCGGGCTGCGGCAAGCGTTGTCAACGCTTCCGCATTTCTTTGTTCCTGTGAGTCTCCGTTTTCGCGTGGGGCCTCTCGAAACATTTATTCCGACGACGCGGGAAACAGTGCCCGAACGGCCATTGGCGATTGCCCGTGAATACCTTTCGACGCCCGTACTCGGGCTGCTAGTTCCCTTCTCGCCCGGACCGTGCTCGTCCGGGTTGTCCTGGTCCTCTTCCTGGTGTGACGCATCCAGGTAGCGCCTCCACCGGCCTCCGGGTGCGTGTGCGCCGGTCGGACCCTCTATCGTCGGGGCGGACCACGGATGCCCGCGGCCGCCGGGCGATCAGCGGCATGCGGCGGGCCTGACTCAGGAGTGTGCGACGACATGGCGAGCAACAGAGCGGACGTGACGGTGGCCGAGCGATTCCTCGGCGCGTTCGGCGCGCACGACTGGGAAGCCATGCGCACCGTCCTCGCCCCCGACCTGGCCTGGAGCATGCCCGGCACCGGAACCATCTCCGGCACGATCCACGGCGTCGACGCCGCCATCAACCGGCTCCAGGAGATCGTCGGCCGAGGCCTCAACACCGAGCTGCTGCACATCCTGACCGGCGTGAACGGCGTCACCCTGTCCCTGCACAACACCGCGAAGGACCCCGACGGCCGCAAGCTCGACGAGCACCTGGCGACCGTGCTCACCATCCGCGACGGCAGGGTCGCCGCGATCGACAGCTACCTGTCCGACGTGGACGGCATGAGCGCCTTCTTCAACTAGTCGGTGCGCGCACTCCGACTCGGCCGACGTCTCCGGGGGAATCATGAACGTCAGCTCTGAACAGCCCGGCACCGGACGAAAGTTGGATGCCGGGCACGTGGTGGCGATCGGGTGGGTACTGTGTGCCGTCGCCCTGGTCGAGCGTGTTCCGAGACTCACCTCGGGGCACCGATACCTCCTGTGTCACGCCTCGCCGGCGCTCGACCATCTGACGCTCACGGCCCTCGCGCTGGTGACGGCGGCGGGGGTGGCGGCGCTGGGCGGCGCGATCATGATGCAGTCGAAGGATTCGTATCGGCCCGCGCTTCCTGTTGTGTGGCTCGTCGTCGTGGTCGTCCTCCTCATCGCGGCGGACGGGGTCGACGCCCATGGCGAGGCGCTGGCCGCACAGTTGTCGGCCACACCGTTCACGGAAGCCGCGTGTGACTACGCCCCGCAGGACTACATCGCCACACCGGGCTGGTTCTTCTGGTAGGGCGCGGCCACATGGGCCTGGGCCACACAATTGGCGTCCCAGTTGTGGTGTCAAGCGCCGAGCGCGGCCAGGAGCATCGGCAGGGAGCGGCGCAACTCCCTTTGCCAGTACGGCCATTCATGGATCCCGGGGCCGTAGAAGTCGGTGACGGCCGGGCTGCCGAGGCCGCGCAGCCGGGCGGCGAGGGCCCGGTTCTGCTGCTCGAAGTAGGCCTCGTTCGGGTCCTTCGTGCCGGGCGGATCGTAGGGGCCGCCGGGCTTGCCGTTGCCGCAGGACAGGAAGATGGGCAGCCCGCGCAGCGAGCTCGCCTGGACCGTGGGGTCGTGCGCGGCCCACACGGCGCGCTGGCGTACCGGGTCACCCCAGATCACGTACGGGTCGACGCCCAGCTGCCGGTCGAGGTTCAGGAACCAGTCGGGGCCGAACCCGCCGGGCACCTGGAGCAGCGGGTGCACGGTGCCGCTGTACGACGCGACGGCCCGGAAGAGCCCCGGGTGGTGGGCGGCGTACGACAGGGCGCCGAAGCCCCCCATCGACAGACCCGCGGCGACCCGGCGAGTGCCCGCGCCATAGCCACGTTCGATGATCTGCTTGACCTCGGCGAGGTGGAAGGTCTCCCAGCGGGGCGCGCCACCCTTGCCGTAGTTCCACCAGTTGCTGTACCAGCCCGCGGCACCGGCCTCCGGCATCACGACCAACACGCGGTGAAGCTCAGGGAGTTGGGCCACATCGGTGTACTTCGTCCAGTCCTCGTAGCCGCCGCAGCAGCCGTGCAGCAGCCACAGCGCCGGCCAGTCGTGTCTCCCCGGCGACCAGCCGTCGGGGGTGAGCAGCCGTACGTGGGCCGTCGTGCCCAGGGCCGGGGAGTCGATGGTGAGATCCAACTGGCGGGGCCCGACGCGCTGCTCGGCGACGACCCGTGCTCCGTCGTCGGCGCGTACGGGCCGTTCCCGCGCGTTGACCGTGCCCGCCGTGAAAGCGCCGGCCAGAACGGCGAGCAGAACCGTGACGACGACTGTGATGACCGGTACGCGACGCATCCCGACCCCTTTGTGTGAGCCCCAGGCTCTCTTGGAAGCACCGAGCCGTCCGGCGACCGACGGCTTCAACGGTTTACCAGCCGCACCCCTCCGTGCGCGAGAGGCGCTCCCGGCCCACATGTGGGTTCACCACGTGTGGGCCGCACCCGTAGAGCGCCTTCCCGCAGGTGGGTGCACCGTCGAAAGGGCGCTCCGGGCTCACTCGGAACTCAGAGCGACAGCCGGGATGCCGCGCTGCTCAGCCTCGGTGCGGCACGCGGGTGCTCACCGCGGGGCCTCGGGGGCGCGGGCCGGCTCGGCGCGTTGCGAGCGACCGAGGTGATGAGCTCCCGGAGTTGTTCCACATAGCGATGGATGTTCTTGTGGGCGATCGCCGTGTCCGGGTAGCGGATGGCCAGTTGCAGCCCGCCGTGCAGGCGGGTGAACCACGCACACACCTGGTCGCCGTAGGACACCCGGAGCATGGCGTACGCCTTCTGCTCGTCCCACTGGCGGGCCCCCGGGATGTCCCGCGCGTCGACGAACGACACGATCGAGTAGAGGTCGGGGGACGTGGGGCGGAAGTCCGAGCCGAGCAGACGGAGCACGCGGGCGATCGGCAGGTGGGCGAGGGACTTGTTGGCCCGCAGCGCGGCATGGACCATCGTCAGCGCGTCGTCGAAGCCCAGGGCCTGCGCGACCGGAATCTCGACGGGCGCACCGCCGACGTACCACCCCACGGAGTCCGCCCACCGGGACTTCGCCCGGGTGTGGAGCGGCACCACAGTGCGGTAGACGGGTTCGCCGCCGATGTCGTGGACGATGAGTCCGGTGGCCGCGAGGATGCCCACCTGCCCGCCGCCGAACGGCCGGCAGTACGTCGAGAAGGCCGCGGCGTCCGCGTCGTCCACGAGCATCTTGTACAGGAGCTTCTGCTCCGGCAGTCTGCCGCCGGGTTCGAGGCCCAGGTCCACCGGGAAGGCCGGCAGCGTGCCGTCGCAACGGGCGATGAACTCCCGCCAGCGCGCCACGATCGCGTGGGTGTCGTCGACCTGGTCCGCGCTGGCCCGCTCGATCTCGCAGAAGTCGACATAGCTGCCGACCGGGGCCGCCTCCTGGCGGTGCCCCTCGGCCCGCGCCGAGTACAGCTCGTGGATCTCGGCGGGGATGCGCTGGATCGAGTAGGCGTCGACGTTGCTGTGGTCGAAGGCCATATACACGCTGGTGGACTCGTCCCTGACCACCGCCGTGTACAGGAAGTTCGGCCAGGACAGCGCGTCCGCCGCCACATCGAAACGGTCCTGGAGGTGGTGGCTCAGCTCCTCCCCGTCGGCGAAGTCGCCCACGACTTCCCGCCGAAGTGCCACGGCCTCGGGCGTCGCGGTGAACCGGCGCATCTCGTCGCCGACCCAGCGGAAGCCGCTGCGCAGCGTTTCGTGCCGGAGCGTCCAGGTCCGCAGGGCCTCTTCGAGGACGTCGAGGTCGACGGGCCCCAGGATGTCGAACGCGGCACCCAGCCAGGTCGGCACGAACAGACCGTCCCGGCGCACCGACCGGGCCGTCCGGATATGTGATTCCTGCACATAGGCAGGGGGCCTGGCGTCATCGGGCTGGCTCGTCGCGGCCTCGACCATGACGGGGTCCAGACTCCACTCGACCAGCCGTCCGGGACGGACCTCGCAGCCGTGAATGTCGGTAATACGCAAGGGAGTCTTCCATTCACAAACTGTCGGGGAACACGGGCGGGCAGCAGGCCGGAGGGGCTGGATCCGCCGCGCGGGAACGCCCGCCGGGGCCGATCTCGTGGAGCACCTCCAGACCACCGGCCGGGCACGGGGAGCGGCCCGGGCAGGCACGAGCGGCCGGATGTTGCGCCGGATGTTCCCGGGGACGTCCCGTAGTGGACCGGTTCGCCCCAACGTCCGGGGCCAGGGCGCCCGTTCGCGGGGTTCTCGGGCGAAGAGCGGGGGTCGCATACCGCAGCTCAGGAAATACGGTCATGCGGTGACCAACGCGGGACGAGCGCTCCCGGGCACGCAGAACCACCCCATCGAGTCGCACGCGCCACCCCGCGCGCCATCACGCCCCGGACGTCGACGCGCCCCCTCCCTGCCAACTGGACCTGTCCCGCCTCTGAACTGCCCACAGAAGCACAGAAGCGCGGAGATCGAGACCAGCGGTTGCGAGGGCAACGGCGGCGGTTCGGAAGGACTGCCGGCGGACGGGTCAGCCGGTCACCGGTGAGGCCGGCTTCGGCATCGTCCTGGTCTGCGGCACCGCGTCCTTGCCCGTGGCGGCGATGCCCTTCACCAGCTCCGTCACCTCCTTCTTGATGTCGGCGACGTCCTTCTCGGCTTCCTTCTTCACGTGCGCCGCGTCCTTCGCCGCATCCTTCTTCTCACCGGCGACCAGCTGGTCGACCTCCTTCTTCATCGCCGCCAGCTCGGTCTTTATCCCGTCCTTGTCATCGGCACCAACCCGGGGGCCCTTCACCGCGCGCGCCGCCTCGGCAGCGGACACAACAGGCGTACGGGCAGCGGCGAAGGCAGGTGCGGCGGTACTCGCGGCGAGAGCGCCGCACAGGGCGATGGCGGCGACGGTGGCGCAACGGCGCATGAAGGGCTCCTCATCAGATCGACGGCACAGATGTCCCCCGCTCTTGGTCCACGGACCCACGGATCCACTCTTCGACGCCCTCGGCCGTAGAGCCAGCCGGCCTTGCCGAAAGAGTGAGCGCCCGGGCGCCACATGTGGGGGCGCCACATGTCGGCGGAGGCCGGTCATGGAGGATCTATCCATGAGTGAACGGGTGGAGCGGGTGGACGAGCAGGACCACGTCATCGGCGTGGTCGAGCGGGGCGAGGCCGTACGAGAGGGATGGCTGTATCGGATGGCCATGGTGCTGTGCCGCGATGCCGACGGCCGCTATCTGGTGCACCGGCGCCCCGAGGACAGCTCGCGGTTCCCGGGCGAGTACAGCTGGCTGGTGGCCGGAGCCGTGGGTGTGGGCGAGCCCTATGAGGACGCGGCACGCCGGGAGCTCCTCGAAGAGCTGGGCGTGGAGGCCGCGGTGCGTCCGCTGTTCAAGTTCCTGTGCGACGGCGAACTCAGCCCGTACTGGTTCTCCGTGTACGAGACCGTCGTCGAAGAGGAGGACGTCTCACCGGACGCGGCGGAAGTCGCCTGGCACGGCTGGCTGACCGGCGACGAATTGAAGGCGGCCATGGCGAGCTGGAAGTTCGTCTCGGACAGCCGGGACGCCTACGACCGCTATCTCGCCATGGGCCCGGGCGGGGTTTAGACACAGGCTCTCAGGATCGGTTGACCCGGCCCGCGACCGCGTGGCCGATCAGCAGGTAGACGGCTGCGGGCAGACCGTAGTTGACCACCGTGCGCCAGTTGTCGGACTTGATGTTGAACATGTCCCGCGACCAGCCCGAGAGCCAGTTCGCCGCGTTCCGGACCCACGAGACGACGTCGTTGGCCGTGTTGGCGTTGACCAGGAAGAAGGCGATCCAGAGGATCAGGATCAGTGCCGTGATGTCCGCGATGATGAGGATGCCGGTCGCCGCGGGATTACCGCCATAGCGCCTGGACATGTCCAACTCCTTGTTTCTACAGGTGGGTTGACCGGATGAACCGTCTGCCTGCGTCCCCGGATGACTCCCCCGGCGCGCCTGGGACCGGGCGTTCGCCGGGGGCCGGGCGCGCGTCGGGATTCATAGGCTGAGCAGGCGCTCCGCGAGTCGGCGGTACTCACGCAGAGCCATGCGCAGGTCCTCCGTCGCCGTCCCTCCGGACGCGTCCTGCCAGGACGCACGCAGCGTGCCGCGCCGCTGTCCGAGGATCTCGGTGACCCGCTCGGTCAGGGCGTCGACCGCCGAGGCGGCCTCCTCGACCGCCGCACGCGGCTCGTCGACAAAGCCGCCGACGGCGTGCTGGATCCTGAGCTGCAGCTTGTCCCGCTCCTCCGACGGCAGCACACCGCCTGCTTCGGCGGAAGCGCTGGGCGCGGCCTCCCGTGGAGCCGGGTCGGAGGCGGGTGCCCCGACCATGGACCGGCTCCCGTCGGGCACCGAATGGTCGGGCACGGACTGGTCAGGTGTGGGCTGGTCCGGTGCGGGTCGGCCGGTTACGGACTGTTCGGGTACGGACTGGTCAGGCGTGGGCCGGCTGGTTGCGGACTGGTCGGGTACGGGCCCCTCGGCCTGGGTCATGACTGGCTCCCTCGGGCGATGTCGTGGTGTCGCGTGCCGCCTCGGGATGCGTGCCGACCGCCCCGCGCCGCCGGGCGTCCGGCCTTGTTCCCGCGGCGTTCCCCGGCCAGAACCGCGAAGAACTCATGGGCCTGTACGAGGGTCTCGCGCAGCTCTTCCGTACTGGCACGGCGCCCATCATCGCCCTGGGCCGCGCCCCGGATCCGGCGGTAGCTGTCGAGGTGCTGGGGGTGGTGCACGGAGAGGGCGGCAAGCTGCTCCTCGGACGAGCCGTCCGGGAAGCCGCGCTCCTGTGCGAGACGGCCGAGCAGCGCCTCGGCGTCGGCGACCGCGCGCGTCGGCGAGTCCACGAACTCCCTCTGGACTCGGGCCCATTCGGCCGCGTACCGGCCGCGTGCCTCGGCCGTCGGAGGCTGGACCTTCAGGTCGCCGTACCGGCGGACCCGCTCGTCCAGGTCCTTCTCGGCGGCCTTCACGTCGCCGTTGTGCTGGGCGACGGTCCGCTCGTACTCGGGTCCGAACCGGCGACGCAGGCCGTGGCCGCCCCTGCGTGCGACGACCATGCCGAGAACCACCGCCACGACAACGACCACCGCGACCGCTGTCAGGATGATGACGACACCACTGGACATGGGCTGCCTTCCCGTCGGTGAACGGCCCCGCACTACGGGCTGTCACCGTGCGAGTAGGCGCGGCGCGGCCGAATAAACACGGCATCGGGTGAGCGCCCTGCGGCGCGGGCAGGCCGACCCCGGCACGGGCGGGTCCGGCCGCGACGGGACCTGGAGCCGAGCACCCGCAGGCCCTCACCTCCGGACCGCCGTTTTCACTCCATTGGATCACGCGGCTTTCCCATGAGCCCGAGCGCGGAGACGCTTCGAAAGAGAACCCCCCTCACCTGTAGGAGGAAAATCGTGCGTATTCGTATAGCACTCGCCACAACCGTTCTGGCCGCCACCGCCGTGATGGGCGCGGCCGGCGCCGCAGCCGCCGCCAACCCGAGCCCGCCGACCGGCCCGATCGGTGTGACCGGGAACTCCCCCGGCGTCCTGTCCGGCGACGTCATCCAGGTCCCTATCCACATCCCGGTCAACGTGTGCGGCAACAGCATCGACGTCATCGGGCTGCTCAACCCGGCTTCCGGCAACACCTGCACGAACAACTGATCCGCCGGTCCCGCCGAGCGGCTTCGCCCCGGAACCGCACCGCGCTTCCGGGGCGATTCGCCGGCCCGACCCGCGTCGGGCGTCCATCCGCCCCCGGCACCCCGTACGACTGGCGCTCTCCCCGCAGGTCAGGGTAATGCGGTTGCCCTGGCAGCACCCCGCTGCCAGGGTCTCGGCCATGCCTGCCTTCTCCGCGTACGACGGGACCCAGCTCGCCTACCACGTATTCGGGGAAGCCCTCCCCTGGTCTGTCTGCCCGGAGGTCCGATGCAGGCATCCGCCTACCTCGGCGAGCTCGGCGGCCTCTCGGCGCACCGAGCTCCGGCGCGAGACGGCCCGGCTCCGAAGGGACGAGCCGTGGTTCCCGGCGGCGTTCGTGGCGCTGCGGGACGTCACGGTCCCCGGCTGTTCCCGAACGCCGAGCCGGCCGTCCAGAGCGGCGCGGGACACTTCCCCTGGCTCGACGACCCGGACCGGTTCGTGGCCACCGTCGCGACCTTCCTCGCCCCGTTCGGACAGGCGGCGCGCCCGCCTCCAAAACAGGCGCGCCTCCACCGGGCCCGGCACCCGCTATCCGATGAGCAACGCCGCATCCCAGGCCAGTAGCTGGGGATCCGAAGGGCCGGCCCCCGCGAGCCGGGCGCCCTCCGCGTACGTGTGGAGGGCCAGGGCCGCTCCGCTCTCCCCCTCCAGGAAGCCGAAACCGTCCCCCTCCCCCATCCCCTCGACCAACTGCCCGGCCAGGAACGGCAGTTGGGCGTTCAGCTCGGCGTCACCCATGTCGTACGCCATCCGCGCGGCGATCTGCAGCAGCCCGCCGGTGCCGTGGCAGAGGCCCGGCCCCTCCAAGCCCCGCGAGTCGACGGGCCGCGCCAGCGCCGCGTGCGTCGAACGGCCGGCCAACTCCCGCCACGCCTTCTCGTCCAGCGCCCGCCCCGCCAGGAACAGGGCGCGGGCCACGCCGGGGGTTCCGTAGCACCAGGCGGCCCGGGTCGGCGGGTTCGGGGGCCGCTCGCCGCTGAGTTCGTCCTCGGCGCGTACGGTCAGCGGCCAGTACGGTCCGTACCCGTCCTCGTGCGCCCGCCCGGCCAGCCACCCGGCGAACCGGCCGATCGCCATCTCGTGGCCCTGCACACTTACGCCCTGCTCATGCGCGAGTGACAGCAGCGCGAGCGGGCCCGGAATCCCGTGCGCCAGGCCCAAGTTGAGGTGGCCGCGCGGGAAGTCCGGGTTCGGCTCTTGGCGCCCGGGGCCGTGCGGCGTCCACCAGCCGGGCAGGGTTCCGTGCGGGGTCACGGCCGGTTCGGCGAGGTCGACCAGGGCCTCCAGGCACGCGCGCAGTGCGGGGCCGTGCGGGTCGAGGGCAAGGAGCAGCCGGGCGAGGCCCGACACGCCGGACACCGCGTCGTACAGGTGTGACGGCGCGCCCGTGCCCTCGGCGCGGCCGGCTCGCAGGGCGCGTGCCCGCTCCACGGCGGCTTCGGCCACGCGCGGCGTGACGGCGTCGAGGAGCGAGCGGTAGGAGTCGGGGCCGGTCGCGGCGACGCGGGCGGCGAAGGCGACGGCCGCCGCCCCGCCGTACAGCCCGGAGGCCCGCAGTCCGCCCGCCGGCCGGATCGCGGCGGCGAGGTGGGCGTGGGCGACCGAGCGGGCCTCGGTGTCCCCGCCCGCCGCGAGCGTCGTGAAGAGCAGGGCGATGCCCGGGTGCCCGACGGCGAGCGAGTCGACCCGGGCCGGCCGGAGCGCCTGCGGTGTGCGGAGCCGGGCGGCCGCGGAGTCGAGCACGTCGCGGGCGCGCTCCTTGGAAAGACCCTCCCTCATCTGGACTCCTGGGCTCGGGCTCGGGCGCTGTGCGCTTCGAAGGCGCCCCTGGCCAGGGCGTGGGCGCGGCGTTCCGCTTCGGGGTCGATCCCGATGAGCCGGTTGTGGCTCATGTGGATCAGGCTGGCGGCGATGGAGGCGGGCGGGCGCCGGTCCGGGTCGCGCGTATACAGGTCGGCGAGGAGCCCGCCGTAGTCGGCGAGGCGGGCGGCGCGCTCTTCCCGCGCCTGCCGCAGGGCGGAGTCGGCCGCGTCCGGTGCGGGGCCGTCCGGCCCGATCGCGCGCAGGACGGCGGCGCGGTTGGCGCGGAAGGCGCGGTGGTCGCGCTCGGACTTGGCGAACGCGGCCGGGAACCAGACTGCGGGCCGAGGTCCGCCCGCACCGTCGAGGAAGTGCCGCGCCAGGTCTGCCGAGTTGACCGCGGCGAGCAGATCGCGCTCGGCGCCGGTGCGCCCGCGCAGCGCCCCGATACCGGCGAGCGCGGCGAGGCTGTCCGCCTGGAAGACCCGCTCGGCCGCGGCCATCGCCTCCGGGCCGCCGTAGCGCTCCAGTTCCGGCTCGTACGCTTCGAGGCGCAGCCCGGCCGCGAGGTTCGCCCGGCGCAGGTCGGCGGCCCAGTCGTGGACGAGTGGCAGCAGGGCCGCGACCGGCCCCGGTTCGGCGCCGTGGAAGCGGATCCTGAGGTGGGGCGCGGGGTCGCGGTACCGGACGAAGAACCAGCGGTCCACATCGCCGGGGAGCACGGCGAGCAGGTGGGGCAGATGCTCTTCGAGGAGGGTGTCGTGGCGGATCTCCGCCGCGTCCAGCCGGGCGTACAGCCAGTTGCCGCCCGGCAGGACGGCCCGTCCCGTCGACCGATGGACCGACGCGGGCGGGGGGACGCGGCGTCGGCTGTCCGGCTGCCGGGTGGCGTGCAGGGCGACGACGAGTTCGGCGGTGCGGAAACCGCCGGGCCCGCACAGCCACCCGCCCGCTCCGGTCGCTGGTTCCTCCTGGAGGATCGCGTGCTCAGCACCGCGCGCATGTGCGTACAACAGCCTTTGATGCCAGGGGAGTTCGAGGTCGAGGCTGATGCGCTGGTCTCCGGTGACGAGTCGAACCCGGCTCGGCACGCTCCAGCGCCGCCGCCAGCTCGTCAGCCCGGCGCGCCACTGCTCGAAGCCGTCCGCCGGTACCGTCAGCCGCCATGTGGCGGGAGCCAGAACCGTGCGGCCGCGCCGCACTCGGGGCAGGGCGGGCAGCGCGTTGGCCGCGCCCCAGTCCCAGGGCTGCCAGGGCCGGTGCCCGGTCAGGGACACCTCGTGGAGGAAGCGGGCGGTGTTCGGGGCGCCGGTGCGCTGGTTGAGCACGTGATGGGCCCTGACCTCGACCGGTCGGCCGAGACTGCGGGAGTGCACTGTCAGCCGCTCCAGGTCGGAGGTGACCAACAGGTCATCCAGCGGCAGGACTTGGGGGCCGGCCACGTCCGGGAACGCGCTGACGACGACCCGGTGGTCCAGCCAGCGCGGGGTGCGGGTGATGTTGGCGTACCGGGGTCGCGCCGGGCTGAACTCCAGATGCACGGGAACGGCCCCGGGCCCCGCCGCCCCGGCCACTTCCGACATGAGCCCGGCCCCGCCGAGGAGGCCGGCGAACCGGCCGAAGGTCGCGCCGGCCACATCACTGCCCACGACCGGAGAGAGCACCACCCTCAACTCATCACCCTCGCCTACGAGTTCGCCGTAGAGCTCCAGCGATTCGGGAACACGGTGGGCCGCCCCTTCCCCATCCGAATCCGACGAGAGGCCCGCTCCGGTCAGCCGGTCGAGCAGTGCGTCGTCGAGCACCACTTCGGGCAGCGGCTGTCCGGGCTCGCGGTCGGCGAGGGCTCCGGCGGCCAGCTCGGCGAGCAGCCTGCCGCGCCCCGCGTCGTCTTCCTCGGACCGGGCCGAGGGGGCCGGGACCACGCCGCCCCTCGGGTATTCGTACCCGTCCGGCGACCCCAACCCCGTTTCCACGTCGAGCAGTTCGGCGACGGGCACGGCGCGCTCGGTGCCGTAGCGCTCCACGAACGCCTGATGGTAGGCGCGCAGATGCGCGGGTGCGGTGCGCGGCGGCGAGAGGCGCCACAGCACGGTGGCCGCCCGCTCGAACTCCTCGCGCACGTCCGGCGGCAGCACCACATCCGCATCCAGGGAGAGGTCCACCTGGAGGACGTGGTCGGCGGGGCACACGGCGGTCATCCGCTCCCGCACCGCACGCAGGGCCTTCAGCCTCTCTCCCCCCGCGGGCAGTTCCTCGCACCGCCGCAAGTCACCTCGTACGGAGTCGAGTTCGGCCCGCAGGGGCGAGTCGCCGGGAAGCCGCGCGACGACATGGCCGAGCGGATCATCGGCGTCCGGTGGCGGCATCAGGTCCGTGTGCAGGAAGCCCCGCAGCACGAGGGTGTGGACGAGGTGGGTCACGGCTGCGCCGGGTGCGGTCGGGAAGGCGGCGCTCACCCGCCGGGTCAGCTCGGGGAAGGAGACGGGTTCGCTCGCCTGCTCCAACGCCTCGGCCACAACTGGTGTATGACGGAGACTCACCTCCCGTCTGGCATCGCCCGAGCTCGTGGGAACGTAGGGCAGCGTCACGCGCGAGCCGCGGACGACGTGCTGCTGGTCGGCGACGAGGAGCAGGCCGGGCAGAACCGCGGGGTCCTCGTGCAGGCGGCCCACGGCCGAGGCGAGCCAGCCGAGGTCGGGGCGTACGGCGGCGCGGTGCCGCTCGCCCCAGCGGACCGAGGCGCTGTCGCCGAAGCGGGCGAGCGCGACCCCGGCGAGCAGCCCGAAGGGGGTCGGCCGGGTCGTCATGCGCAGCCGGTACCGGCCCACCGCGGTCGCGGCGCGGCGCAGCGCGTCTCCTGTCGGCGGCGTGTCCCGGTCCAGTACCTGGGCCAGCGAGGGGCTGGACACCTCGATCGCCTCCCGGAACAGCGGGTCGGCCGCGGCCTCGGCGACCTAGGCGGCCAACTCGGCGTCGGTCGGGCCCGCTGGGCCGTCGGGGTGCTCGGGTACGGGTAGGGCGGGGGCCCGCAGAAGCACCGGTTCAGCGGCCGTGAACAGCTTTTCCTGTCGTGCCGCGTGCTGTCCGCCCACAGTTCCCCTTCGCCGTACGAATGCCGTAATCCGCCTCTGTCTAGCGGAGGTTCGGGGAATTGTGACCAGGTCGCGCAGGCAATGTGCCCGATGATGCAGAACCCCCTTCCCTTTCGTTCACAGTCATTGACGCGGCCAGTCGTCACCGGCCTACCGTCCATTCGTTCCGCTGCGAGATCCGCGGCCGAAACGAGAGGAGTTCCTCATGACCAACGAGACGACTCAGGACCTGTTCGACCTGGACGTGCGCGAGGTTCTGGCCGAGGGTGAGGCTCAGAACAGCGCCGGCATCAGCATCTCCTGCGAGGGTTCCTGCCACCGTCCTTACTGCATCTGATTTCTGACACTGCGTCTATTTCTGACATGGCATCAATTATTGACGATGCGTCAGTGGCGGCTGCGGAGAACTACAGGGTTCTCCGCAGCCGCGGTGTTCCCCGGACTCCGTCAATCGGCCGTCGGCCAGTCGACCGGCTGGGCGGCCGGCACTGAGGGCAGCGGCCCACGCGCCCGCGCGAGCAGCTCCTCGGGGGACACCGAATCCAGCTTTTTTCCTGCCGCCTCGATCAACTCCCGTACACAATCCAGAAGCTGAGCCTCCGTCAATGGACGGGGTGCGATGCTGTCGGTCGCCTCCGTCAGGAGGTCGGCGAGCGTCTGGCGCAGGCGGTTCGTGGTCGCTTCGCGAATGGTGAGGGCGAGGTGGACGGAGAGGCCTTCGTTGCCGGTCGCGGTGTGCGGGGCGCCGCGCGGCACGTACAGGACGTCGCCCGCGCCGATGACCGTACGCAGCGCGGGTTCGCCCGGGTGCGCCACCGGGCCCGGGTGCCAGTGCCCGTCGGCCGGGGCGTCGTACACCGTCCACTCCTTGCGGCCCGCGAGCTGCACGACGAGGACGTCGGCGTCGTCCCGGTGCACGTCGAGGCCGCGACGGCCGGCCATGGTCGCGAAGCAGAACGCCTCCGTCGCACGCCCCAGGTCCCGCGAGAGCAGGGCGGTCAGGGTGCCCACCGAGGCGTTCCACTGGTCGAGTTGGGGCAACAGCAGCGTCGCCCCTTCGGCGAGCAGGTGCATGATCCGTTCCGGGTCGGCGAAGCCCTCCTCGTGCCGCCCGGCGACGACTCTGGCGGTGCTGAACTCCGAGGCCGGCACGACCTCGCCCTCCCGCACCATCTCGACGTACGGCGTGCGCAGCAGTCCGCCGCTCAGCGCTGCCGCCAACTCCCTTGGCCCGGGCGCCTCTTGGGGCAGGCTCGGCGGCGTGAACACATGCGGTCGGCCGCCTCGGCACCGGTCGAAGAACAGCTCGGGTTCCCCCACCAGCCGGTCAAGCACTCCCCAGCCCATCGTCTCTCCCCAGGTACGGGGGCGGTCCGGCGCCGCCCGGAGCCGAACCTACGGGACGCCCCCGGGCGGGCGCCCCCGGACGGTCGGGCACCGTCGGTGCCGACGAAGCTGCCCGGGAGATCATTGACCCGTGGGCGGTCCCCGGCGGCCGTGTTTCCGTTGAATCCTTGACCTCAAGCTCGGGAATCGTTGACCTCAAGCGCGGTAGAGGTCGTACGTTCCTCGCATGAGTATGGAAGCCACCGCGTGGACGCAGCTCCACAACGTCATGACCGCCCAGCAGGACAAGCGGCCCTTCAACCGGGCCACCCTGCGCCGCATCGCCGTCTTCGCCCGCCCGCACCGACGGCGAATCGCCCTCTTTCTGGTCCTGAGCGTCGCCACGGCGCTCCTCGCGGTGGCCACGCCCCTGCTCGCAGGGCGGGTCGTGGACGCGATCGTCGGCGGGAAGGAGAGCGGGACGGTCACGCGGCTGGCGCTGCTCATCGCCGTGATCGCCGTCGCCGAAGCGGCACTCGGCATCGTGAGCCGGTGGCTGTCGGCGACGCTGGGCGAAGGACTGATCCTCGATCTGCGCACGGCCGTCTTCGACCACGTGCAGCGGATGCCGGTCGCGTTCTTCACCCGGACCCGCACCGGCGCGCTCGTGAGCCGCCTCAACAACGACGTCATCGGCGCCCAGCGGGCCTTCAGCAACACGCTGTCCGGCGTGGTCAGCAACCTGGTGACGCTGCTGCTCACCCTTGGAGTGATGCTCAGCATCTCCTGGCAGATCACACTGCTCGCCCTCGTCCTGCTGCCCGTGTTCGTGCTGCCCGCGCGCCGCATGGGCACCCGCATGGCACGACTTCAGCGGGAGGCCGCCGAGCACAACGCGGCGATGGGCACCCGGATGACCGAGCGGTTCTCGGCCCCCGGCGCGACCCTGATCAAGCTGTTCGGACGGCCCGCCGACGAGTCCGCCGAGTTCGCCGCCAGAGCGGGCCGGGTGCGCGACATCGGCGTCCGTACGGCGATGGCGCAGTCCGCGTTCATCACCGCCCTCACCCTCGTGTCGGCCCTCGCGCTCGCCCTCGTCTACGGACTCGGCGGCTACTACGCGCTGCACGGCACCCTCGAAGCGGGCTCGGTCGTCTCACTGGCTCTGCTCCTGACCCGCCTGTACGCGCCGCTCACCTCGCTGGCCGGGGCACGCGTGGAGGTCATGAGCGCGCTGGTCAGCTTCGAGCGGGTCTTCGAGGTGCTCGACCTGAAGCCGCTCATCGCGGAGAAGCCCGAAGCCCGGGAGGTGCCGTCGGGCCCGGTGTCGGTCGAGTTCCACGACGTACGGTTCGGCTACCCGTCCGCCGACAAGGTCTCCCTCGCCTCGCTCGAAGAGGTCTCCAGCCTGGACACCCGGGGCGGCACCGAGGTGCTGCACGGCGTCTCGTTCCGGGCCGAGCCGGGGCAGATGGTGGCCCTGGTCGGGTCGTCCGGCGCGGGCAAGTCGACGGTCGCCCAACTGCTTCCGCGGCTGTACGACGCGGACGAGGGCACGGTGCGGCTCGGCGGCATCGACGTACGGGACCTGACCGCCGACTCGATCCGGGACACGATCGGCATGGTCACTCAGGACGGCCACCTCTTCCACGAGTCGGTCCGCGCCAACCTGCTGCTCGCCCGCCCGGACGCCGATGAGGAGCACTTGTGGGAGGCGCTGCGCCGGGCCCGCCTGGACGGCCTGGTCGCCTCGCTGCCCGACGGCCTCGACACGGTGGTCGGCGAGCGCGGCTACCGGCTCTCGGGTGGTGAGCGCCAGCGCCTGACGATCGCCCGCCTGCTCCTGGCCCGCCAGCGGGTGGTCATCCTCGACGAGGCCACCGCCCACCTCGACAACACGTCCGAGGCCGCGGTGCAGGAGGCCCTCGGCGAGGCACTGGAGGGCCGCACCGCGGTGGTGATCGCGCACCGGCTCTCCACGGTGCGCTCCGCCGATCTGATCCTGGTCGTGGAGGACGGCCGGATCGTGGAGCGCGGCACGCACGACGAACTCCTCGAACTCGGCGGCCGCTACGAGGAGTTGTACCGCACCCAGTTCGAGCGCCCCGGCGGCGCGCCCGCGCTCGGCTGACCTGAGGGCCGTCGGCGCCGGGGCGGTCAGCCGTCGGCGCCGAGGAGCCGGTCGACGTCGGTGACGGCGCCCAGCGCTCCGAGGAGGGCGCCCAACGACATGTCGTGCAGCTCGGTCCGGGAGAACGCCTCGTTGGTCAGCCAGTCCACACACAGCGCGCGGACGAAGACCAGCCAGCTCGTCAGGACGGCGGAGACCGTGTCCCGGGCAGGGCCTTCGAGTCCGGTCGCATCCAGTACGCGCCGGCTCAGTTCGGCCAGCTCGTCGTTGATGATCGCCTGGATCACCGGGTCGCCCGCGAGCACCCTGTTCGCGGCGAGCACCGTGTTCCTGTTCGCGGCGAAGTAGTCGAAGTGGACGTCGAGCCCGGCGGACAGCTGGTCTAGGAGCGACTTCGCGGGGTCGATCGGCGTGCCGTCGAGCAGCCGGTCGGCCGCCTGCCGGTAGATGGCGGCGAACAGGGCGCTCTTGTTGGGGAAGTAGCGGTAGAGCAACGCCCTTGAGATACCGGCCTGTTCGGCCACATCCTCCATCAGCACGTCGTGGTAGGGCTTCGCCGCGAACAGGTGGGCTCCGACGTCGAGCAACTCCTTGCGGCGCTCGTCGGGGCTCAGCCTGCGGCGCGCGGTCATGACACCCAGACTACTTGACGCGTGTCTACTAACAAACCTATCGTCGACTTAGTAGACACCTGCCCAGTAAGGCGAAGGGGGACCACACCATGGCCAGGCTCCTCAAGTGGCTTTCATGGGCGATGGGCGTCGCCGATGTGCTGATCGGCGCCGCACACCTCGCCACGGGCATGGACTCGGTGCCCGGCGCGGGCTCGCCGGGACCCACCGTCGACAGCCTCATGCGGTTCTTCGGCGCGATCTTCCTCGGGTACGGGCTCGCCTGGATCTGGGTGGCGCGGCAGTCGCCGATTCCGTCCAGGGCCGTGCGCCTGCTGGCCGGGATCTTCTTCCTGGGCGGCGCCGCCAGGCTCCTGTCATGGGCCTCGCTCGGCCGCCCGAACTGGTTCCAGCTGGTCCTGATGGGCATCGAACTCGCGCTGCCCCCGGTCTACTTCTGGCTGTCGGCCGCCGACGAGCGGGAGGTGGCGGCCCCCCGCCGGCAGGCCGAGGAGTCGTCCCGCACCGCGGCCCGCTCGACGCCCTAGAGGCGGCGCGGGGCGACCGGACACCTGAAGGGCGCGCCGATTTCGCCACATACCGCACCCCGGCCGAAAGGTTGGCAATCCCGAGGCAACGGATCACGCCGGATCCCTGTCTAGTTCGGTGCGCACCCCTGAGTCGGTGCGGCTGGAGGTGGGCCGCCGGGCGCCGCGTCCAGGACGATCTCGTGCAGAGAGTGTTCTTGATCCATGGGGCTGACAAGTACCTCCACTCTGGCATTGGCCGTGCTCTGCACGGTGCTGCTGTCCCTCGTCGTCGTGTGGCTGTGGCCCAGGCTGGCGAGGCAGGGGTGGCGGCCGATCGTGGCGCGGGTGGGGCTGATGTGCGCGGTTCAGCTGCTGCTCTTCTCCTCCGTGGGTCTCGCGGCCAACAAGTCGTTCCTCTTCTACGGCTCGTGGGCGGACCTGTTCGGCCGTCAGGACGGTGTGGGGGTCCTGGACGCGCAGGCGGCCGCCAGTCCGGGAGTGAAGGTCGAAGGGAAGCAGAAGGTCGATGTGCCGGGCGCCGGAAAGCCGAGCATCGGCGGCGAGGTGCAGCGGGTCATGGTGCAGGGGGCACGGTCCCGGATAGTCACCCCGGCCTATGTGTATCTGCCGCCGGAGTACTTCCAGAAGGGGTACGAGAAGAAGTCGTTCCCCGCCACCGTGGTGCTGACCGGCTTCCCCGGGACCGCCGAGAACCTCATAAAGGGGCTGCACTACCCCAAGACGGCGTGGACGCTGTCCAAGGAGAAGAAGACGCAACCGATGATCCTGGTGATGATGCGGCCCACCGTCGCCCCGCCGCGCAACACCCAGTGCATCGACATCCCGGGCGGCCCCCAGACGGAGACGTTCTTCGCCGACGACGTGCGCAAGGCGATCTCCGGTACGTATCGCGTCGGGACGAAGCCGAAGAACTGGGGCTTCGTCGGCGACTCGACGGGCGGGTACTGCGCGCTGAAGATCGCCCTGCACCACCCCGAGGCGTACGCGGCGGGTGTCGGCCTGTCCGCGGACTACCAGCCGGAGGTGGACACGGACTCCGGTGACCTCTTCCACGGGAACAAGCACGAGCAGAAGCGGTCCGATCTCCTGTGGAGCCTCGACCATCTGCCCCAGGGCAACTCGTCGTTCCTGGTCACCACCTCGAAGCAGGGCGAGAGCAACCTCAAGGACACTCAGAAGTTCATCGCGAAGGTCAAGAAGCCCGCGCACGTCTCCTCGATCACGCTCGATTCCGGCGGCCACAACTTCAACACATGGCTCCGGGAGATCCCGCCCTCCCTGGAATGGCTGAGCAACCGCCTCACCGCGGACTGAGGTCCGGCAAAAACTCACCTGCCCCACGCGCCCAACTCGCCTATCGTCAACGTGATTTCCGGCCCGGGCCACGGCTCGGCCGGAACGGGAACGACGACGTGGAGGACGATTGTGCGCTACCGCGAACTGGGACGCAGCGGGCTGTCCGTGTCCGAGATCGGTTACGGCGCGTGGGGCATCGGGGCGTCCAGTTGGGTGGGTGCCACCGAGGACGATTCCGTACGCGCCCTGCACCGGGCCATCGACCTGGGTGTGAACTTCATCGACACCGCCCGCGGCTACGGCGAGAGCGAGCGGATCGTCGGCCGGGTCGTGCGCGAGCGGGCCGGTGACGAGGTGGGCGTGGCCACCAAGGTGCCGCCGATGAACGGCATGTGGCCCCCGCCCTACGGCACGGACCCGGCCGAGGCGTTCCCCGGCAGCCACATCCGCGCGAGCCTGGAGACCAGTCTGCGCGCGAGCGGCCTGGACCACTTCGACGTCCTGCAGTTCCACGTGTGGAACGACGACTGGATCGGCCGTGGCGACTGGCTGGAGACCGTCGCCGAGCTGAAGCGGGAAGGCAAGATCCGCCTGTTCGGCGTCTCCGTCAACGACCACCGGCCCGACACTGCGACGGCCCTGGTCCGCAGCGGCGCCGTGGACAGTGTGCAGGTCATCTACAACGTCTTCGACCAGTCGCCCACCGACGAACTCTTCCCGGCCTGCGAGGAGCACGGCGTCGGCGTCATCGTGCGGGTGGCGCTCGACGAGGGCGGTCTCACCGGCCGGATCACCGCCGACACGACGTTCCCCGAGGGTGACTGGCGCAACCGCTACTTCAAGGGTGATCGTCCCGCCCGGGTCGAGCGGCGGGTCGCCGCGATCGTCGCCGACCTCGGCATCGCCCCGGACGAGATCGCCGAGACCGCGCTGCGCTTCGTGTTGAGTTCACCGGCCGTCTCCACGGTCATCCCGGGCATGCGCAGCATCCGCAACGTGGAGCGCAACACGGCGCTGAGCGACGGGCGCGCGCTGAGCGCCGACCAGCTCGCCGTGCTGGCCAAGCACCGGTGGGAGCGCAACTTCTACGCCTGAGCGGCACTGGGGCCGGGCGGCAGGGAAACCACCTGCACCCGGCCCGTGCGCGGTGAGGCACGTCAGACGAGGTCGACGTGGTACTGGCCGGCCTTGTAGTCGGCGAACAGCGTGTACTCGACCTCGGTCCTGGCCGCCGCGTCTTCGCCGAAGTCCTTCTCGACGGGCTCCAGGTCGACGAGGGCGTACTCGCTGTAGCCCTCGAAGTCGCCGGGCCCGTCCGCGACGGCGATGTGGATGGGGGTGTCGTCGGACAGGCCGGCGAGAGCTTCCCGCAAGCGGCCTGCGGTCCATACCTGCGGGGCATGGTCAAAGGTGTCCGTCATGGGCGGAGAGTAGCCGCGCCCCCGCCCCACCCCGCGCTCCCCCGCCAGCCGGACCGCAACAGCAATCGCTTGGCCTACCGGTCGGGGGCCCTGGTCAGTGGTTGCCCCGCTTGATCTCGACACGCTTGATGTTCACCGGCAGCGTGGGGTATCCGTCGCCCGGCCCGTTCTGGTCGTCCTCGCCGCCTGCCGCGATCTTCTGCAGGACGTCGAGCCCGGAGGTGACCTGGCCGAACGGCGTGTAGGCGGGCGAGAGCTTGGTGTCCTTCCAGACGAAGAAGAACTGGCTGCCGTTGGTGTTCGGCCCGGCGTTGGCCATCGCCACCGTGCCCGCCGGATAGGTGGCACCGGTGAGGTTCTCGTCCGGGAAGGAGTATCCGGGACCGCCGCTGCCCGTGCCGGTCGGGTCGCCGCACTGCAACACGTACAGCCGCGCGGTGGTGAGCCGGTGGCAGTGCGTGCCGTTGAAGTAGCGCTTCTCGGCAAGGAACCGGAAGGAGTTGGTGGTGCAGGGGGCCTTGTCGGTCAGCGCCTTGAAGGTGATGGCGCCCTGGCTGGTGCGCAGGGTGGCGTTGAATGGGCGGGCGGCCTTGACCGGGTCGAAGTCCGGTATCCCCTTGTAGTTGTCGGCGGGGACGGCCGGGGTGTAGGTGCAGGCGGCGGCCGGCTGCGCCGGGGTGGCGGTATCGGTCCGTGTTGCCGTGGCGGCACCGGCCTGCGTTGCCGTGGCAAGCGGAATCAGGACGACTGCGGCAAGCAACGCGCCTTGTCTGCGGAGCACTTGAGGGGCTTCCTTCCGAAGGGATGAGCGTGACATGGCCGCATCATCCCTTCCACCCCGGGGGACCACGGGAAACGCCTTTCGGCACCTCAACTGCCCCATACATGACGGAAGTTCTTCGATCCCAGTGGAACGGATCGGCACCATTGGCTGTCTTACAGGGCGCACAACCCAAAGGCCATGAAGGGAACGAAAGGGGAACAGCGTGTACGTATCTGGCATACGCAGAATCGTCGCCGCGGGCGCGGTGGCGGCACTCGCCGGATCGGGAATCCTGCTCAGCGCGGGCGGGGCTTCGGCGGCGACTGCGAAGCCGCAGCCCGTCGGTGCCTCGGCGCAGCAGACCCCCGCCGCCGCACCGGCGGCTCAGCCCAAGGGCAAGGTCGTCGCCAACGGCGGCCTGTGGGTCCACCAGGAGACGAACACCGCCTCCAAGCGGCTCACCCTGCTGCCGCAGGGCACGATCACCGCGCTGGAGTGCAAGAAGACCGGCCAGAACGTGGACGGCAACAAGCTCTGGTACAAGCTCGGAGCGGACAAGCCGGGCTGGGTCTCCGCACGCTACGTGCAGAACCTCAACGCCGTGCCGTACTGCAAGTGAGCTGAAGCGGAGCGCCAACAGCCGTATGACCAGCGGCCGTTGGCGCTCCCACCGTCCAGCGGGCGGCTACCTCAGCAGCCATCCCCGGCGGCCTCCAGCACCTCCGCACGGCTGCCGCCGGCACGCCCGAGGCGATGAAGCGCTCGCCGACACCCGGCAAGAAGGCACGAGCGTCGAGGAGGTCTCAGCCTCGCCTCACACCTCGCCCGCCGCGCTCCATGATGTGCCGCCCCTCACCTCGGCCTTCATCTATACGGTGCCGTATGACCAGTGTTAGGCTCCAGTTATACGGCATCGTATAGATAGGGGTCAGGCCATGAAACTCCCCGCAACCGCGCACACGTCCCGCCCCTGGCGGATCCATGAGATCGCGGGCGACTTCACCCTGGAGGACGTGTGGGCGCTGCCGACGCCGGGCGGCCCGGACGAACTCGACCGCCTGGTACGCCAGTTCACGAGCGACGACGAGGCGCGCGCCTCCTCCCCCGTGCAGCGCTTCCTCTTCGCGGTTCGCCGGAAGCTCGGCAAACTGCTCGGCTGGGACAAGCTCGACGAGGGCGTGGGCGCCCGCGTGCCCACGCTCCGCGATCGCCTTCCGGCAGACCTCCGCGAGGGGCCGCAGGGGCCCGCATTCCGGTCGGGCACGTTCACCTCCGTCTACCAGACGCACGACGAGTGGGCGGCCGAGATGGCCAACAAGACGGTACACGGGGTACTGCACATCGGCTGGGTCCCGGACGAGTCCGGCGGCTACCACGGCCAGATGGCCATCCTGGTGAAGCCGAACGGACTCTTCGGCACCCTGTACATGGCGGCCATCAAGCCTTTCCGGTATCTCGGGGTGTACCCGGCGCTGATCCGGTCGACCGGAAAGGAATGGGAGTCGAACTCCCGCGAAACTACGGCCAGTTGATGCCGTGAGTGACGATCGGCAGCCCGACTAGTTCGAACGTTGAGCGGTGACGAGCCAGGCGCCGGTACGCAGGCGTACCGCTCCGTCGCTCTCGTGAGTGCGCAGGAGGCCCGTCAGCTTCCGGCGGGTGCGCGCCCGGGCCTCCTCGTCGACCTGACCCAGCAGGTGGTGCGCCGGGCCCGATCCGAGCAGGAAATCGGCCGCCTCCTCGGCGTCGCGGCCCCAGATCCCGTACGCCTGCACGGGCACCACCTCGACGTGCTCGAATCCGGCGGACACGAGGAGGGCGCGGGTGCTGTCCGGGTCGGCCAGGGAGAACATGCCGGGGCCGCCCGGCGCGCCGAAGTCGCCGATGGGCAGGATGTCGCGCAGCTCCCCGAGGACCTGGAGCCATTCGTTGACTCCGGCCTCTCCGGCGCACACGAAGGCCACGCGGCCCCCGGGGCGCAGCGCGCGGGCGATGTTGGCGAAGGCCGCGACGGGGTCGGCGAAGAACATCACCCCGAAGCGGCTGATCGCGACGTCGTACGCGTCCGGGGCGAAGGCGTGGACCTGCGCGTCGGCCTGCTCGAAGGTCACGTTGCCCACGCCTTCGCGCCGCGCGGACTCCCGGGCCCGCGCCAGCATCGGCGCCGACAGGTCGAGGCCCAACGCCCCGCCACGGACGGCCTGTTGGGCGGCCAGGCGCGTCGTGCACCCCGACCCGCAGCCGATGTCCAGAACCCGGTCGCGCTCCGTGAGCGCGGCGGCCGTGAGGAGGACGTGGTTGAAGCCCCCGTTGACCGCGTCCCAGCGGCCCTGATTCCGGGCCCAGTGGTCGCCTTCGTAACCGTTCCAAGCCTGCGCCTGCGCAGTGTTGGCCACGTGCCGCATATGGATACCCCCCCTACTGGATGCGGCGCCCGACGGACTAGAATGGGCGCTCGCCCAAAGAGTATGGGCGAACGCCCATACCTGCAACTCCCTTGTGGTAAACGTTGGTTGGCGGTGGCGTTCCGCAGGCCTCGCAAGCCCGTACACCTCGCACAGCCCATACATCTACGTCTCGCCCAACCCATGCATCTCGTTCAACCCACGCATCTGGTTCAACTCATGCATCTCGTCCAAGGAGAGGTCCCATGTCACCGCGCGGAGTCGCGATTCCCGATGTTCGTGAGCGGCTCTTCGATGCCGCGGTACGGGTTCTGTCCCGCGAAGGCCCGGCCGCCCTCACCAGCAGGGCGATCACCAGTGAGGCGGGCTGCGCCAAGGGCATGCTGCACGCGCACTTCGACGGGCTGGACGAGTTCGTCGCGGAGCTGGTCCTGGACCGGTTCGCCCGCTGTGCGCGACAGGCCGCGGAGCTGCCCGGGCAGGCCGGCCGGGCCACCGTCGCCGACAACCTCGGCGAGCTGGCGCTCGCCCTGCTCACGTCCCTCGACCCCACGATGGCGGGCCTGGCGATGACGCGCCCCGCCACCTCTCTGCGCATCCGCCAGGCGCTGGAGGCGGGCGCACCCGGCTTCGGGGCGATCCAGGATTCGATCACCGCCTATCTGGAGGCCGAAGTCCACCTGGACCGCCTCGCGAACGCCACGGACACGGCCTCGATCGCCCTCGCCCTGGTAGGCACGCTCCACCACCTGGTGATGACCGGCTGGATCGGCGCACCGGACCCCCGCGATCAGGTGGTGCGACTGATCGGCCTGCTCGTCGGAGAGCGCCCTGACGGCGCCGGATCAGAGGATGCCGATCAGTCGCGCCAGGGTTCCGCCGAGGGCGAGGTCGCATAGCCTTCCGGGCCTCGCGGTGCACCCGAGGCCTGACGGCCCGCTCCAGAGCACGTTCCTCTTTTTGTTTCCCTCAAGTTTCCTCCCGGCACCTGTACATACGGCTACCCGCCAGTAGTGTGTGGCCGCACGGTCGTGGCCGAATGCTGCCGTGCCCTCAACTGCCAGTGCCACCAGGGGGATACCCATGCGCGGGATGAGCCGCCGTCAGTTCGTTTCCAGGATGTCCGCCGCTGCCGCAGGGGCCGCCCTGTGGTCGGCGACGGCGCAGGACCGGGCGCTGGCGGCCACGGCCGCGCGTGCGGTACGGATCGGCGGAACCACGCTGGAACAGGCCGCGATGCCGATCGGCAGCGGCTCGTACAAGCGCCTCGTGGCCGGCCCGGGCTGGCCGCTCGTGGTCCGCGGTGACCTGGCCGCGGGCAGTGCCGGCCGGGACGACCGCAGGACCGGGCTCGCCTCCTTCGTCCAGTTCACCGACCTGCACCTGGCGGACACCGAGTCGCCGGTGCGGTTCGAGTACCTGGCCAAGTACAACGACAGCGCACACCGCCCGCAGGAAGCGCTGACGGTGCGCGGCGCGTCCTCACTGGTCGAGCGGGTCAACGCGGTGCGCCAAGGCCCGTACACCGGGCTGCCGTTCGGCATGGTGATGGCCACCGGCGACAACACCGACAACCACGAGCTCATCGAGCTCGACTGGTACCTGTCCGTCATGAGCGGCGGCCGGATCACCCCGAGCAGCGGCGACCCCTCACGCTACGAGGGCGTGCAGAACTCCAACAACGCGGACTACTGGAACCCGGAGTCGTCGTTCCAGGACAGCTACAAGGCCAAGGGGCTCCCGCAGATCCCCGGCTTCCTGTCGGGCGCGGCCCGTCCCTTCAGCGCGCCCGGCCTGAGCGTGCCCTGGTACACGACCGTCGGCAACCACGACGACAGCATCGAGGGCAGCCTGCCCGACCTCGGGCTGCTGAACGACCTGTACACCGGCGACCGGAAGATCGAGGGCATCGACGACGCCACCGCCGCGAAGCTCGCCTACGCCCTGCAGCACGACCCGGCCCAAGCGGTGCTCCTGCTGGGGAGGTTGCTCGGCGACGGCGGCGCGATACGCAAGGTCACCCCGGACGAGCGCCGTCGCCCGTTCACCCCGGCCGAGTTCGCCAAGGCGCACCTGAACCCGGCGTACACCGGTGCCGGGCCGGTCGGCCACGGCTTCACCTCGGACGCGGCGAACAGCGGCCACCTGTACTACACGTTCCCGCTCGCGGGCGGCGTGCTCGGCATCAGCCTGGACACCACCAACAGGGCCGGTTTCGCGGACGGTTCACTCGGCACGGCTCAGCTCAAATGGCTGGAGTCGGTACTGAAGTCGCACAGCAGCCGCTGGTACGACACCGACGGGCACGTGGTGCGCGGCGGATCGAGTGACTCGCTCATCGTCCTGTTCAGCCACCACACCAGCGCCACGATGGGCAACCTGCTGCCCGACCCGTACCACCCGTTCGAGGGCCGCCACGACGGCAACGCCCTGGTCTCGCTGCTCCAGCGCTATCCGAACGTGGTGGCCTGGGTCAACGGCCACACCCACGAGAACCGCATCACCCCGCACGGCCACGCGGTCCCCGAGCGCGCCTTCTGGGAGATCAACACCGCGTCCCACGTCGACTATCCGCAGCACGCCCGGATCATCGAGATAGCCGACAACGGCGACGGCACCCTGTCGCTGTTCACCACCCTCATCGAGTCCGCCGCGCCGTACGCGACGGACTTCGCCGACACCTCCGACCGGGGCCTGGCGGCCCTCTACCGCGAGCTGTCCTACAACGACCCCTACGCCACTCCGTCCGCCAAGCTCGGCTCCTCCGCCGACCACAACACCGAGCTGATCCTGGCCCACCCCGGCAAGTAGCGGCACACCCACCCCTCCCCGTCCGGAATCGACCTGTACAGGGCCCCTGTCCGCTGCGATGGTGAGGGCAGAGACGAGAGACCGGTCTTCCTGGCGGCGAACACGGCCCCGGCCGCCCGGCCCCGAACGCACCACCACCCGCTCCCGGTGCGCACGATCACTGGCAGGGCAGCCGTCGCGGGAGTTCCAGGCGACCGCCTGTGCCGCCACCGGGAAGGCGCCCGGCGAGTGGGACGGCGGCTCCCTGGTACTCCCCCCACCAGGCGAGCCCCTCACTCGCCGGGCCCGCCTTGCGACCGCCCACGCACGCCGACGGTACGGGCGACGCGGCGGGTGCGGGCCAGTCCCGAAGGCAGGATCGGGTCAACCGGCATCGTTCCGGTCGCCGTTCGCGTGGAGTTGTCCGCGAAATCTCTCGGAATTGTCCGTGATCGGTAACGGAGGCATCCCCTGGCCGCCGCGCCTCGTCCTGCCAGGTGACCTGGGATCGACGGGGGAATGCGCGAAAGGGGCGGACATGACACGGCACGGCGGGCGGGGCTGGTACGGCAAGGCAGTCGGGGCGGCACTCGGGGTGACGATGCTCGCCACCGGAGCCTCGGTGTGGACCGCGCAGGCCGGCACCTCGGGCGACTCGTCTCTCAAGGCGAACGCGCCGGCCACGCCGGGCAGTGACGTCACGCCGGTCGAAGACACCATCGCGCACGCCTCCGATGCGGGGGCACGCGGCGTCAACATCACCATCGACGACGGCCCCGACCCCGTCTGGACCCCTCAAGTCCTCGATCTGCTGCGGGAGTTCGGGGTGAAGGCCACGTTCTGCATGGTGGGGACGCAGGCCCAGGCCCACCCGGACCTCGTGAAGAAGGTGGTCGCGGCCGGACACCGGCTGTGCGACCACTCGGTGTCGCACAACACCTCCATGGACAAGAAGCCCCAGAGCTACCAGTCGCAGCAGATACTCGACGCGGAACGCATGATCACCGAGGCGTCGGGGGGCGTACGGCCGATGTACTACCGGGCGCCCGGCGGAGCCTTCACTCCCTACAGCCGCCAGCTCGCCGCGTCCCGGGGCATGCGCCCGCTGGGCTGGAACGTGGACTCCAAGGACTTCGAGCGCCCGGGTACGAACGTCATCGTCGCCACCGTCGAACGAGAGCTGCACAACGGACCGACACTCCTCTTCCACGACGCGGGCGGAAACCGCACGCAGACGGTTCAGGCCCTGCGCAGGCTCCTCCCCCGGCTCAAGGAGCAGGGCTACTCCTTCGGCTTCCCGGAGCACTGAGCCCCGGCCGGCGAACCAACCGGTGGCCCGCAGCGGTCTCAGTTCTCCCGGCGCCAGTGCTGGTTCGCGCCGCCCGTGCAACTCCACAGCTGGACCTTCGTGCCGTTGGCGGTTCCCTTGCCGTCGGCGTCCAGGCAGAGCCCCGACCGCACGGCTGTGATCGTGCCGTCGGTACCGAGGTTCCACTGCTGATCTGCCTGCCCGCTGCAGTCCCAGATCGCCGCCGGGGTGCCGTTGCCCGCTGTCCGGCCGGAGACGCCCAGGCACTTGTTGCCGTACACCATCAACTGCTTTGAGGCGGTGTAGGCCCACCGTTGGTTGGAGCCGCCGTTGCAGTCCCACAGTTGTGCCTGTGTGCCGTCGGCCGTGGTCGAGTTGTTGATGTCGAGGCAGCGCCCCGACTGCTGGCCGACGATCTCCTGGTTGCCGGTGGGCGGCGACGGATTCGAGCCGAACTGTGTGAAGAACTGCCACACCGCTGCCGACGTCCAGGTGTGCCAGCCGTCACCGGTGGAACCGTCTATGGGACCGGGGTCGTGGCCCGCTCCGTCGAACGCGGCCCAGACGACGGGGTGTCCGGACTTGCATCCGGAGTAGGTCGTGATGATGTGCGTCAGACTTCCGTTGGCCGGCTCGGGCGGGTTCTGCGGGGCGCAGCCGTTCGTCCGGACGAAGGTGTCGCGCAGTTCCCGTCCCGAGGAGATGGGCAGCACGTTGTCCCTCAGGCCGTGCAGACCCATGTAGGCGATGGGCTGGTTGCCGCCGTTGCACCCGCTGAGGTTCGCGCCGGAGTAGACCGCGACCGCGCGGAACACCGTCGCCCGGGAGCAGGCGAGGGCGTACGACATCGCGCCGCCGTAGCTGAAGCCGGCGGAGAACAACTGCGTGGTGTCGACGCACAGACCTCCTTCGAGCTGGCTGACCATGGCGTCGACGAAGGCCACGTCCTGGCCGCCGGGGTTGGCCCAGCCGTTGCCGTTGCCCTGGGGGGCTACGAAGATCGTCTTGTTGTTGGCGTTGTCCGCCAGGCGTCGCAGGCCGTAGTAGGACCAGTTGTACCCGTCCGTTCCGCCCGAGTCGACGTCGCCCGCCGTGCCGCCCCGCCAGTGGAAACCGAAGACCAGCCGGTAGGGATGGTTGCTGTCGTAGCCGGCAGGAATCCGCAGTATGTAACTGCGCGTCTGACCGCCGCTCTGGATCGTGTGTGTGCCACTCGTCAGCGTTGGGGCCTTGCCGCAGCCGGCGGTCGCCCGGACGGCGCCGGTGGTCGTGGCCGGCGCGGGCGTGCCGAGGCCGCTGCTGAACGAGGTGCCCGCGGCTGTCAGGACGAGAAGTACCGCTGCCATGAGGGACGTCAAGAGGGATGTGCGTTTCATGCATTCCTTCTTCCGTGGTCGAGGGACGGGCGGCTCAGACCCCGGTGATGGTCCACTCGTTGTTGGTGCTGGAATTCGGTGTCCACATCACCGTGGTCGAGCCGGCTGTCGTGCTGCCGCTGCCGTCAAGGGCGGTGCCGGTGCCCCGATTGACGATCTGGTAGCGGTTGCCGCCGAGGCTGTGGAGCGACCACTGCTGGTTGTTGCCGCCGTTCCACGCCGCCTGGCGGGCGGGGGCGCCGTTGGCGGTGTCGCCCCAACTGTCGGCGGCCATGCCGTTGGTGCGATTCATGATGCGGCAGTAGCCGTTGCCGAGGTCGATCACCTGCCACTGCAGATTGGTACTCCCGTCGTAGTTCCACTGCTTGAGGTTGGAGCCGGAGGCCGCGCTGCCACCGCTGTCGAGCACCAGCCCGCTCGTCACGTTGGCGATCTTCACCCAGGCTGTGGAGCCGCCCGGCGGGCCCAGGACGGGGATCTCACCGGAGAAGGTGAGCTTGACCGTGTAGGCCAGGGCACTGAACGGCGGGTTGGACGAGGGCATGGTGAGGTGCAGACCGGTGGCGTCCTGGGTCGGTGCGGGCAGGTTGATGTAGGTGCCGGCCGTGTTGTTCAGCAGTTGCGCGCCGGTCAGGCTGCTGAGGTTGATCTGGTTCGAGTTCAGCGTCGTGACGGTCATGGTCGCGCCCTGCCAGCCCAGCGCGGTGGCGTAGAGGACCTTGTTGTCCTGGCTGCGGGTGAACCGGACGTCCTGCGGTTTGCCTGCCACCGGTCCGCTGAACGCGCCTCCGCCCATCTTGGTGGGGCCCTCGCCATAACTGGCCCAGGAGCGGGTCGCGTAGACCGCCTCTCCGAAGCGGCCGAGCCAGTCGCCCATGGCGAGCAGGATGGACTGCTGCCCTGAGGGGATGGTGCCGTCGGCCATCGGGGCTATGTTCAGCAGCATGCTGCCGCCCTTGCTGACCCGGTCGATCAGCGAGTGGAGCAGTGCCTGCGTCGAGTAGTAGCCGATGCCCACCGTGTAACACCAGCTGGACGAGGAGATGCTGTCGTCGGTCAGCCAGTACGGGGTGAGCAGGCCCGCCGGGCCGCCGCGTTCGAAGTCGAAGACCTCGCCCTTGTTGTCGAGGCCGTCCTTGTAGGTGGCGACCACGTCCTTGTTCCACGCGATGGCCTGGTTGTAGTAGTGCGCGAGGAACTGGAGCCGGTCGGACTCCTGCACCCGGCCCAGGTCGAAGTCCTGCCACACCAGGTCCGGCCGGTAGCCGTCGATGACCTCGACCAGCTTGTCGTACCAGAGCTTGTTCTCCGCGGCCGAGCCCTGCTGGCCGAAGAGGATGCGCAGAGCCGGGTCCGACTGGTTGGGCACATGGTCGTAGAAGCCGTTGAAGTGGTAGGCGTGGTGCAGCGAGGCCATGAACTTCAGGCCCTGCCCACGGATGGCCTGCGCGTGCAGCCCCACCAGGTCGAGTCGGGGTCCGCGCTGGACCGAGTTCCACGGATTGGCGCGACTGTTCCACATGGAGAAGCCGTCGTGGTGCTCGGCGACCGGGCCGGCGAACTTCGCGCCCGCGGCCTTGAACAGCCGCGCCCACGCGTCCGGATCCCACCTGCCGCCCCGGGACGCCAACTTGGGGGCGAACTGCACGTAGTTGCCGGCCTTGTCGCGGGCGCCGTCGATGAAGTTGTTGTACGGCCATGCCGAGGGGTCGCCGTAGGTGGCGATGTGATGCTTGTTCTCGTTCGAGCCGCCGATGTACATGTTGCGCGGATACCACTCGTTCCCGAACGCGGGAACGCTGAAGACGCCCCAGTGGTAGTAGATGCCGAACTTGGCGTCCTGGAACCAGGCCGGGGCCGGTGGGTGCTGGTCCACGGAGGGCCAGCTCGCGGTGTAGCTTCCGGGGCCGTCGGTCGCGGCGGCCTCAGGGGCGAAGCGCAGTAGGCCGAAGGCGGTGGCCGCGCCGGCCGCAGCGAGCAGCCCGCGCCGGCTGAGCGGCAGGGAGGAGGACATGTGGGAACCTCTCGGGAGAGACCTGTGGGGCTCATCGGGGGGAGACACGTGGGGGCCCTATCGGGGGAACTGGCGGCGGTGATACGGGAGTTGGTGGTGGCCAGCCCGTCACCACCGGATCAGTCGCGCGTCCACTTCTGGTTGCTGCCGCCGTTGCAGTCCCACAGGACCAGTCGCGTACCGTCGGTGGTGGAGCCACCGGGGTCGTCGAGGCAGCGGCCGGAGACCGGATTGCGGTAGCCGCCGTTGTACGCCTGCCACTGCTGGTTGGCGCCGCCGTTGCAGTCCCAGATCTCGATCTTGGTGCCGTTGGCGGTGCCGCGGGCGGAGGCGTCGAGGCACTTCCCGAGCGCCCGCAGCGTGCCGTCGGAAGGCGCGGACCACACCTGCGCGTCGGAGCCGTTGCACGACCAGATCCCCGCGGCGTTCCCGTTGGCGCTGCTGCCGCCGTTGACGTCCAGGCACTTCCCCGCGACGCCGGCGCGCACCTGCCCGCCCGCGGACACCGGCGGCTTGATCCAGCCTGCCGCGTCCGCGGCCTGGATCCCCGCGTTGAAGGCGTCCGCCATCTTGCTGAAGCCGCTGTCGTTGGGATGGAGGGCGTCGGAAAGGTCCGCGACGGTCAGAGCGCTCATGTCCACCAGGCGTACGTGCTTGCCGGCGGCCTGCTCGGCCTGGACGATCGCGGGCAACTTGGCGTTGAACGCGGGCCGGCTGGCCTCCTCGGAACCGCTGGTGGAGATGATCAGGGTGCCGACCAGGATGGTCGCGTCGGGCGCGGCTCTGGTGATCTGGTCGATGAGCGCATGGAGCCGGTCGGTTGCGGTCGGGACCTGGTAGCCGCCGTTCAGATCGTTGGTACCGATCTCCAGGGTGACCACGTTCGGCCGGTAGCGGGCCAGTACTGAGTCCGCGATGCCGGCTATCTGGTCGATCCGCCAGCCGGAGTGGCCTTCGTTGTCCGGGTCGGACATGGTGCCGCCCCGGCCCGAGCCGACAAAGTCCAGGGCGTGTCCCTCGGCCGCCAGTTGGTTCCACAGGAAGCCCCGGTAGCTGTTCCCGGACGCGCTGCCGACGCCCCAGGTGATCGAGTCGCCCAAGGGCATCAGCCGCAACGCGGCGGGCGCGGCCGCGGACGGTGCCTTGCCGCCCGTGGCGGCCGCCGCGGGCAGCGCACCGCTCAGGCCGAGCGCGGCCGTCAGCACCGCGGTCAGGGGTGCCCAGTACTTCTTCATCAGTGTTCCTCACTGGTGGGGGGCAGTGGGTGTGGTGAACGAACCGCCGGTCGGCGGTGCGGGCGCGTGGGACGCACGAGCCGGTCAGCGCGGGGTGAAGTCCTGGTTGGTGCCGGCGGTGTTCTTGCGGGGCCGTTGGTCGAGCTGCCGGCCGAGGTTGCCGCCCGCGCCGTACACGTCCAGACAGAGGCTGTCGCTGCCGGTCACCAGTCGGTGGTGGCCGGTGGGGAAGCCACCACCGCCCGACGACCGGAGGCCTGCCCGCTGGATGACCTCCTTGGCGCCCTGGGGCCAGTTGGTGCCGCTGACCTGGACGTTGCCGGTGAGGGCGTTGTTGTGCGGAGGCCCGGTGGCCACGTATGTGTTGCCGCCGTTGTACCAGTTGTCGGAGAAGGTGCTGTCGTCGGTGTGGTTGTTCGCGTTGGCATTGGTGAGCGCCCAGTTGCCGGCGCCCTGCACCACGTTGTGCGACACGGTCAGGTACCGGGAGCCCTCGTCGAGGTACAGCGCGGTGGTGTGACGGTTGTCGTACATGTAGTTGTCGGAGATCACCGAGCCGGGGGCCGCGGACAGGCTGTAGATGCTGCCGCCGTCGAACATCGAGTTCTTGGTGTTGAAGACCAGGTTGGAGGAGACGGTGTTGTTCTTCAGCGTCGTGGGAGTGCTGTAGACGGGCTGGTAGTTGTACGTGCCCCGGTTGACGTAGTCCTGGCTGCCGCCCGGGTCGTTGGCGCCCCAGCCGATGTCGATGCCGTCGTAGGGAAGGTGGTCGCACTGGTTGTGGGTGATCGTCGCGTTCGTGACGTAGGTGGACAGGATGGCCGCGGTCTCTTTGTAGTCCGTGCCCACGCCGCTGACCCGGTTGTTGCTGATGACGATGTTCTGGTTGGTCATCCGCGGGTTGCCGGGGTGGTGCGCGTCCGGCTGGATCCCGCCGACCTGGATGCCGCTGCCGGCGTCGTCGGTGAACGTGTTGCCGGTGATGGTGATGCCGTTGGCGCCGAGTCCGGTGCGGGAGGCCGTGGCGGCGCCGTCGTTGCCCACGCCCAGTCCGGCCTGGCCGAGTTCGGAGAACGTGTCGCCCGAGAAAGTGATGTTGGTGGCGGCGGAGACCTGTACGGCCGCGGGCATCTGCGTCCAGCGGTTACGGGTGGCCTCGAACTGCGGGCATCCCGACTTGCAGTTGGTCAGCCAGTCCGCCGGCATCGCGTAGGCACCGGTGATGTGCGCGCCGCTCTGCTGGTCCGCGTAGCCGTCGGATCCGCTCGGGCCGAGCCAGGAGGTTCCGGTGAACCGGAAGCCGGTGAACCGCAGACCGGTCGCGGGCGAGCCGTAGCTGCCGCTGATGCCCAACAGGCTTTGCAGCCGCGGCAGTTCGATGTCGAGGCTGCTCGGATTCTGCCCCGGCTGGGCCCGGTAGTACAGGTCGCCGGTGGAGGAGTTGAGGTACCACTGACCGGCCTGCCGCAGGAACGCGTAGTTGTTCTCCAGGTACATCGTGCCGCCTGCGAACGGCGCGTTGATGGTGTCGTATCCCCAGGAGTTGTTGTTCCACGCGGGCTGCTGCATGGTGATGGTGCTGCCGCTGATCGACCGGACCGGCGCGTAGCGGTCGGTGAAGGAGTTGAGGCTCTCGACTTCCATGTGGTTCTGGTCCGAAAGGCCGGCCAGGTAGTTGAGAGCGGGGTTGGTGATGGTCAGGCCGGACCGGGTGAAGGTGAAGTCGGAGCGGGACACCTGGATCGCCGCCCGGGGTGCCTCCTTGCCGTTCACGTACAACTGGCGGGTGTTCACACCCGTGCCGACGTGGACCGACCAGACGTTGTTCGTCTGATCCTGTACCTGCCAACCAGTCACCTGCTTGGCGCCGGTCACGACCGGCCGCTGCCCGGGCATGGCCTGGTAGGAGATGGTGTGGCCGTTCTGGCCGCCGTCGCCGGAGCCGAAGGTGAGCGGCTTGGACTGCCGGTAGGTGCCACCGGCCAGGTGGACCACGACGTCCGCATCGGCCGAGAGCCGGTGCGCGGGCTGCTGCGCCTGGGCGATGGTGGCGAACGGTTTCCGGGCGCTGCCGTTCCCGCCCGGCGCCGCACCCGGAGCCACGTACAGGGTGGCGGCCGCTGCCTGGCGTTCAGCCGGTACGGCGCTCGCGGCCCCGGCCGTGGCGACACTTCCGGCCAGCAGCGCGAACAGGGCCACCGGGACGGCCCAGCGGCCGCGGAGCACTCTGGGTCTGGACATCGTCATCCTTCAGTAGTGGCGCGAGAGGTCCGGTGGCCGGGCATGCGGGTGCCCTCGGCCGGTGGCGAGTGTGGCCGGTGGCCGGGCGTGCGGGTGCGCGCATCCGTGGCGGGTGCGGCCCGTGGCCGGCGGTGGGCCGGCCACGGACTGGAGCCGGTCAGGTCAGTTGAGGCGCCATTGCTGGTTGGACCCGCCGTTGCACGGCCAGAGTTGAGCCAGGGCTCCGTTGGCCGTGGAGGCGCCGGTGACGTCGAGGCAGAGTCCGGACTGGATGCCGGTGACGGTGCCGTCGGAGTTCAGCTGCCATTGCTGGTTGGTCTGGCCGTTGCACGGCCAGGTCACCACCTTCGTGCCGGCCGTGGTCTGGTTGTCGTACGCGTCCAGACACATCTGGCTGCCGCCGCTGTAGACGGTCAACTGGTTGGCGGAAGTGCGGGACCAGGTCTGGTTGGCGCTGCCGCTGCAGCCCCAGATCTGCACCTGTGTGCCGGCCGTGGTGGACGCGCCCGGGACGTCCAGGCACTTGCCCGCGCCCACCGCGTGCAGCGCACCGGTGCTCGTCCCGCCGGAGGAATTGCTGTATCCGGCCGCGGTGATGTTGGCCTGGACCGCGTTCTCGGTGGTGTCCGACGGGTAGCCGGTGGTCATGACGCCTTCGTAGAAGGTGCCTTGTGCGCCCTTGCTGTTGTCGCCGCCGATGCCCAGGATGATGGCGCCCTGTTTGCGCATCGGGTTGTAGCCGGCGGCGTTGGGACGCGGCCCGTCGTAGAAGGTGGACAGGCCGCCCGACTGCGCGTTGCCGCCGCGGATCGCCCAGTGGTTCGCGCCGCCCTTGATGATGGCGGTCGTGTACCGGTGGCTGATGGTCGGGTCGCCCGCGTTGTAGCGCTGGTTCACCCCGGAGAACAGGCCGTTCTCCAGGTCGGCCATGATCCAGGGACCGTTGCCCGAACCGTAGCCCCAGACCTTGATGTTGCCGAAGTAGATGGCTTCCATGGTGCCGTTGCCGTCGTCGTGGCTGTCCGTCTCGGCGTTGCCGTAGTCGAAGCAGCAGCCACCGTTGTAGTGCGTGCCGTCGAGGATCGCGTACATGCCCTCGGGGTTGTCCCCGGTCGCGACGCCGTTGGTGTGGTTGTTCCGGTATCCCGTGCCGGGCGCCACGAAGACGCCGTACGCCTTGTGACCGCCCACCACGGTGGGCGCGGCGGTCGCGTTCGCGAGGTTGTCGGGACCACCCGCGGCACCGCCCCCCGGCGCCTGGGTGAGGTGGTTACCCCGGCCCGACTGGTCGTAGATGATCGTGATCAGGCAGGACGTCCCCGCGCAGAACGAGTCCTGCGCGGCGGCGTCGGCATACCCGCCCGCGCTCAGGACACCGATGTTCCGGGTGGTGTTGTCCGAGGAGCGCCGGACCTGGTAGAGCGGCCCGTTGTACGAGGCGTACAACGCGCGCGTCGTGCTGTGCGCCGCGACGCAGGGCGTACTGCCGGCCGCGTAGATGTCGCACGGCCCGGACGTGGCCGCCCGCGCCGTGCCGGACGTGGCCGTGGCGCCGGCCAGCGCGCCCACGACAAGCGCGGTCGCGGCCCCTGCCCGGGCGAACGTCATCAGCCGAGAACGCGGCGAGCGCACCGGGGAAGGGACATGTGCCGGATCCGGCACCTCGCCCGGCCCGCCACGGCGCCGTAACGCAGCGAACAGCCGTTGGAGGCCACCGCGCCCGGACAGCATGTGGCCTCTTGTACGTGGGGTTTCCATCCCATCTCCCTACCGTGCCGGCGTAACCCAGTCAGTTTGTGCTGGCGGCGCCCTTGGTGCGGAAGCGCTTGAACGTTCCGTGATTGCAGTGGGATTGCAGAGAGGTTTCGGGAGGAGACGGTGCTCCCGATTCCGCAGGTCTGTCAAGGGTTGGGAGCCTACTGTTGCGATCCCTCGCGGAATCGGTTCGACGGCCGATTCCCCCGGAACGGGGGCAATCGCCGCGCCCGGCCGACCCGGCGCGGCGGCGGCGAAGTGGCGGGGGGATGGGTTGCGCGGGGTGCGTTTCGAGGGCCGGGTGCCGGCCCCCCGGGTGCCCTGCCACCATGCCGTTGAGCTGGCACGCAGCCGCCAACTCGCGTCATCCGGGGGCCGGTTCGGAACGCACTCGCCGAATCGGCGGGCCTCAGTCCGCGCGTCGGCGGCGCCTTCGCCTCACGGGCACGTCATTGACCCCGCGCTCCCCCGGTCTCGGCATACAATCGAAGCGCTTGCACGGAATCGGTTCGTCTCATGCCTTCCGGTCGTGCGTGAGACTCGGAATTCGCGATTCCTCCCCCTCCTGAAGAGGGTGACCGCAGCCCGGCGCCGTTTCCCGCGCACTCATGACGCTCGGGGCATCAACCGAAGACGCGCTGCTGGATCTTCTTGCGGTAGTCCTCAAGGGTGTTGTCGATGTGGGTGGCGGCCGCGCGCGCGGCGTCCTCGGGGCGGCCGTCCCTGATGGCGTGGAAGATCGCGTCGTGTTCCTCGATGGCGGCCGCCCCGTGCCCGCCCAGCGTGCCGCGCAGCGCGATGACGCCCGACTGGCTCTGCAGTCGCCGTGCCTCCTGCACGGCCACGGCCAGGAAGGCGTTGTGAGCCGCGGCGGCGATGCCGGCGTGGAAGGCGTCGTCACCCTGCTCGAACAGCTCGACGTCACCGGACTCGAAGGCACGGCGGCAGGTGTCGGCGGCCTTCTCGATGGCGCGCAGCTCGACGGGGGTTGCCCGGACCGAGGCCAGTCGGCTCGCCTCGGTCTCCTGGACTCTGCGGAATTCGAAGAGCATGAAGAGATGGTCGAGGTTGGTCGGCAGGAAGAACCCGCCGAACCGGCCGGAGCCCAGCATGCCGGGGTCGTCCGCGACGTAGAGCCCCCGGCCCTTCTGCGCGCGGACCCGGCCGAGCGCGGAAAGAATCTTGATGCCTTCGCGGACCACGGTGCGACTCATTCCGAGCCGTCCGGCAAGGTCCAGCTCTGTGGGCAGACGGTCGCCCGGACGCAGATCCATGGACGCGATGAGTTCGAGCAGTTGCTCCGCGGCCACCTCGTATCCGGGCCGGTACGGAGCCTCCTCCTCGTTGCCGCCCGCCGTTCCTCTCGCTGTGCCCGTCACGGAAGCCTCGCTTCTCGCTAGTCCTCGCCGACCATGGATCTGATACATCCTCTCGCCGAGTCCGACAACGAACAAGGAACGGACAAGGGTTGAGGAAATAAGCCTATACATCTCCAGGATGAGGATGCCTTTGTCGTCCAGCAGCGAAGGGGCTTGAGCTCGGCATTTGCTTGACGCCCAGCCTCATGGAGTGGAGAAATGGGGTGAAATGGCGGTCGGGATGGCCCGGATGCCGACGAAAATAGGTGTGCCCATGCCCTTGACCCGGCCCGTGGACTGGGAGCCTAATTGCCGCCGGGAGGCCCGTACTTCCGTCGTCGGCCCAGGCGGCAACGGGTGAGGTGAGGTGATGTGTATGACTCATCCCCGGCTTCCCCTCCTTTGCTGCCCCTGCCCATGGACACCCCGACGGAGCGGAGAAGGCTCATGATCAGAGCGGTTGGCACCGGTGGCGGCCCGAACAGACAGGGCGGTCGCCGTCTCCGGGGCACTGTGGCGGTCTCCTGCGCGGTGCTGCTGGCCCTAGTGAGCGCCGCCGCCTGTTCGAGCGGCAACGCGAGCAGGGGAAGGACGACCACGAAGGACGGATTCAAGCAGGTCGCCCAGGACAGCGGCGGCGCGCTGACGGTGTGGGTGGACTCGACCCGGCTGGCCGCGGCGAAGCTGTACCAGAAGCAGAACCCCGGGGTGAAGATGGACATCGTCACCTTCGACGGTGACGCCAACGGGTCCAACTATCTGCAGACCAAGGTCCAGTTGTTCAACCGCACCGGCAAGGGCTGGCCCGATGTGGTCTTCAGCTCGCAGAACAACGAAGTCACCTGGGCCGTCCAGGCCGGCTTCACGGCCCCGCTCGACAAGGGCCTCATCCCCGCCTCGACGCTGGACAAGTTCGCCGCCGGCTCCAACGACGTGTGCACCGTGGGCGGCACGCTCTACTGCCTGCGCAACGATCTCTCGCAAGGCGTCCTCTGGTACAACAAGAAGCTGCTCGACACGTTCGGCTACCACGTGCCGACCACCTGGGAACAGTACGCCGACCTGGGCAAGAAGGTCGCGTCCGAACACCCCGGCTATCTGGTGGGCGACGCGGGCGACGCCTTCGCCCCGGAGATCTACCTGTGGGCGAGCAAATGCGGTGCCAACCGGATCACCGGCCCGAAGGCCGTCTCGGTGAACACCGCCGGCACCGAATGCACCAGGATGGCCGAGCTCATGGACGGCCTGATCGCGGACAAGTCGATATCGACCAGCGGCGTCTTCAGTACCGACTTCGGCAAGAACAAGGCGGACAAGGTACTGCTGATGCCCGGCCCGGCCTGGTTCGGCGGCGCCCTGTTCAAAGGCACCTTCAAGACTCCCGCCGGCCGGATCGCCGCGGCCCCGCCGCCACAGTGGAAGGGCGACTCAAGTCCGGCCACCGGCAACGTGGGCGGCGGTACCTGGCTGCTGTCCGCGCACTCGGCGCACATCAAGGCCGCCACCGACTTCCTGACCTGGGTCACCACCTCCGACGACTACCAGGGCAAGGTCGCCCCCGGCTATCCCGCCTACGCCCCGGCCGCCGCCACCTGGCTGGCCGCGCAGAAGTCCGGCGGCTACTACGCCGACGACATCACCAAGCCCCTCCAGGACGCCGCCACACAGGTCTGGTCCGGCTGGGGCTCCGGCCAGTTCAGTCAGGAAGCCATCTGGGCGGCCACCGTCAAGCCCGGCCTGACCGCCGGAAAGTCGATCGTCTCTCTGCTCCCGGCCTGGCAGGACGCGATCGAGAAATACGCCCGGTCCGACGGATACCAGGTCTCCAAGTGACAGCGCCCGCCCGCGTGATCGGCTTTGCCGGGGCCCGTGCGGGCCGCGCTCCCCGACGAAGCCGGACCACTTACCTCTTCGTCGCGGGATACGTCATCCTGCTGGCCGCCTTCGGGATCGTGCCCACCGGTTATGCCATCTACTTCGCCTTCACCACCAGCGACGGCGCCTTCACCGGATTCGACAACTTCGCCGCCTCCGCGCGGGACTTCCGCTTCCTGCCGGCTGTCGGACACATCGCCCTCTACCTGGTGTTCTGGCTCGCCCTGCTCGTGATCCTGGTCGTCGCCCTGGCACTGCTGCTGCACCGGCTGGCCTCACACGGCGCCAGCAGGGCGCTGCGGTTCCTCTTCTACATTCCCGGCGCCCTGGCGGGCGCGGCGAGCGTGATGATCTGGCTGTTCATGCTCGACCCCACCGTGAGCCCGGTCAGCTTCCTGCTGAGCCGCCTCGGCTACGCCACCTTCGGCGAAGTCATCGCACCGGGCCATCTTCCCCTGCTCTTCGCCCTCATCGCGTTCTGGACGGGAGCGGGCGGCTGGATCGTGGTCATGTACGGGGCACTGAACAACATTCCCACCGAGGTACTGGAGGCCGCCCGGATCGACGGCGCCGGCGCGTGGCACACCGCCTGGCACATCCAAGTGCCCATGCTGCGCAAGTGGATCGTCTACATGGTGATCCTGTGCTTCGCGGGCGGCACCCAGTTGTTCGTCGAGCCACAACTGCTGTCCCAGGCCAGCGTGGGCGTGGCAGGGCGGGACTACTCGCCCAACCAGCTCTCGTACGACTTCGCCTTCCAGATGGACAACATCAACGGCGCCGCCGCCATCTCCGTCGAGCTCCTGGTCGTCGGGCTCGTAGTCGCCACGGCCTTCGTCGCACGGTCGGGGTTCTTCGATGCCGAATGACATCAGGCCGTACGCCACCGCCCGGCCCTCCGCCGCCCCGCCACCGGCACCTGACGCGGCGGCTCCGCGGACCCGCCGTCGTCCACGCCCGGTCCGGGGACCGACGGTACCCCGGCTGCTCACCGCTGTGGTGCTCGGGCTGTTCCTGCTGTTCTTCGTTCTGCCGTTGCTGTGGCTGGTGCTGGCCGCCACCAAGACGGACGAGCAGCTGGTCCACGGCAGTCCGCTGTCCTTCGGCTCCTGGCACGCGCTGCGCACCAACTGGGAGGCACTGACCGGCTTCCAGGACAACGCGCTCCTGCTGTGGCTGCGCAACTCCGCGCTCTACTCCGGCCTCGCCCTGGTCATCACCCTGTGCGTCGCCGTGCCCGCCGGTTACGCCCTGGCGATGACCGAGTTCCGGGGCCGGCGCACGCTGCTGATCGCCACGCTCATCGTGATGCTGATGCCCAACGCCACCCTGGTCGTGCCGCTCTTCCTCGAAGTCAACGCGGTCCACCTGATCGGGTCCATGTGGTCGGTCGTCCTGCCGTACTCCTTCTACCCGTTCGGCGTCTATCTGACCTACATCTATTTCAGCACCGCCGTGCCCAGGGACCTGCTGGACGCGGCGCGCATCGACGGGTGCTCGGAATTCGGGGTCTTCCGGCACATCGCCCTGCCGCTCGCCACCCCGGTCGTGGCGCTGGTCGGCTTCTTCAGCTTCGTCGCCAACTGGACCGACTACTTCCTGCCGTACGTGATGCTCCCCGAGAGCGGCCAGATGCCCGTGCAGGTCGGTCTCGGCACCCTCCTCGACAGCGTGCCCTCCTTCAACCCGACCGTCGGCGCGCTCGCGGTCGAGCGTCCACAACTGGCCCTGGCCACACTGGTGGCGATCATCCCGGTCCTGGTGGTGTTCCTCTTCTCCCAGCGCTTCCTGATCGCCGGAATGCTCGCCGGATCCACGAAGTCCTGATCCGCCAAGTCGTGGCCTGCTGTGGCGTCTTGGACCACCAAGTCCTGGTCCGCCACGGTCTCGTACCCGCCCCGCCGCCGGCCGTTCTTCCCTGTCGCAGTGCCCACGAAGGAGACCCCGTATGTCCATCACCTCTGCCGGAACCGGGCCGTCACCGTCGATACCCGGCGTCACGGCCTCGGTTCCGCTGCTTGAGCCACCGGGCTGGGCCATCGCGCAGCGAGACCTCTTCAGCCTCCTCGACCACGCTTGGCGGCGGTTCGCGAAGGACTTCACCGGCGAGGACGGCCGACTGAACTACACCGGTGCGCTGTCCTCGCGTGACGGCGTCGACGACTTCTACGAGGTCTTCTTCAACTGGCCGCAGCTCTACCTGCTCGGCGGCGCGGACGATCTGCTGGCGGCCGCCGAACTCCACTGGGAAGGCGTCACCCGGCAGTTGACCGAACTGGGCATGCTCCACGACGAGTACGAACGGGGTTACGACTGGTTCCACCAGAGCGAGAGCCTGCTGCTTCTCTACTTCCTGTCGATGGCCGCCCCCGAGCGCTGGTCGGAGCGCGCCCTGCGGTTCGCCGACCTCTACGTCGATCCGGCCAACGGCAACTACGACCCCGAGCACCGCATCATCCGCCGCCCCCACAACGGAAGCGACCCCCGGCGGGAGGGACTTTCCGAGGGCGGCGCCTATCCGTGGCTGCCCGAGGAAGCCCGGATGTACGGCTTTCCGCTCGACTGGATGCTCCCGGACGGCGCGCCCGAACCCGAACTGTCCCAGGACCCGCGCCTCGGCGAGGAGATGCGCCGCAGGATCGGCAGCGGCGACACCGCGGTCAACCTCGCCGCCGCCGGGCTCGTCCTCAACGCCTGGATCCTGTCCGGCGAGGAGCGCTACCGCACCTGGATCAGCGACTACGTCGGCGCGTGGCGGGAGCGTGCGGCGGCCAACGACGGGATCGTTCCGGACAACGTCGGCACCGACGGCGAAGTCGGCAGCCAGTTGGACGGCCGCTGGTACGGCGGCCACTACGGCTGGACCTGGCCCCACGGCTGGTACAGCGTTGGCCAAGCCGCCCTGGTGGCGGCCCTGGCAGCCGCCGCGGCGACCGGCGACGACGGCTTCCTCGACCTGGTCCGCCCGGCCCTGGACACTGTCATCGCCCAGGGCAGGACCATGACGTTCAACGAATCCGACTCCAGCCTGCGCTCACGATGGACCGCCCAGCTCGCCGACGACGTGGACACCCCCACCCTGCACGTGCCGTTCCGGCACAGCGACCGCGGCTGGTTCGACTTCAACCCGCTGCTGAGCGCCGTCCCAACGGCCCTGTGGCACCACAGCGCGGCCGCCTCCGACCAGCGGCGCCTGGAACGGCTGCGGGAGGCCGGCGGCGTCGACTGGCGCACGGTGCGCCCGTTCCGTACGAAGGAGGAGGCGGGGCACGAGGAGCCCTGGTTCGCCTTCCTGTCCGGCGACAACCCCGGCTACCCGGAACGGATCCTGGCCGTCGCCCAGGCCCAGGTGCGCCACCGCCTTGCGCGCATGGATCGCTACCGCGACCTGGACGTCCCCGAGGAGGACATCCACCTGTGGCAGCAGTCCAACCCGGTCGTCACCGAGGCCCTGGTACAGCTCACTTGGGGCGGACCGCAGGTCGTCTACAACGGCGGCCTCCAGCAGGCCCGCGTCCGCCACTACGACGCCCACACCCGCCGCCCCGGCCTCCCGCCCTCGGTGGCCGCACTGGTCACCGCCATCGATCCCGCCGCGACCACCGTCGAACTGGTCAACCTCGACCCCGAGAGCACGCGCACCGTCGTCGTGCAGGCCGGTGCCTGCGCCGAACACACCATCCGGGCCGTGCGGCACACCGCATGCCAGGACCCCTCCTGGATCGGCGGCCTGTACGACTACGGCCACCGCGAACCGACCGTAACCGAGACGACGGTGGCCGTCGACGGCACCTGGATCAGCGTCGCACTGCCGCCCTCCACCAGAATCCGGCTGACCCTGGAACTGCTACTCCGCACCCGCGCCCCCTCCTACCGCACCCCCTTCGACGCCGCCGAGGGCGATACGTCATCCGGAATCGATCACCGGGGTGGGCGGTAAGCGGGGCACGGGGCGATGATGTGGGGATGACTGCCAGCTCACGCGCCCATTCGTTCAACGCGGCCGCTGACCAGTACGCGGCCAGCCGGCCTTCGTACCCGCCCGCGCTCTTCACTTCCGTCGAACAGTTCACGAGCCGTTCCCTGGCGGGATCCCGCGTCGCCGATGTCGGGGCGGGCACCGGAATCGCCACCGCTCTGCTGCGTGCGCACGGCGCTGACGTGATCGGCGTCGAGCCGGGCGACGCCATGGCCGCCCAGTTCCACACCGCGCTCCCGGATGTGCCGATCGTGAGGGGCGACGGCAACGCCCTCCCCCTTGCGGACGCCTCCCTCGATCTCATCACCTACGCGCAGTCCTGGCAGTGGACCGACACCGCCCGCTCGGTCCCGGAAGCGCTGCGGGTCCTGCGGCCGGGCGGTTCGCTCGCGATCTGGTGGAACACCACCGCCTTCGACGTGCCCTGGATCCGAGAGCAGCACCAGCGGATCGCGTGTCACTGCGGAGTGAAGCCGACGTCTCGGGAACGTCCCGACGACAGCGACGCCATCCGGCTCGCGGGCCTCTCTGGGCTCCGGGTCGCCCGCCGCCAAGTGCGGTGGAGTCGTACGGTCTCCCTCGACATGCACCTCGCCAACATCGGCAGCCGGTCCGCGTTCCTTGTCCTCGCCGAGGAGGACAAGCGTGCCTTTCTCCGCGAAGAGCGCGGGCGCCTGCGCGAGATGTTCCCCAACGAGGAGGTGGAAGAGGCCTACGTGGTTGATCTGCTGGTGGCCTCACGTCCGTGACCTGATGTGTGCGCCGCGGCGCTGGAGTTCGGGGAGGAACCGCACGGTGGAAGCCGTGTTGCCGACAACAGCGATGCGGCGGCCCGTCAGTTCGGCTCCGTGCGCCCAGCGGGCCGAGTGGACGGTCAAGGCGTCAGCGGGCCCGCAAGAGCCGCTGCTCCCGCCCCGCGGTCTCCGGACCACGAGATTGACGCATCGTCAGGGGACAGTCGGCCCCAGAGCATGAGCAGGAGCCGCTCCGCCGTCCCGGAGATCTCAGCCACCGGCTCGCCTGGACCGTAAGTCCAGGACTGGCCGGTGTCCGTGGCCCTCAGCCGGAGTGCACTGCACAGCGGTTCGGCTCGTCCGAGCTTGACCTGACGCGGCGCCATGGTGTCGAAGACCTCCGCCACGCCGTCTGCCGCGAACTCCGGGTTGAAAGGGGCAGCATCTCCGAGGGCGTTCTGTGCGTCCCAACGGTGGATCAGCATCTCCTGAGCGCGTCGCCGCTGCCAGAAGCCCACGGTGTGTGGCGGGTAGAAGGTCCATGCCTCGATGGCCGGATCAGTGTTCAGCACGGTCAGCAACTCGTCTGCCGAAGCGTCGAACCAGCCCCTCACTTCGGCGTCCACTCGCGGCGCGGGCGGCGCCTCGTAGTCGCCTCGCTTTTCAGTGACCGCAGCGGCGGCCCAGCGGTTGCCGTGGCCCATGTGCTCGGCGAGATCGCGCAGCGACCAGTCTCCACAGTGGGGTACCGGCAGACTCAGGTCCTGCGCGAGGCAGGCGCTGAACGCAGCGGACTCCTGGCGCAGCAGCTGGAGGTACGGAAGCGAAGTCATGGCGCTGACCCTACTCAGCCCCAACCCCTGGCCCCGCGCCCACCCCCGCCGACGCCTTCACCCCTACCCGACCTCGTCGACGGCCGCGGACTTGTCGAATATCGATATGCTCCGCTAGCTTGGGCATATCGAAAAACGATAGGGAGATGCACGGTGAACACACGGCTCACGAGGACCCTGGCCTCGGTGACCTTTGCGCTGGCGGTGCTCTGCGGGCTCGCCTTCGTCGGCACTGGGGTCACGCACATGCTGGACGACGGGGCGGTCTGCGTGCAGACGGAGTTCTGGCGCAATGCCTCACTGGCGGACCCTCTGCCGGTGGGCACGGGCGTGAAGGCGTCCAGCAGTGCCGCGCGCCTCTGCCAGGACAATCCCTCCACGGGACAGCGCGCCGCCGACCTCGGGGGTGAGCTGCCCTGGCTGCTGTTCGCCTCCCTCGCGCTGCTGCTCTTCTCCCGGATGCTCAAGTCCGTGGTGCGGGAAGGGCCGTTCACCGACGCGGTGTCGCGACGGCTCTCCGTTCTCGGCTGGTTCGTCACCGTGGGTACGCCGCTGGCCGGCCTCGCCGTCGGCTGGTCGCAGTCGTGGCTCGTCGGGAGCATGGCGCCCATCGTGGGTTCCGGGCCGACGGTCTCCGGGCCGCAGGCGCTCGTCCTCGCCGGCCTCGCCGCGGTGATCATGGGGAAGATCATGCGTGAGGGCGTGCACATGCGAGAGGACCTCGAAGGGACCATCTGATGCCCGAAGAGGAACCGCACGCGATCCGGATCCACCTCGACCGCCTCCTCTCCGAGCGCGGTATGACACTCACCGAGCTGTCCGCGCAGGTCGGCATCACCGTCGTCAACCTGTCCGTGCTCAAGAACGGGCGAGCCAAGGCCATCCGCTTCTCGACCCTGTCGAGGATCTGCGAGGTCCTTCAGTGCCAGCCGGGAGACCTGATCACCCACGATCCGGCCTAGCCAGCCATCCCCGACGGGGCAGAGTTCATGAAGTTCCCGCTGGTCAGCGGCGCCCGTTGGATCTTCTGCTGAGCGAATCCGGCGTCCCTGGTCGGGAAAGCGCATTGAGTGCAGGGGCGTCCGAAGGTTGGATTGCCGAGGTCGAGGCGGCCGGGCCGCTCCCCTGCGTCGAGTGGCCCGGCACCCGCCCACCGGGCCGTACAGAAGGAAGCGAGTGACATCCATGCTCAGCGGTTGCACGCCCTGGCCCGAGGAGTTCGTCGACCGCTACTGGATGGCCGGGCACTGGCGCGGCTACACGCTCGACAGCCTGCTGCGTGACCGGGCCCTGCGGTACGGGCCCCGGACCGCACTCGTGCACGGCGACACCCGCGTCACGTACGCGCAGCTGAACCGGCGCGTGGACCGCATGGCCGCCGGGTTCCGGCTGCGCGGCATGCGGCCCGGGCAGCGGGTCGTCGTGCAACTGCCGAACGTTCCCGAGTTCGTCAGCACCGTCTTCGCGCTGATGCGCGTCGGCGCGGTCCCCGTGTTCTGCCCGCTCTCGTACCGCGCACCCGAGGTGTCGCACCTCGTGCGGCTCACCGAGGCCGTCGGCTATGTCGCCCCCTCGACGTACGAGGGCTTCGACCATACGGCGATGGCTGCGGACATCGCGGCTCAAGGGCCCTTCCTGCGGCGGGTGTTCACCTATGAGCCGCCCGGCACCGCGTCCCCGTACGGCGGGTTTTCGACCGATGTGTCGAGCTGCCACTACTTCCCGCTGGCCTCCGTCGACTCACCGCCCGGCCCGGCGCCCGCGCAGAGCGCCGGCGAGGTGGCGCTCTTCCTGCTCCGCGGCACCACCGCCGAGACGCTCAAGATCGTTCCGCGCACTCACAACGACTACGCCTACCAGGCGCGGGCCGCCGCCGAGCTGGTGTCGCTCACCGAGAGCGACGTGTATCTCGCCGCGCTGCCCGCCGAGGCCGACTTCACCTTCGGCTGCCCCGGCATCCTCGGTACCCTCTCCGTCGGCGGCACCGTGGTCCTGGCCGACTCCCCGGAACCCGCCGAATGCCTGTCGCTCATCGAGCGGGAGCGGGTCACCATCACATCGCTCGAACCCGCCACCGCCGACCTCTGGATCGATCAACTACCCGCGTTCCAGGCCGACTTGAGCAGTCTGCGCCTTGTGCAGGTCGGCGGCGCGACGCCCTTGGCCCGGGCGAGCGCCGAACGGATCGGCTCCGAACTGGGCTGGCCGGCTCCAGCGGGTCCACGGCATGGCCGAGGGGCTGCTCATCCTCACCCGGCCCGACGGTCCGGACGAGAGCGTGCTCACCACGCGGGGCCGCCCGCTCTCCCCCGACGACGAGATCCGCATCGTCGACGGCGACGGCGAGGACGTGCCCGCCGGGGAGCCCGGTGAACTCCTCGCCCGGGGTCCGTACACCGTGCGGGGCTACTACCGGGCTCCCGACCACAACGCGCGGGCCTTCACCGCCGACGGCTACTTCCGGACCGGCGACGTCGTGCGGCGCACCCCGGACGGCGACCTGGTGGTGACCGGCCGCCTCGCGGAACGACCGGCCGGCCGGGAAGGCCTGTGACGGGCGGCCACCCGGCCAGTGGGTCACCTCGTCAGCGTGCCGTCCGGGACCTCGCGGACGGTGACCTTGTTGCGTTGCCTGTTCAGCGCGGCGGCCACGACGTCGCCGACGCCGACCGGGTCGTACAACTGCGGGGCAGGCGATTCGGAACGCTCGATGGCCTTCGTCAGGTACTCCGGGTTCCATGCCGAGACGGCTCCGCTGACCTCGACGGACTCCACCCGGCGCTTGCCGATGCGAGCCTTGATCACGGGCAGGATCTGGTCCGAGTACAGCTTCCCGTCCATCCGGAACAGGCTGGCGTGGCCGCCCACCTTGCCGCCGTCGCGCAGGTACGCGGTGATGACCAGGCAGCTGGTGACGCTCGGGTACGTGATCGTGCCGCCCGGGCCGACTTCGTCGACCTCTCCCTCGGCGATCGACACGGCGGTGTCACCTTCGGCGCGCTGTATCGCGACGTCCCCGGCCGCTTCCTCCGTGCGGCCCACATCGGCCCGCTGCACAGGCGCGCCGGACATCGCCCGCCTCGCGTTGGCCTCCGCCTCATGCTCGAAGCGGTCGGACGGGTCGGAGACCTTGAGTCCCGAGCCGTTGTCCGTACCGGCCACCGGGCCCTGGCGCTGCTGGATGACATGAGTCAACTCATGGGCCAGGGTGTGCTTGTCGGCCCCGCCCTCGCCGATGACGACATGACTGCCCGACGTGTACGCACGCGCTCCCACCTCCGCCGCCGAGGCCTTCGCGGCGCTGTCGTCGTGGATGCGTACGTCCGAGAAGTCCGCGCCAAGGCGGGACTCCATGTCACCCCGGGTCGCGTCGTCGAGCGGCTTGCCGCCCGAGCGGAGCACGTCATGGACCGCTGACCGCTGCACCTGGGGCTCCTCGGCCTGCTGATGGCCGCACCCGGCACCGTGCTGATGCCGCTCCTGCGCCCAGGGGTGTCCGGACTGACGGAGCATCTGAACCACGGCCGCGTTCCCTGCCGTGCCCTGCAGAGCGAGGTGCGGCCCACTCTCAGCTTCGGGCTTTTGGGTCGGCGTGCGCCCGTTCTTCTCCGCGGCGTTCTCTTTGGCGTTGTCTCGGTCGTGCAAGGGGGGCCTCTTCCCGCGCAGGAATCCAACTCCAACTCACCCTGGATACGCCCGGCTTGATCCGTCGGCCAGGTACCAGAGGGCAGTACGCGACTGGCCGAAGGGGCAGTCGGCAGGCTCGGAGCCTGTGCCGCGGACGCGGGCGGGGTCGAGACACACGCTCTCAGCCGGGCTCACGTCATATTCCAGCCATCTTCAGGCCTTCCCCAGGACCGGCCAGACCCCCGGATCCTCGAAGTTCAGGGCCCAGACCGTCGTATTGCGGATGCCGTAGCGGCGCAGCACCGGCAGGTCCGCGGTGATGCCCGCGGCGTCCTGGTACCAGACCTCGCGGACGTTCTCGTCCTCCTCGTACGTGAAGTGCGGGGTCTGGGAGTCCGGGTCGAGGCGGTAGGGGACGCCCTTCTCGACGCGCAGCGCCTCGGCCTCCCGCCAGGTGACGTGGCGGGTCTTGCCGCCGGGTACCCAGTCCCAGCCGTAGGCGGGCAGGCCCATCTCCAGCTTGGCGGCGGGGATCAGCGCGGTGGCCCGGCGCAGGATGTCGTCGTACCACTGCGGGCTGGCCAGCGGGCCCGCGTCGCCGCCCTGCCAGTGCAGGTCGTATCCCATGATGCGGATCTTGTCGGCGGCCTTGCCGAGCGCCTGGTAGTCCCAGATCCGGCCGGTGTTCGCGGTCTGCGGGGACACCGTGAGCACGCACTGCTTGCCCAACGCGTGGAGGCGTCCGCACAGTTCCCCGGCGAAGGCCGCGTAGGCGGCGCGCACCGTCGGGTAGTCCGCATCACCCGTCGGGGCGATTGACTCGTAGTCGATGTCGATGCCGTCGTACGACCGGCTGCGGACAAGGGCAAGCAGCGTCTCGACGTGAGTGGCGCGAAGCTGAGGGTCCGTGAGGATCGCCGCGAGCCCGCCGGACGTCATCGTCTCCATGACCGTCGGCACGACCTTGATGCCGGCCTGGTGCAGCCCGTCGATGATGCGGGTCTGGCCCGCGCCCGGGTGGCCGTCGATCTTGTCCGCCGCCTTCGCCTGGTACCAGAACGGGCTGACGGTGTGCAGTTGGGCGGCGTGCCGCAGCGCGTCCGCGTACGCGCCTTCCTGGTCCCAGTACGGGAGCCAGCCGGAGACGGTGCGCGGGAGCGGCTCGTCGGCGGATGCCGGGGGCTGGACGAGGGTGGTGAGCAGCGTGGCAGCCGCGCACAGGACGGCGAGGCGCAGACGTGCGCCGGAGCGAAGAGTCATGTGCCCGAGCCTGCGGCCCGCTCGGCGTACCCGCCCCGCGGGTTGGGCCGTACAGGCCCTACGGTGTCCGGATGACTGCGTATCTCGACGACCACACCGAACGTCCCCCGCTCCCGGGCCAGAGCGGTCCGACCGCCACCACCGAGGCCGATCCCCACGACGTGGGGGCGGTGCGCATGGGCTACGCCCCGGACCGCGACGGCGACCCCGATCCCGGCGAGATCGTCTGGACGTGGGTGCCTTTCGAAGAGCGCGACGGGCGCGGCAAGGACCGTCCGGTGCTTGTGGTGGCCCGCGAGGCGGCCGGCACGCTGCTCGCGGTGCAGCTGTCCAGCAAGCGGCACGACCACGACCGCGAATGGGTGCCGATCGGCGTCGGGCCCTGGGACCGGGAGGGCCGCGAGTCCTGGGTGGACCTCGACCGGGTGCTGCGGCTGCACGACCGGGGCATGCGGCGCGAGGCCTGCGCCCTGGACCTGCCCCGCTTCACCCTGGTCGCGGACCGGCTGCGCGAGCGGTACGGCTGGCGCTGAGAGCCTGCCGTCACGCGCGCCGGCAGCTCGGCGCCGCGCTACGGCTGAACGCCTCCTCGAAGGCGCTCAGGGTGCTCTGACCCTTCGTCCGGTCCAGGACCGCGAAGACGACCTCGTCGAAGTGGCCCGCGAACCGGCCGTCCCCGGTGAGGTGGTCGCGGAAGGCCGCGGCCACCCGCCCCGGGGCGTTGCGGAACACGCCGCAGCCCCAGGCCCCGAGCACCAGCCGCCGGTAGCCGTGCAGGACCGCCGTCTCCAGTACGCGTCCGGCACGCGCGTCGAGCACGGGCCCGATGCGGTGCTCGGCGTCGGGCGTACGGGCCCTGATCACCCCGGCGTTCGGGGCGGGCGAGGTCAGGAACCCGGCGAGGTAGGGAGCGTCGAGGAGGCGGCCCCGGTCGTCGCGGAACACCGGGACGCCGGGTGAGTGGATGACCCGGTCGGTGTAGAAGACGTCGCGGTCGCCGCGGTGCTGGGCGTAGAAGTCCGGGGCGCGCAGCAGGGTCGCGTACAGCGCGGACGAACGGCAGAGTGCTTCCTCCTGGGCCTGGGCGCCATTGAGGAAGCCGCCGCCGGGGTTGCGAGCGGAGGCGAAGGTCAGGACGGCGACCGCCCCGGCCTCCCCCTCGCTCACCATCCGCCGCGCGGCGTCCAGGCTGCTCTCCCCCGTCACCTCGATGCGCGTCACGCGGTCACGGTCCGGGGTGACGGCCAGCGGTTCCGGGCCGTGCAGGGTCGTGCCCGCGAGGGCGGCGGCCAGCGGCTGGGCGATCGACACGGTACGGCCGTTCTCGCTCTGGTACCGGCCGGTGTCGGTGATCTCCACCGTGTGGCGCGCGATCCCGCGCAGTCGTGCACTCATGAGGGGCATCGTGAACGTCCGCGGAAGATTGTCGCAATCGAATATCTGCCCGAGCAGGCGCTCTTGTGCGATGCGGCGGCGAAGACTTAGGTAGGACGGCATGTGTATTCGAGCCCCGGAAGGGGGGCAAGCGTCCATGAACATCCATGAGTTGACCGAGACAGAGGCCGACGACCTGCTGCGATGTATCTGTTTCAAGACGGGTCCGCCACGCACGGTCGGCGTGGAGCTGGAATGGCTCGTCCACGATCTGCACCACCCCCGGCTTCCCGTCCGGCACGAGCGTCTGGAAGCCGCATACGCCGCCTTACGCACTCTGCCGCTGCGGTCGCCGCTCACCGTCGAACCCGGCGGCCAGCTTGAGCTCAGCTCGCTGCCCGCCGCATCCCTCATGGAGTGCATCTCCACCGTCTCCGCCGATCTGACAGCGGTTCGCGCTGCCCTCGCGGAGCGCGGTCTCGCGCTCGTCGGCCTCGGTCAGGACCCCTGGCATCCGCCGCGCCGCATGCTGCGCCAGGCGCGGTACGACGCCATGGAAGCCCATCTCGACCGTACGGGTCCGGCCGGCCGGACCATGATGTGCTCCTCGGCCTCCGTCCAGGTCTGCGTCGACGCCGGGTACGAGGAGCCCGGTCCGCTCGGCTTCGGGCGGCGCTGGCTGATGGCCCATCTGCTGGGCGCGGTCCTGGTCGCCGCGTTCGCCAACTCCCCTTTAAAAAACGCAGAGTTGACCGGGTGGCGCTCCACCCGGCAGGCCAACTGGAGCGACATCGACCCGGTGTGTGCGCTCGCCCCGCCCCTCGACATCCCGCCGCGTGACGCCTGGGCCACGCACGTCCTGGACGCCCCGGTCATGTGCGTACGGTCCGAAGAGGGCCCGTGGTCGGCGCCGCCGGGACTCACCTTCCGGCAGTGGCTGCGCACCGGCCTGCCGCGGCCGCCCACCCGTACCGATCTCGACTACCACCTGACCACCCTGTTCCCGCCGGTGCGGCCGCGCGGCCATCTGGAACTGCGCATGATCGACGCGCAGCCCGGCGACGACGGGTGGACCGTGCCGCTCGCCGTGACCAGCGCGCTGTTCGACGACCCGGAGGCGGCCGAGATCGCCTACCGGACCGTCAAACCCCTTGCCGAGCGCGCCGGTTCACTGCCGGCACCTCGCAATCCGCTCTGGCGGGCGGCCGCCCACGACGGGCTCGCCGACCCCGAGCTGCGCGAGGCCGCCACCGCCTGCTTCGCTGCGGCGCTCGACGCCCTCCCCCGCCTCGGCGCCTCCCCGGAACTCCAGGACCGGGTCGCCGCCTTCACCGACCGCTATGTCGTACGGGGCCGATGTCCGGCCGACGACATCCCCTCGCCCGTCCCACCGAAGGACATCCGCATATGACCGACCCGGAGCTGCTCAGGGATCGCGCCCTGGCAGCACTCACCGCTGCGCGCGCCCGCACCGGCGTGCTCACCTCCAGCGTCGACGACCGCGAACTGACCGCGCAGCACTCGCCGTTGATGTCTCCGCTCGTCTGGGACCTGGCGCACATCGGCAACCAGGAGGAGCAGTGGCTGCTGCGTGCCGTCGGCGGGCAGGACGCGATCCGGCCCGAGATCGACTCGCTGTACGACGCCTTCGAGCACCCGCGTGCCGCGCGCCCTTCCCTTCCGCTGCTTGCCCCCGCCGAGGCGCGCCGGTACGCCGCCGATGTGCGGGGCCGGGCGCTCGACGTCCTGGAGCGCACCCCGCTGCGCGGCGGACCGCTCACCGATGCCGCGTTCGCCTTCGGGATGATCGCCCAGCATGAACAGCAGCACGACGAGACCATGCTGATCACCCATCAGCTGCGCAAGGGGCCGGCCGCGCTCACCGCGCCCGAGCCGCCGCCCGGCATCGAGGGTCTGCCCGCCGAAGTCCTCGTCCCCGGCGGCCCGTTCACCATGGGCACCTCCACCGAGCCATGGGCGCTGGACAACGAGCGCCCCGCGCACCACCGCATCGTGCCCGGCTTCCACCTGGATACGACCCCGGTGACGTGCGGGGCCTACCTCCGCTTCATCGAGGACGGCGGCTACCGCGACGAGCGCTGGTGGGAGCCGGCGGGCTGGGCGATGGTCCGCGAGCACGAGCTGGGCGCGCCGCTGTTCTGGCGCCGCGAGGGCGGCGAGTGGCTGCGCAGGCGGTTCGGGGTGACCGAGCCGGTACCGGTCAACGAGCCTGTTCTGCACGTCAGTTGGTACGAGGCCGACGCCTATGCCCGCTGGGCCGGGCGACGGCTTCCGACCGAGGCGGAGTGGGAGAAGGCCGCCCGCCACGACCCGGTCTCGGGCCGCTCGCGCCGCTACCCCTGGGGGGACGCCGACCCCACCCCGGCGCACGCCAACCTCGGCCAGCGGCATCTTCGCCCCGCGCCCGCCGGGGCGTATCCGGAAGGCCAATCACCGCTGCGCATACGCCAGTTGATCGGCGATGTGTGGGAGTGGACGTCGAGCGACTTCCTGCCCTACCCGGGCTTCGTGGCGTTCCCCTACCGCGAGTACTCGGAGGTCTTCTTCGGGCCGGGGCACAAGGTGCTGCGCGGCGGGGCGTTCTCCGTGGACGAGGTGGCCTGCCGGGGCACCTTCCGCAACTGGGACCTGCCGGTGCGGCGCCAGATCTTCGCGGGCTTCCGCACCGCGCGGGACGCCACCTGATGTGCCGTCATATTGCTTATACAGGTCCACTGTTGGGCCTGGGAGAGCTTCTCGTGGAGCCGCCGCACGGCCTCTACCGGCAGTCGTGGGCGCCGCGCCGCCAGCGCCACGGCACGGTCAACGCCGACGGCTTCGGAGTCGGCTGGTACGCGGACGGCGATCCGGTGCCCGCCCGCTACCGCCGGACCGGGCCCATCTGGGCCGACCAGAACTTCGCGGACCTGGCCCGGGTGGTGCGGAGCGGAGCGATGCTCGCGGCGGTCAGGGACGCCACCGAGGCGGGCGCGGACGGTGAGGCGGCGGCCGCGCCGTTCGCCTCAGGACGCCGGCTGTTCAGCCACAACGGCGCCGTGCGGGACTGGCCGCGCAGTGCGGCACCGCTCGCCGCCACGCTGCCCACCCAGGCCCTGCTCGGCCTGGAGGCCCGCTGCGACGCGGCGTTCGTCTGGGCGCTGGTGCTCAACCGGCTGAACAGCGGCGACGAGGCGGGGCAGGCGATGGCCGACACGGTCACCGAACTGGCCGCCGCGGCTCCCGGCTCGCGCCTGAACCTGCTGCTCACCGACGGCGAGACGATCACCGCGACCGCCTGGGGCGACACCCTCTGGTATCTGCACGCGCCCGGCCGTTCCACCGTCGTCGCCTCCGAGCCCTACGACGACGATCCGTACTGGCGCGAGGTGCCCGACCGCACCCTGCTCGCCGCCAACCGCACCGATGTCCTGCTCACCCCCCTCAAGGAGCCCCAGTAGTGCGCCCGTTCCAGCTGACCCGCACCCTGCCCGAGGACGCCACCGGGGCCGCACTGCGCGCCGATGTGCTGCACGGCCTGAACCGGACCCCCAAAACCCTGCCGCCCAAGTGGTTCTACGACGCGCGCGGCAGCGAGCTGTTCGAGGAGATCACCCGGCTTCCCGACTACTACCCGACGCGGGCCGAACGCGAGATCCTCACCGACCGCGCCGCCGAGATAGCCGCCGCGACCGGCGCGCACACCCTGGTCGAACTCGGATCGGGATCCTCCGAGAAGACCCGGTTGCTCCTGGACGCGCTGCCCGCGCCACTGACGTACCTGCCGGTCGACGTGAGCGAGAGCGCCCTCGCCGGGGCGGCCGAGGGGCTGCTCGCCGACCATCCGGGCCTGCGGGTCCACGCGCTGATCGCGGACTTCACCCAGGTCCTCGAACTGCCCGAGGCTCCGGGCCCCCGCCTGGTGGCGTTCCTCGGCGGCACGATCGGCAATCTGCTGCCCGCCGAGCGCGCCGAATTCCTCACCTCGGTACGGAAGTTGATGGAGCCGGGCGACTCCCTCCTCATCGGGACCGACCTGGTGAAGGAGGAGTCCGTCCTGGTCCGCGCGTACGACGACCCGACGGGGGTGACGGCGGCCTTCAACAAGAACGTGCTCAGCGTCATCGACCGTGAACTCGGCGCGGACTTCGACCCCGACGACTTCGACCATGTCGCACTGTGGAACCGCGAGGAGGAGTGGATCGAGATGCGGCTGCGGGCCCGCCGCGACGTGACCGTGAAGATCCCCGAGCTGGATCTGGTGGTCCCCTTCGCGGCGGGCGAGGAGCTGCGCACCGAGGTGTCCGCGAAGTTCCGCGAGGCAGGCGTACGGGCCGAGTTGACGTCCGCCGGGTTCGTGCCGTCACGCTGGTGGACGGATGCCGCCGGCCGGTTCGCGCTCTCGCTGGCGACCGCGGGCTGAGCGACCGTGCGGGCCCCGTGGCGCTCATGCCACGGGGCCCGCACGAGGGCCGGTCAGTGGCCGCCCGGCGCTTCTTCCAGGACGAAGACGGGGATCTCACGGTCCGTCTTCTTCTGGTAGTCCGCGTAGTTGGGGAACGCCGCTACGGCCCGCTCCCACCACTCGGTCTTCTCCTCGCCCGTCACCTCACGGGCCGTCATGTCCTTGCGTACGGTGCCGTCCTGGAGCTCCACCCTGGGGTCGGCGACGACGTTGTAGTACCAGAGGGGATTGTTGGGAGCACCGCCCAGCGAGGCGACCGCCGCGTACCGGCCCTCGTGCTCGACCCTCATCACCGGGGACTTGCGCAGCTTGCCGCTCTTGGCGCCGCGCGTCGTGAGCAGCACCACGGACATGCCGTGCATCGTCATGCCCTCGGTGCCGCCGGACCGCTCGATGAGTTCGACCTGTTCGCGCACCCACTGGGCGGTGCTCGGCTCGTACTCGCCGTCGAGAGGCATGGTGGGGTCCCTTCGTCGTTGAACCTGCGGACCGGCCCGCTTCGGCCGACTCGTCTACAACAACGATGCCCCCTCCCGTCTTCCCTGCGGCGCGGCGACACCGGCGGGGCCGGGGGAAGGCCGGATCGGGACGTACGGGGCGGAAAGGCTGGATCCGGACGCTTGTTCGTGCCGGGGGGCGGGAAGCGGGACCGGGTGTGCTTGTTCCGCGTCGGACGATCTTCCGCAGACCCCTACCGAGGACGTGCCGCCGATGGCGACTCCATCCGCTTCCAGGACCACCCCGCAGCAGCCCAAAGGACTTCGCCTACCTGCCCGTTCGGCCTGGTCCGGCGTGCTCATCGGCGTGGGCATCGCCGCGTTCGTCGATGAGACGGTCTTCCACCAACTGCTCCACTGGCACCACTTCTACGACCGCTCGACACCGGACGTCGGCCTGGTGTCGGACGGGCTCTTCCACGCCTTCGGCTGGTTCGCCGTGGTCATCGGACTGTTCATGGTCGCCGACCTGCGCCACCGGGCGGGCCTGGTGGGGCGCGCGCTGGCCGGGGGCATCCTGACCGGCGCGGGCGCGTTCCAGCTGTACGACGGCACCGTCCAGCACAAGCTGATGGGGCTGCACCAGATCAGGTACCACGTCGACCTCACGCCGTACGACCTGACGTGGAACATCCTCGCCGTGGTGTTCCTCGCGATCGGGGTCCTGCTGCTGCGCGCGGCCTGGCGGCCCAACCACCGTTAGGAGTACAAGAGTTGACGGTGCATCACCATGACAGCGGGCAGCCGGGCGGGGTCGCTCTGCTCGCGGCCGGGTTCGCGCTGGGCGGCGGGGTCGCGTATCTGGTCGCGGCGGCCCGACTGCGGCGCCGCGGGGATCGCTGGCCTCCGGTGCGGGACCTCTGTTTCGCCGCGGGCGCCGCGGTCCTCGTGGCGGCGGCCCTCGTCACGCCGCCGGGCGGCCCGTTCACGGCCCACATGGCCCAGCACGTGGCCACGGGGATGGCGGCGCCGCTGCTGCTCGTCCTGGCCCGCCCCATCACACTCACCCTGCGCTCCCTGCCGCCGGGCGGGCGGCGCCGGCTTCTCGCCGTCCTGCACTCGCGGCCGGCCGGGGTCCTCGCGAACCCGCCGGTGGCCGCGCTGCTCGACCTGGGCGGGCTGTGGATCCTCTACCGCACCCCGCTGTTCGCCGCCGCACACGAACGGCCGTGGCTCGCGGTCCTGGTCCACCTCCATGTCTTCGCGGCCGGGCTGCTGTTCTCGGCCGCCGTGTGCTCGCTCGATCCGCTGCCGCGCCGCCATGGCATGGTCCTGCGGTCGGCCGCGCTGGTCGGAGCGGGCGGCGCGCACGCCGTCCTCGCCAAGACGCTGTACGCGACCGCTCCGCCCGGCACCGGGTTCGCACCGGGCGACCTCTCGGCCGCCGCCGAGCTCATGTACTACGGCGGCGACCTCGTCGAGATCGCCCTCGCGGCCGTCGTGGGGCTCCAGTGGTACGCGGCCGGCGGCCGGCGCCTCGCACGCGAGGGCCGCCGCACCGCCGGGACCGGGGAGCCGTCGGCTTCACCCTCCTACGGTCAGTGAAGCCGTGTGCGCGCGGACCTGCTCCGGGGTCAGATAGGCGTCGGTGTACTCGAAGTCCTTGAGCGTGGCGGGCTTCTGCGCCTGGAAGCCCGTGCGGACGAAGTCGTCGCCCGCGACCGCGTTCAGCAGCCAGTTGGTCAGGACCCTGGTCTTGGCGACATTGGTGCGCAGCGCCGACCAGTGGTAGCCGCGGGCCACCGCCTGGGCGGGCAGGCCGCGCAGTTCGATGCCGAGCGGCTTGGAGACGGCGTCGTGGCCGCCGAGGTCGACGACGAGGCCGAGGTCCTTGTGGACGTACGGCTTCAGCGGCTGGTTGCGCAGCGAGGCGATGATGTTGTCGGCGAGCCTGGGGCCCTGGCGCATGGCGTGCTGCGCGGTGGGCGGGCAGAAGGCGCCCTCGCCCTTGGCGAGGTCGGGCACGGCGGCGGCGTCGCCGAGCGCGAACACCCCGTCGAGGCCGGGCACGGTCATCTCGGGGGTGACCAGGAGCCGGCCGCGTTCCGTCTCCGCGTCCAGCGTGCCCACCAGCGGGCTGGCGGCGACGCCCGCCGTCCAGATGAGGGTGCGGCAGGGCAGGACGCGGCCGTCGGTGAAGGTGACCTTGTCCGCACCGGCCTCGGCGACGGACACCCCGAGCGACACCTCGATGCCGCGCTTCTGAAGGATCTCCAGGGCCGCCCTGCCGAGCTTGTCGCCGAGTTCCGGCATGAGCTTGGGCGCGATGTCGATGAGGTGCCACTTGATCTGGCGCGGGTCCAGGCGCGGGTACTTCCTGACCGCGTGCTGGGTGATCCGCTGAAGGCAGGCGGCGGTCTCGGTGCCCGCGTAGCCGCCGCCGACCACGACGAAGCGCAGCCGGGAGGCCCGCTCGTCCTCGTCGTCGCTCGCGTCGGCCAGGTCGAGCTGGGAGATGACGTGGTCGCGGATGTACGCGGCCTCCGCGAGGGTCTTCATGCCGCGGGCGTGGTCGAGCAGCCCGGGGATGTCGAAGGTGCGGGTCACGCTGCCGGGGGCCAGAACGATGTGGTCGTACGGCTGGTCGAGTGTCTCGCCGGTGATCTTGCGGATGACGCAGATCTTGGCCTTGGGGTCCACGCCGATGGCGCCGCCCGGGATGATCCGGGTGCGGTGCTTGGCGCTGCGCCGAAGCGACACGGCCACCGACTGCGGAGTCAGCACCCCGGCCGCCACCTGCGGAAGCAGGGGCAGATAGAGCTGGTAGGAGAACGGGGTGACCAGGGAGATCTCCGCTTCTCCCGGTTGGAGGCGGCGTTCCAGGCGGCGTACGCATTCGACTCCTGCGAAGCCGGCGCCTACGACGAGAATCCTCGGTCGTGCCACGGTGTGCGTCCTTTCCCTGGGACCTGCGAACGGGGACGAGAACTGGGCCGTCCACTGCCCGAGTGCCCCTGACCGGCGTTCGCCAACACCCCCATAGTGATCAACGCGGCGCGGCGGCACCACCGAATGCACGAACCCGGCGACAGGAAACGGCGCCGCCCGCCCGGGGTGGACCCGGTCGGACGGCGCCGTTCATGTGGGTGGGGCAGGCGTCAGGCGACGGTGCCGCTCTCGCTGATGACGACGTCGGCGCGCGGGGCGCCGCTGGGGGTGCCGAGCGCCTCGATCTGCTTGACGAGGTCCTGGCCCTCGACGACCTCGCCGAAGACGACGTGCTTGCCGTCGAGCCACGGCGTGACGACGGTCGTCACGAAGAACTGGGAGCCGTTGGTGTTGGGGCCGCGGTTGGCCATCGACAGCAGGAACGGCCGGTCGTGCTTGAGCGAGAAGTTCTCGTCCTTGAACGTGGCGCCGAAGATGCTCTTGCCGCCGGTGCCGTTGCCGTGCGTGAAGTCGCCGCCCTGGAGCATGAACTCGGGGATGACGCGGTGGAAGGCGGAGCCGGCGTAGCCGTAGCCGTTCTGGCCGGTGGCGAGCTCGCGGAAGTTGCGGGCCGTCTCCGGGACGACGTCGTCGAAGAGCCGGAAAACGATGCGGCCGGCCTTCTCGCCGCCGATGGTGATGTCGAAATAAACGTTCTGCATGGGCCCCATCCTGACATCAGCAGCCCCATGACCCAATCCCGGCTCACCCCGTCGGCTCCGCCGTGACGCGAAACCGGGCCCGGTTCAGGGGAACAGCAGGGTCGTGATCCGGTCGGACGCGGCCTTCGCGGCCTTCTTCGGATCGGCTCCGTTCAGGACGGCCGTCATGTACGGCTTGATGGGGTTGTCGGCCTCGACGGCCGCCCACTGGGGCGAGTTGGGTGTGGCCCGCCCCTGCGCCGCGCCCTTGGCCATGGCGGCGGTACCCGCCTGACCCTCGACCGCGCGGGCGAGCGTGGACTTGTTGGGTACGTAGTTCATCGTCGTGGCGAGATCCGTCTGCCACTTCTCGCCGGTCAGCGCCGCGACGACCTGGACCGCTTCGGCTCTGTGCCTGGTCTTCCGCGGAACGATCAGGTCCGAGCCGCCGGTGAAGACCGCGCCCGGCCTGGCCTCGGTGGGCCCCGGGATCGGGAAGTAGCCCAGCTTGTCGGCGAGGCGGGGGTTGGCCTTCTGGATGGCCTTGGCGGCGCCGGGCACCGCGATCAGCTGGGCGACCTTGCCCTTGGCGAAGACCTCGGCCTGCGGCGGGGTGGCCTCGTCGGCGTTCCTGGGGCCTCCGCCGAGCGCCTGGAGCTGCTTGTAGAACCCCATGCCGCGCAGCGCGGCCGGGCTGTCGAGCACGCCCTTCCAGTCACCGGTGTCCTCCTGCGCGAACTCCCCGCCCTCGTCCCAGACGAAGCCGGCCAGGGTGTACCAGTCCTGGCCCGCGAGGTAAATGCCTTGCGTGGAGCCGGAGTTGAGCTTCGCGGTGTCGGCGAGCCACTGGGCGCGGCTCTTGGGCGGCTCGGTGATTCCGGCGGCGCCGAACAGGTCCTTGTTGTAGATGACGACGCGGTTGGCGGCGTACCACGGGATGCCGTACTGCATCCCGTCGACATTGCCGGGCTGGGCGAGGCCCGGTAGCCAGTCGCCGCTGCCCCAGTCGCGCAGCGACTCCAGGGTCATGTCGAGCAGGCCGCCGCTCGCCGCGTACTGGGGCACCTGGGTGTTGCCGACCTCGATGACGTCCGGCGCGTCGCCGCCCTTCAGGGCGGCCGCGATCTTCTCGCCGATTCCGGTCCACTCCTGGATCCGGACATCGAGCTCGACGCCCTTGTGCTCCTTCTCGAAGCCCTGCTTGAAGCGCTGTACGAAGTCGTCGGAGGCGCTGTCCTTCATCAGCCAGACGGTGACCTCGGTGGTGCCGTCGCCGAACCCCGGAATCGCTGCGCAACCGCTCAGGGCGCATACCGAGACAAGGGCTGCGGAGCAGGCGAGAGCACGACGGATCTTCACGAAAGGTCACCTTCTGCGTGTGGGCAAGCAGTCATGACCCGACGTGGGGGCAAGCCCGATGTGGCTTGTTCGGGTGTGGCTCGTGAGTTTGGTATGGACCAATGGGGCGGTCAAGCCCCGGAGGGGACCGAACTTTTCCGGCCACCGCCGGACCGGCGCGTCCCGGGGCGCGGGGCCGCTGTCTCGCGGAGTGCGGCCGGGTGGGGCACCGTGGAGTAACGCGACGAGAGGAGAGCACCTCCATGTCCAACCACACGTACCGCGTCAGCGAGATCGTCGGCACCTCCCCCGAGGGCGTGGACCAGGCCATCCGCAACGGGATCGCCCGCGCGGCGCAGACCCTGCGCAACCTGGACTGGTTCGAGGTGACGCAGGTCCGCGGCCAGATCGAGAACGGCGTGATCGAGCACTACCAGGTCGGCCTCAAGGTCGGCTTCCGGCTGGACGACGACGCGGAGGTCTGAGCGGTCCCTCAGGTGCGCCCTTCGCGCTCCTGGGCGTCCTTCAGCGCCTCGCTGGCGGCGGTCCACCGGGCCCGTACGACGCGGAAGCCGGCCTGCTCGGCGGCGTCGCACACCAGCTCGTCGTCGTCGACCAGCATGCGGATCTCGCGGCTCCGGCCGAGCCCGCGCAGGATCTGCAGCTTGGTGACGCGGGCCGGGCGCCGGTCGTCGTTGCGCCGCATGTGCAGGGCGCCGGCCGGAAGCGCCTGCTCGGCGAGCCAGGCCAGGGTGTCCTCGCGGCAGCGTTCGGGCCGCCCGGTGAGATAGACCACCTCGCACTCCCCGGCGGCTTCCCGGCACAGCGCGACGCCCTCGGCCAGCGGGGGGTCGGCGGGCGCCGCCGCGAAGAACGCGTCCCAGTCGCGGGGCCTCCGGTCGAGGAAGCGCTGGCGGTGGGAGCTGTCCGCGAGCGTGCCGTCCAGGTCGAAGACGGCCAGGGGCCGGGTGTTGTCGATCACGCCCCCAGGCTAGAACCGGCCATCCGAACAGCGGTCGGCGGGGCGGGGAATCATGGCGCGTCCCAGACGTTGAACCCTGTGTGACCTCAGTGATCGCGACGACCCGTTTCTCCGTGCTCGACCGCTCGCGCATCCGCGCGGGGCACGACGGACCGCAGGCCCTGCGGGACACCGTGGCCCTGGCCCGCGAGGCCGAGCGGCTCGGATACCACCGCTTCTGGGTCTCCGAGCACCATTCGGTGCCCGGCGTCGCGGGCTCCGCGCCCACCGTCCTGGTGGCGGCCGTGGCGTCGGCCACCTCCGCGATCCGGGTCGGCACCGGCGGTGTGATGCTGCCGAATCATCAACCCCTGGTCGTGGCCGAGGAGTTCGGGGTTCTGGAGTCGCTCTTCCCGGGGCGGATCGACATGGGGCTCGGCCGTTCGGTGGGCTTCACGGACGGGATCCGCAGGGCGCTGGGCCGCGACAAGAAGGACGCCGACGACTTCGGCGCGCAGCTGGCCGAACTGCTCGGCTATTTCGACGGGACCCAGACCGCGCACCCCCAGGTCCACGCCCGCCCCGCCGAGGGCCTCGCCGTCCCCGCGTTCGTCCTTGCCACCGGGCAGGGCGCCCTCGTCGCCGCCGAGGCCGGGCTCCCGCTGGTCATCGCGAACGTGCGTGGTGAGGACGCGATGCTGCGGGCCATCGACGCCTACCGCGAAGCCTTCCGTCCCTCCGCGCACGCCGAGCGTCCGTACGTCGTGGTGTCGGGCACGGTCGCCGTCGCGGACACCACGGAGGCCGCCCACCGGATCCTGGTCCCGGAGGCCTGGTCGACGGCGTACTCCCGTACCCGCGGCGAGTTCCCGGCGCTGTCCCCGGCCGAGGACATCCTCGCGCGGGACATGACCGACGGCGAGCGGACCCTGTTCGCGGACGCGCTGCGCAGGCAGGTGTACGGGACCGAGGAGGAGGTGGCCGAAGCCCTGGAGAAGCTGATCGAGCACAGCGGCGCGGACGAGTTCCTCGTCACGACCAGCACGTACGACCGCGAGGCGCTGCTCGGCTCCTACCGGCGCCTGGCCCGGATCGCGGACCTGGCCGCCCGTCGGGACGCCTGACCGCGGACTCCCGGCCGAAGATCGCACGCCGTCACCCGAACCGTAGAATTCCGGTATGCAAACCCCCTCTGACCCGTACGTCCGTGTCCGCGGCGCCCGCGAGCACAATCTGCGCGGGGTGGACGTCGACATTCCGCGTGACTGCATCGCCGTGTTCACCGGTGTCTCCGGGTCGGGGAAGTCCTCGCTCGCGTTCGGCACGATCTATGCCGAGGCGCAGCGCCGCTACTTCGAGTCGGTCGCGCCGTACGCGCGCCGGCTGATCCATCAGGTGGGTGCGCCGAAGGTCGGCGAGATCTCGGGGCTTCCGCCCGCCGTCTCCCTGGAGCAGCGCCGCTCGGCACCCTCGTCGCGTTCGTCGGTCGGCACGGTGACCACGCTCTCCAACTCGCTGCGGATGCTGTTCTCGCGGGCCGGCGACTATCCGGCGGGCGCCGAGCGCCTCGACTCGGACGCCTTCTCGCCCAACACGGCCGCCGGCGCCTGCCCCGAGTGCCAGGGCCTCGGCCGCATCCACCGCACCAGCGAGGAACTGCTCGTTCCCGACCCCTCGCTGTCCGTCCGCGAGGGTGCGATCGCCGCCTGGCCGGGTGCCTGGCAGGGCAAGAACCTCCGCGACGTACTCGACACGCTGGGCTACGACGTGGACCGCCCGTGGCGCGAGCTCGATCAGAAGGACCGGGACTGGATCCTGTTCACCGACGAGCAGCCGGTGGTCACGGTGCACCCGGTGCGCGAGGCGGGCCGCATCCAACGCCCTTATCAGGGAACGTACTTCAGCGCCCGGCGCTATGTGATGAAGACGTTCGCGGAGAGCAAGAGCCAGACCCTGCGGGCGAAGGCCGAGCGGTTCCTGACCGCGGCCGACTGCCCGGTGTGCGACGGCAGCCGACTGCGTCCCGAGGCGCTCGCCGTCACCTTCGCGGGCCGCACGATCGCCGAGCTCGTCGCCCTTCCGCTCACGGCGCTGGCCTCGTTGCTCGCCGAGGCGGACGGCGGCCCGACGGCAACGGCGCTCACCACCGACCTGCTCTCCCGCATCGGCCCCGTGCGGGAACTGGGCCTCGGCTATCTGAGCCTGGACCGGACCGCGCCCACCCTCTCGGCGGGCGAGCTCCAGCGCCTGCGGCTCGCCACCCAGCTGCGCTCCGGGCTCTTCGGCGTCGTGTACGTCCTGGACGAGCCCTCGGCGGGGCTGCACCCGGCCGACACCGAGGCGCTGCTCACGGTCCTCGACCGGTTGAAGGCGGCGGGCAATTCGGTGTTCGTCGTGGAGCACCATCTGGATGTGGTGCGGCACGCGGACTGGCTGGTCGACGTGGGTCCGCTGGCCGGTGAGCACGGCGGCCGGGTGCTGCACAGCGGCCCGTTGGCGGAGCTCGCCCGCGTCGAGGAGTCGGCGACGCGCCGGTTCCTCTTCGACCACTCCCCCGCGCCGCGCCGCGCGGTCCGCGAGCCGCGCGGCTGGCTGGAGCTGACCGGCGTGACCCGGCACAATCTGCGCGGCGTGGACGCGGCGTTCCCGCTCGGCGTGTTCACGGCGGTGACCGGCGTCTCCGGTTCCGGCAAGTCCACCCTGGTCGATGCGCTGAGCGAGCAACTCCCGGGCGTAGGACGGCTTGTGAGGGTGGATCAGAAACCGATCGGCCGCACCCCGCGTTCCAATCTGGCGACGTACACCGGGCTCTTCGACGTCGTACGGAAGCTCTTCACCGCCACCGACGAGGCGAAGGCGCGCGGCTACAAGGCGGGCCGGTTCTCCTTCAATGTGGCGGGCGGCCGCTGCGAGACCTGCCAGGGCGAGGGCTTCGTGTCGGTGGAGCTGCTCTTCCTGCCGAGCACATACGCGCCCTGCCCGGACTGTCACGGCGCGCGCTACAACCCCGAGACCCTCGAAGTCACCCACCGGGGGCGCAACATCGCCGAGGTCCTCGACCTCACCGTGGAGGCGGCGGCCGAGGTCTTCGCGGACACCCCGTCGGCCACCCGCAGTCTGGACGCGCTGCTCGACGTCGGCCTCGGCTATCTGCGGCTCGGCCAGCCCGCCACCGAACTGTCGGGCGGCGAGGCCCAACGCATCAAGCTGGCCTCGGAGTTGCAACGGGTGCGCCGCGAGCACACGCTGTACGTCCTCGACGAGCCGACGACGGGACTGCACCCGGCTGACGTGGAGATCCTGCTGCGCCAGTTGCACGGCCTGGTCGACGCGGGCCATTCGGTGGTGGTCGTCGAGCACGACATGAGCGTCGTCGCGGGCGCGGACTGGATGCTCGACCTCGGCCCGGGCGGCGGCGACGAGGGCGGCCGCATCGTGGCCGCGGGCCCGCCGGCCGAGGTCGCCGGCTCGGGTTCGGGCCGCACGGCGCCGTATCTGGCGAAGGCCCTGGCCGAGAACTGACCCACCCCGGGCACCGTGAACTCGCCGTCGCCGCAGACCAGTTGAGCGTCGAGGCAAACAGCGGGGAATGAATTGGCCTAGACCCTTGACCGACTGTTGGTCCAGACCAATCATGGGGCGTCCGCACCCTTCTCTCACCCCCGTCGGAGAGCCCCGATGAGACGTCCGAGATCCGTCCGCGCCCTGCTCGCCACGCTCAGCACCGTCGCCGCGTCCGCCGGCATCGTCATCGGGGCCGGCGGCGCCGCGCACGCCGCCACTCCGCTCCCCGCCCACGTCTTCGCGCCGTACTTCGAGGCGTACTCCTCCGACAGCCCCGCCGATCTGGCGCAGAAGTCGGGCGCCAAGTACCTCACGATGGCGTTCGTGCAGGCCGACGCGAAGGGCTCCTGCACCCCGTACTGGAACGGCTCGACCAGCCGGCCGATCTCGCCCTCCGTGTTCGGCGCCGACATCTCCACCATCCGCTCACGCGGCGGCGACGTCATCCCGTCCTTCGGCGGGTACGCGGCCGACAACGGCGGCACCGAGATCGCCGACAGCTGCACCGACGTGGACTCGATCGCGGCCGCGTACGAGAAGGTCGTCACGACCTACGACCTCTCCCGGCTCGACATGGACATCGAGGACAACTCGCTGACCAACAGGGCGGGCATCGACCGCCGCAACCAGGCGATCAGGAAGGTGCAGGACTGGGCGGCTGCCAACGGGCGCTCCGTGCAGATCTCGTACACCCTGCCCACCACCACGGGCGGGCTCGCCGACAGCGGGCTCGCGGTGCTGAACAGCGCGGTGAAGTACGGCGCGAAGGTCGACGTCGTGAACATCATGACCTTCGACTACTACGACGGCGCCACGCACAACATGGCGAACGACACCCAGACCGCCGCCACCGGCCTCTACAACCAGTTGGCCTCCCTGTACCCCGGCAAGTCGGCCGCCCAGTTGTGGGGCATGGTCGGCGTCACCGAGATGCCCGGCATCGACGACTACGGCCCGGCCGAGACGTTCACCACCGCCGATGCCACCGCCGTCTACAACTGGGCCACCTCCAAGGGCATCAACACCCTCTCGTTCTGGGCCCTCCAGCGCGACAACGGCGGCTGCCCCGGAACCGGCGGCCAGGACACCTGCTCCGGCATCGCCCAGGACCCGTGGTACTTCAGCCACACCTTCGAGCCGTTCACCGGGGGCGGCGGGCCCGTCCGGGACGACTTCTCGGTGGCCGTCGCGCCGGGCTCCGCCTCCGTCGCGCCCGGCGGCTCCACCACCGCCACGGTGAGTACGGCGGTGACGTCCGGCAGCGCCAAGTCCCTCGCGCTGACCGCCACCGGCGCCCCGGCCGGAGTGACGGCGACGCTCAGCCCGGCCTCGGTCACCGCGGGGGCCTCGGCCCGGCTCACGGTCAGCGCGTCCGCCGCGGCCGCGCCCGGAACGTACCCCATCACCGTCACGGGCACGGCCGGCACGCTCGCCCACTCGACGACCTTCACGCTCACCGTGTCAGGCTCCGGCGGCAACCCCGGCGCGCTCGTCAACGGCGGCTTCGAGAGCGGCTCGCTCGCGCCGTGGACCTGCGACAGCGGTGCCGGTGTGGTGTCGAGCCCGGTGCACGGCGGCTCGTACGCCCTGAAGACCGCGCCCACCTCCGCGCAGACCGGCGAGTGCGCACAGACACTCACGCTGACCCCCAACACCACGTACACGCTGAGCGGTTGGGTGCAGGGCAGCTACGCCTACCTCGGGGTGCGCGGGGGCGCGACCGGCAGCACCTGGACGAGCTCCAGCGGCTGGTCCAAGCTGACGGTGCCGTTCACGACCGGCACCTCGGGCACCGTCACCGTGTACCTGCACGGCTGGTACGGACAGGGAGCGGTGTACGGGGACGACCTCTCGGTCAGCTAGGTCAGCCAGGAACCGCCGCTCTCGCGTCAGAGGCCAAGCCCCGGTGCCATCGCCGCGGCGGCACCGGGTGGGCGTCGGCGCCTTGCTGACGATCTGTAGCACGGCAGCGGCCGCCGGCAACCTGATACTTCGTCAACTTACTGGCGGGCAGCCGCCTTTCGGCCCCTCCGCCCCCGGCCCTACTCTCAAGTCACCCGAGTTCCTCCTCGCACCCCCACTCATCGAATCCGTTCGACCGAGGAGTCCCCCCATGGCAATACGCACCTCACGCGCGCTCGCTCTGCTCGCTCCGGCCGCGGCGGCCACCCTCGTACTCGGCGGCACGACGGGCGCGAGCGCCCTGTCGGACGCCGGGCCGACCACCGTGACACCGGCCGGCCACTCCTTCGCGGCCCAGCTGACCGGTCAGGCCACCTTCAAGGCCGGGTCCACCACCATGACCTGTACGATCTCGGCGTCCGTCCCCACCACGGGCGCCAACAACCAGATCCCGGCCGCGCCCGGCAACCACAACGACGCGGGCGCGGTGTCCGTACCCATCAACCCGCCCGGTTTCAGCGGGTGTTCGACCAGCATCGGCGGGGTGAGTGTCACCGTCAGCAGCAACGCCGACAACGGTTCGTGGAGCATCTCGGCCCAGAACGGTACGCCCGTCGCGGCCGGACTGACCATGCCCAAGGGCGGCTTCGTCCTCAAGACCAGCGGCCTGGCCGCCTGCACGATCACCGCGTCACCCACCGGGTCCACCACCGTCCCCGGCACCTGGACGAACGGCGCGCCCTCCTCGCTGGCCATCGCCGACGCACCCGTACCGGCGACGGTGACCGGCGGCTTCCTGTGTCCGACAGGCGACCAGACGGCCACCTTCTCGGCGACGTACAACATCACCGACACGACCGACCCGGCCCAGCAGATCACCGTAACGGGCTGATTTTCAGGGGTGGTTGAGAACGCGGGACGCGCCCCCGGTTCGTAGGACCAGGGGCGCGTTTTCGGGCGGGGTGCGTCAGCGGCCCACCTTCTTCGCCTTCCTCGCCGCCCGCAGCCACTCCTTGTTCATGGCCGCGATCGACGGGAGCGGGATGCCCTTGGGGCAGGCCGTCGCGCACTCCCCCGTCAGGGTGCAGCCGCCGAAGCCCTCGTCGTCCATCTGCCCGACCATGTCGAGGACCCGCGTCTCGCGCTCGGGCGCGCCCTGCGGCAGCACATTCAGGTGGTTGATCTTCGCCGAGGTGAACAGCATCGCAGAGCCGTTGGGGCAGGCGGCAACGCACGCACCGCAGCCGATGCACTCGGCGTGCTCGAAGGCGGAGTCGGCGTCCGGCTTGGGCACCGGGGTCGCGTGCGCCTCGGGGGCGGCGCCGGTCGGCACGCTGATGTAGCCGCCCGCCTGGATGATCCGGTCGAAGGCCGAGCGGTCCACCACCAGGTCCTTGACCACGGGAAACGCCGAGGCGCGCCACGGCTCGACGTCGATGGTGTCGCCGTCGCTGAACGAACGCATGTGGAGCTGGCACGTGGTGGTCCGCTCGGGGCCGTGCGCGTCGCCGTTGATGACGAGCGAGCAGGCGCCGCAGATGCCCTCGCGGCAGTCGTGGTCGAAGGCGACCGGCTCCTCGCCCTTGAGGATGAGCTCCTCGTTGAGCGTGTCGAGCATTTCGAGGAACGACATGTCCGTCGAGATGGCGTCGACGTCGTAAGTTGCCATGGCGCCGGGCGAGTTGGCGTTCTTCTGGCGCCAGACGCGCAGGGTGAGCTTCATGCGTAGCTCCGCTGAGTGGGGTGGACGTACTCGAAGACGAGGTCTTCCTTGTGCAGGACGGGGGCCTCGCCGGCGGCCTCGCCGCGGTCCCCCGGGGGACGGCTCCCGGACCCCCGGAATTCCCAGGCGGCCGCGTACGAGAATTCCTCGTCGCGGCGTTCGGCCTCGCCGTCCGGGGTCTGGGACTCCTCGCGGAAGTGGCCGCCGCAGGACTCGGCGCGGTGCAGCGCGTCGAGGCACATGAGCTCGGCGAGTTCCAGGTAGTCGACTATGCGGTTGGCCTTCTCCAGGGACTGGTTGAACTCCTCGCCGGTGCCGGGCACCTTGATGCGGCGCCAGAACTCCTCGCGGATCTGCGGGATCCGCTCCAGCGCCTTGCGCAGGCCCGACTCGGTGCGGGCCATCCCGCAGTACTCCCACATGAGTTCGCCGATCTCGCGGTGGAAGGAGTCGGGGGTGCGGTCGCCGTCGACGGAGAGGAGCAGGTTCAGACGGTCCTCGGTCTCGGCCACCGCGTCGGCAACTGCCGGGTGTTCAGCGGTAATTGACTCAAGACGCGGGTTGCGCGCGAGGTAGTCGTTGATGGTGGAGGGCAGGACGAAGTAGCCGTCGGCGAGGCCCTGCATGAGGGCGGACGCGCCGAGGCGGTTGGCGCCGTGGTCGGAGAAGTTGGCCTCGCCGATCGCGAAAAGACCGGGCACTGTGGTCTGGAGGTCGTAGTCGACCCACAGGCCGCCCATCGTGTAGTGCACGGCGGGGTAGATCCGCATCGGGGTCTCGTACGGGTCCTCGGCGGTGATCCGCGCGTACATGTCGAAGAGGTTGCCGTACTTGGCCTCGACGGCCGCGCGGCCCATCCGCCCGATGGCGTCGGCGAAGTCGAGGTAGACGCCCTGGCCGCCGGGGCCGACGCCGCGCCCCTCGTCGCAGACGTTCTTGGCGGCGCGCGAGGCGATGTCGCGCGGGACCAGGTTGCCGAAGGAGGGGTAGATGCGCTCCAGGTAGTAGTCGCGCTCGTCCTCGGGGATCTCGGCCGCCGGGCGTGTGTCGCCCTTGGCCTTGGGCACCCAGATGCGGCCGTCGTTGCGCAGCGACTCGCTCATCAGCGTGAGCTTGGACTGGTGCTCGCCGGTGCGTGGGATGCACGTCGGGTGGATCTGCGTGAAGCAGGGGTTCGCGAAGTACGCGCCGCGCCGGTGCGCCCGCCAGATCGCGGTCGCATTGGAGTTCAGGGCGTTGGTGGAGAGGTAGAAGACGTTGCCGTAGCCGCCGCTGGCGAGGACCACCGCGTCCGCGAAGTACGTGTCGATCTTCCCGGTGACGAGGTCGCGGGCCACGATGCCGCGCGCCTTGCCGTCCACCACGATCAGGTCGAGCATCTCGGTGCGGGCGTGCAACTCGACGTTCCCCGCGGCGATTTGACGAGAAAGCGCCTGGTAGGCGCCGAGCAGCAGCTGCTGGCCCGTCTGGCCGCGGGCGTAGAACGTGCGCGACACCTGGACGCCGCCGAAGGAGCGCGTGTCGAGCAGTCCGCCGTACTCGCGGGCGAAGGGCACGCCCTGCGCCACGCACTGGTCGATGATCTCGACGGAGATCTGGGCGAGCCGGTGGACGTTGGACTCGCGGGCGCGGAAGTCGCCGCCCTTGACGGTGTCGTAGAAGAGCCGGTGGACGGAGTCGCCGTCGTTGCGGTAGTTCTTCGCGGCGTTGATGCCGCCCTGGGCGGCGATGGAGTGGGCGCGGCGCGGCGAGTCCTGGAAGCAGAACTGGACGACGTGGTAGCCCTGTTCGGCGAGCGTGGCACCGGCCGAGCCGCCCGCGAGCCCCGTCCCGACCACGATGACGGTGTGCTTGCGGCGGTTGGCCGGGTTGACGAGCTTGGCCTCGAAGCGGCGGGTGTCCCACCGCTCGGCGATCGGCCCCTGAGGCGCGCGGCCGTCGGCGACCGGTTCGCCGAGCGTGTAGTTGGTGTACGAGGTCATGTCAGCTCACCACTTCGGTCATGACGGCGACGGGTACGGAGACGAATCCGGCGAACAGCACCACCGCGAGGACGTTGGCGAGCGTCTTGAGCACCCGGTCCCGGGTCGCGTTGCCCACCCCGAGGGTCTGCGCGGCGCTCCAGAAACCGTGCTGGATGTGCAGGGCGAGGGCGCCCGTCGCCACGATGTAGATGACGTTCCCGTACCAGGTGGAGAAGGTGTCCACGACGTTCTGGTAGGGGTGGCCGGGCCGGAAGCCGGAGTGCACGGTGCCGGTCGTCAGGTCCAGGATGTGCCAGACGATGAACAGGGCGAGGATGATGCCGCCCCAGCGCATCGTGCGGGTCGCGTAACTGGCGCGGGCCCGCTTGTGGACGTAACCGCTCGGCCGCGCTCTGATGTCGCGGCGGCTGAGCTGGTACGCGGAGACGGCGTGCCCGACGACGGCGGCGACGAGGACGACGCGAATGATCCACAGCGCCCATTCGTAGTGCAGGAAGGGCTCGCCGATGGTGCGCAGCCAGTGCGCGTACGAGTCGAACTGGCCGGCCCCGAAGAAGATCTTCAGGTTGCCCATCATGTGGACGACCAGGTAGAGCAGCATGATGAGACCGCTCACGGCCATGACCGTCTTCTTGCCGACGGTCGAGTCCCAGAGTGTGCGCGTCATGGACGGCCGTTTGTCCGTCCGCGTTGCCAGAGCCATGCCATCGACGCTAGAGGCGGAAGACCTGAGAGGTCCAAGACATGGTTTGGCTCATCTCCATAGAGATGACCTATCGTAGCCGTATGCAGTTCCAGCAACTCCTCTACTTCGTGGCGGTCGCCGAGACCCGGCACTTCACCCGGGCCGCCGAGCGCGTCCACGTCTCGCAGCCTTCGCTCTCCCAGCAGATCAAGGCGCTGGAGAACGAGCTGGGCGCCGAGCTGTTCAGCCGCGCCCGCGGCAACATCGCGCTCACCGACGCGGGCGAGGCGCTGCTTCCGCTGGCCCGGCGCATCCTGGCGGACGCGGACACCGCGCGCATCGAGGTCCAGGAGCTGGCCCAGCTGCGGCGCGGCCGGGTGCGCCTGGGCGCGACGCCGAGTCTGTGCACGGGGCTTCTGCCGGATGTGCTGCGCGCCTTCCACGACCGCCATCCCGGCATCCAGCTCCTCATCGAGGAGGGCGGCTCGCACGATCTCGTACGCGAACTGGCGCGCGGCGCACTGGACTTGGCGCTCATCGTGCTGCCGCTCCCGGCCGGCTCCCCCGCCCTGACCACGATCGAGCTGCTCCAGGAGGACCTGGTGGTCGTCTCATCGGCCGCCGAAGTGCCGCCCGGCTCGGGCTCGTCGGTGCGCGTCGCCGATCTGCGCGACGCACCCCTGGTGATGTTCCGGCACGGCTACGACCTGCGCGAGCTGACCGTGGCCGCCTGCCGAGCGGAGGGCTTCGAGCCCGTGTTCACGGTGGAGGGCGGCGAGATGGACGCGGTGCTCGGTTTCGTGCGGGCCGGGCTCGGGGTGGCCGTCGTGCCGAGCATGGTGGCGGCGCGGGCCAGGGACCTGCGGGTGACCCCGCTGGCCCGCCCCGGCCTGCGCCGCACGATCGCCCTGGCCCACCGCAGCGACGTGGACCCGCCGCGCGCGGCACGGGAGTTGCAGCGCGTGCTGCTCAGCATCGGGACGGGCCAGGGCTCCGCCCGCTGACGGGGAGGCCGACGGTGCGAGGCCTCCCGAGCCGGACGAGCGGAGGGCCGGCTCCGGGGCCGGCTCGGGTCAGGGAGCGACGGCGCGGGTGCCGAAGGCGGTCCAGGGGAGCCAGCCGCCGCTGGGCCGTTCCTGTACGCGGGTGCGTACCCGGCCGTCGGCGGTGACCGCGAAGAGGTGCAGGCGGCCGGTGGAGTCGGCCGCTGCCGACGGGGTGCCGACCAGCGTGACGCCGGACTCGGTGACGTCCTCGCCGGGGTCCCAGGCTCCGCCCGGGGAGAGCTGCCAACGGTGGGTGAGCCGCTCGCCTCCGGGCGCGAGCGTGAAGCCTTCCAAGCGGCCGTCGGCACTGGGGACGAGCAGCGGAGCGGCGGTCGACCAGCCGAACAGGGGCTGCCAGTCGGCCCATCCGCCGCTCGGCACCGACTGGCGCCGCTGGAAGGCGGCCCACACCGGAAGGGGCGATCGCTGCGACGGTGAGCCGGCCGCTCCCGTCGCGGGCCACGCGCGGGGCGGCACCGGCCGCGGTGCCGAAGCGCTCCCACGCGGACCAGGTGCCGCCCGGTGTCTGCTGCCAGCGGTGCAGGATCGCCGTACCGCCGGGTGTCAGGGCGAACACCTCCACGCGGCCGTCGGGCGAGCGCTCGCTGGTGAGCTGGGAGTCGGCGGGACCGCCGGTGGGCTCCCACCCGGACCAACTGGTGGAATTCGTCTGGTACTTGTGGAAGACACCCTTCGGACCCGAGGCGAAGACTTCGAGACGCCCGTCCTGATTGTGATCCACCGTCACATCGTGACCGCCACCGCCGAAGTCCTCCCACACCGACCAACCACCATTGACGGCCGTCTGGTACTGGTGCTGGAACACATCACCGTTGATGGCAAAGACTTCGAGGCGACCATCAGATGCCTTCTCCATCTCGATCTGACTGTTGGCAGGACCACCACCCGCCGACTCCCAACCCGACCAACCACCATTCGCTGCGGTCTGATACCGGTGGAACACCCCCGCCGGACCGGAAGCGAACACCTCCATACGCCCATCACCATTCGCACCCACCGCGATGTCCCGACCACCACCACCAAAGTCCTCCCAGCCCGACCAACCACCCGACGGCGCAAGCTGATACCGGTGCTGGAACACACTCCCGTTGATCGCGAACACTTCGAGCCGACCGTCCGCATTCGGAGAAATCGCCAACTCCGCACCACCCGGCCCACCCAAGAGCTCCCACTCCGACCAGGCACCGTTCACCCCCACCTGCCACGCATGATGAACACCGTCCGCCCCCGCCACGAACACCTCAAGCCGACCATCCGCCGAACGACCCGACACCACCCGCCCCGACTCCGCCGGATACACCAGCGGTTTGGGGTGGGGGCCGGTGCCGGGCGTACAGGGCATGTCGATGCCGCGGTCCGCCAGGTACGGGATGGGGTCGGTGCGTACGCTCGCGGCCGCGTCCGCCCAGACCCGCAGGTGCAGGTGCGGGCCGGTGGCCTGGCCCTCGGCGCCCATGAGGGCGATCCGTTGACCGGCCACGACGTGGTCGCCGACCTGGACGTCCCGCTGGTACATGTGGCCGTACTCGGTGATGGTCCCGTCGGGGTGCAGGACGCGGATCCACTGGCCGTAGCCGGATTCGTACCCGGAGACGGTCACCTCGCCGTCGCCCACGGCGTAGATCGGGGTACCGCGCTCGTTGGCGATGTCGATGCCGTTGTGTTCCTGGCTGTAGTACTGCGAGATGAATCCGGTGGTCGGACAGGAGCCGACGAAGCCGGCGGCCCGGCCCGGGACCTGGGCGGCGGCCGGGGAAGGGGCCGTCACCAGCAGGACCGGCAGCAGGGCCAGGACCGCCGTGAGCAGGAGGCGCAGCGCGCGCCGTGGTGCGATTCCGTACGGCATCCGGCGTCCTCCCGTCCCGGCTCGGCCGAGCGGTCCCCGCGAAGAGGTGGGGTGGCGCGCGGTCAACGGGACCTCCTGGGAAGCGCGGTAACGGTTCGTCAAACCGTCGTGTGACAGGCGCTTCGGAAGGTAGCGACGCGCTGCGCGGGCCGAGAATCCGGAACCTTACGGACTGACGGGGCCGGTCCGCATGGGCTACGGGAGTCAGCCGCCTCTCGCCCCCGGTACGCGGGCACGCTCAGGTGCCGCAAGCCCCGCCCGCGCACCGTTTCCCACGGTGGTCGGGCGGGGCTTGCGCACGCGTCGAAGGGCCGGCCGCGCCCGTCCTCCGGGTGTCCCCGAGGGGGCCGGGTCTCCGCGCTTACACCGCGTCCACGAGGGCCAGCGAATGGATCCGGTCCGGCGCTCCGGGCCGCGCGTAGTACCAGCCCTGGGCCGTGTCGCAGCCGAGCTCCTTGAGCTGTTCGGCCTGGGCGCCCGTTTCCACGCCCTCGACGGTGACCGCGAGCGAGAGGCTGTGCGCGAGTGACACGATGCCTTCGACGATCTTGATGTCGACGGGGTCGGCCGGCAGCTGCTGCATGGACTGGGTGAAGGACCGGTCCAGCTTGAGCACGCTCACCGGGAGGCGGCGCAGGTTGGCGAGGTTCGAGTAGCCCGTGCCGAAGTCGTCGAGGGCTATGTCGACGCCCATCTCGGCGAGCTGGCGCAGCGGCTTGAGGAGGTCGTCGTCGGCGCCGATGAGCGCGGACTCGGTGACCTCCAGGCAGAGCGCGCCCGGCGCGAGCCCGGTGCGCTCCAGCATCTCGACGGTGTCGGCGACCAGGCCCGGGTGGTAGAGCTGGGTCGGCGACAGGTTGACGTTGATGCGCAGCGGGCCGCCGTCGGTGGCCCCGGGGTGCGCCCCCTGCCAGGCCCGGGCCTGGCGTACCGACTCCTGCATCACCCAGCGGCCGAGCGGCACGATGAGCCCGGTGTGCTCGGCGAGCGGGATGAACCGGTCGGGCCCCAGCACCCCGTGCTGCGGGTGCGACCAGCGGACCAGGGCCTCGGCGCCGTGAACGCTGCCGTCGCCGAGGTGGACCAGGGGCTGGTACTCGATGAAGAACTCGCCGCGTTCCAGGGCCGCGGGCAGCGCGTTGGTGAGCCCGTGCCGGGTGATCGCGCGGGCGTCGGCCTCGGCGTCGGCGAACTCGAAGCGGTTGCCTCCGGCCGACTTGGCCCGGTACATCGTGATGTCGGCGCTGCGCAGCACCTCGGCGGGGCTGCGCTCGCCCGCCGGGCCCTCGACGACGCCGATCGAGCCGCGCACGGTCAGCTCGCGACCCTCGATCCGGATCGGGGTGGCGAGGGTGTGCAGGATCCGCGAGGCGAGTTCGTCGGCCTCGTACTCGCTGTCGGGTCCGGTGGTCAGCGCCACGAACTCGTCGCCGCCGAGCCGTGCCACCATCTCGCCGGGCCCGGTCGCGCAGCTCTGCAGCCGGTCGGCGACCTCCACCAGGAGCCGGTCGCCCGCCGAGTGGCCGAGGCTGTCGTTGACCGCCTTGAACCCGTCGAGGTCGAGGTAGCAGAGCCCGAAGCGTTTGCCGTCGCCCGGTGCGAGGGCCTTCTCCAGGCGCTCGAAGAACAGGGTGCGGTTGGGCAGTCCGGTGAGCGCGTCGTGGGTGGCCTCGTAGCGCAGCCGCAGGTTGAGCAGCCGGCGCTCGGTGGTGTCCTCCATGAGCGCGAGCTGGTACTGCGGCCGGCCCTCCGCGTCGCGAAGGAGCGAGACGGTGAGGTTGGTCCACAGGACGGTGCCGTCGCCGCGGTAGTAGGGCTTCTCGACCCGGTAGTGGTCGCGTTCGCCCCGCACGAGTTCCTCGTACAGCTTCCAGACCTGCGGGGCGTCCTCGGGGTGCACCCACTCGCTGACGTTGCGGCTGCGGATCTGGCCCTCTATGCCGCCGAACATCCGGGTGAGGGTCTCGTTGACCTCCAGGACCCGGCCTTCGAGGTCGGCGATGCCGATGCCGATCGCGGCGCCTTCGAAGACCGCGCGGAACCGGGTCTCGGTGGCGTGCAGGGCGTCCAGGGCCGCGCTGCGTGCCGACATCGCGGAGCGGGCGATGGCCTCCTGCTCGGAGCGGGTGCGTTCGCGCAGGGCCGCCGCGAAGCCCGCCGCGAGCGCGTGCTGGAGCCGGGCGCAGCGGGCCCGCGCCTCTTCGGCGGGCAGTTCGTCGCCCGCGCCGCAGTACAGGACGAGGTAGGACTCGACCACGCCGAGGGTGCGGCTCAGCGCGTCCGGGTCGGTGCAGTGCACGGCGACCAGGGCGGCGCCGATCTCGTGGGCGGGCGACGGGTCGAAGTGCCGCCCGTGCAGGGCGTCGATGAGGCGGCGGGCGAGCGGCACGAGGTGCTGCTCGAACTCGGGCCGGGTCAGCGAGGTCGCCGTCACCGGGAAGATGGCCCGGCTCCAGATCGTCGCGAACCGTCTGAGCCGGTCCTCGGGGCTGTCCGGCGCCAGGTCCGGAACCTGCGCCTGGGGCGGGTTGTTCACGCTGTGCGCCCCACACCGGCGTAGCCCGAGAAGGCGTACGGATCTTCCTGGTCGGCGTCGTTATCCGGCCGCCACAGCGGCATCGAGACGAGGCCGGGGTCGACCATGGTGTATCCGTCGAAGAACCCGGCGATCTCCTCGCGCGAGCGCATGACCAGCGGGTTCTTGATGTTGCGGTAGACGCCCACGGTGCCTCCGGCCTCTTCCTCGCTGAGCGGAATGCCTTCGTAGGAGGCGTGGGTGAGGACGAGGAGGCTGCCGGGGGCGAGCGCGTCGCGCAGCTCGGCGACGGCCGCGTACGGGTCGTCCTGGTCCTCGACGAAGTGCAGTACGGCGACCAGGAGGAGCGCCACCGGCTTGGACAGGTCGAGGAGTTGGGCGGTCTCGGGGGCGTTCAGGATGTCCTGCGGCTTGCGCAGGTCGGCCGCGGCTATCCCGGCCAGCTCGTTGCCCTCCAGGACGGCGCGGCTGTGGGCGACGGCGACCGAGTCGTGGTCGACGTACAGGACACGGGCCTCGGGGCTTGCCGCCTGGGCGACTTCGTGAACGTTTCCGAAGGTCGGGATTCCGGATCCGATGTCCAGGAATTGCGTGACGCCCTCGGAGACCGCGAATCGCACGGCGCGGCGCATGAACGCCCGGTTCGCCTGCATGATCTTGGGGAGTCCCGGTATGAACCGCATGGCCTCGCGGGCCGCTTCCCGGTCGACCTCGAAATTGTGCGAACCGCCCAGGTAGTAGTCGTAGATGCGGGACACGCTCGGCACCGAGATGTCGATGCCCTGAGGGGCCCAGGCGGGACGCTCCATCAATGTCTCCAACAAGTCGCCGCAGGACGGCCATGACCATGACCATTGTTTGCGCCTGAGGCTACTGATCGTCCGCCGGGAGAGCGAGTAAAAACGGAAATTGCTCGTCCGTTATTGGTCACACGCCCATGGCATGTGCGCCGGATCGTACGGGCGGGAGCGGGAGCGTGCGCCATCGTATCGGGGGTTGGACACGCGCGTCGGCCCGTCGCCGCACGGGGGACGCGGTGACGGGCCGACAGGGTTGGGCCCTGGGTTACTTGGGTGCGCCGATGAGCTTGCCCTCGGGGGATACGGCGTACCACGTGCCGCCCACGCCCTGGCCATTGGTGTCGCCCGGCTTGGTGTCGCCGGAGAACGTGTAGACCGGCCAACAGGTGATCGACTGCTGCTTCACGCCGTCCGGCCGGTCGAAGGTGACGAAGCCCTTGAGGGCGATGCCCTTGGTGTTGGTCTTGTCGACCGGCGCCACCACCGGCCACTTCTCCAGACAGGCCCCGGTGCAGGCGGACTTCATGGGCCAGGCCGAGTCCTTCTTGAACCGGTAGACGGTCATACCGCGCGCGTCCACGATGACGTCGCCGAGCTTGGGGTCCTTGCGGACGGAGAGGCCCGGCATCGCCTCGGCGGGGGCCTGGGCCGCGGCCGCGGCCTTCTTGCCGTCGGGCGCGGCCGCGTGCCAAGTGCCGCCCACGTTCTGCCCGTTGGTGTCCCCGGGGTTGGTGTCCTTGGCGTAGCGGTACATCGGCCAGCCGCCGATGGTGAGCTGCTTGGTGCCGTCGGCGCGGGTGACCGAGCCGAGCGCCGACTGGTCGGTTCCCGCGGCCGCCTTCACGCCGTCGGCGGGCACGGCGGGCCATGCCTTCGCGCAGTCGCCCTCGCAATTGGACTTGGGCGGACTCGCGGTGTCCTTGTCGAAGCGGTAGAGCGTGAAGCCCGCGTTGTCGGTGACGACCTTGCCGAGTTCCTTGCTGTCGCTGACGGCCAGTTGCCCGGCCTGCTTGGCGGACGATTCGGCGCCGCCCGCCTGACCGTAGCCGCCGCTCGACCCGTAGGCGTTGTCGCCGGGCTGCTGGGCCGTACTGGCGTTGCCCACCGGCTGGCCGTTGCCGCTGCTGTAGCCGCTGCTCTTGTCCTGGCCGCAGCCCGTCGCGGTCACTGCCAGTACTGCTGCCGCCGCTGCCGCGAGCGATGCGCTGCGCCAGGTGACCATGTCAACTCCCGTTGTCCGTAAGGCTGTTGCGGCGTCCGATGCGCCGGGTGATGGCCCTAAGTACGGGCGGCGGGCGGGGGTGCGTTCAACGCGGGCCGAGGATTTTTTCCGAACGGCCCCGAACAGCTGGTCAACGTGCCGAACTCAAATCGCCGGGATCCAACCCCTTCAGGCGAATCGCTTCGCCTCCCGCCGACGCGGCCGCGCGACGGCTCGATGATCACCCTGTGCACCGACGACACCTAGCCGGGCGGCTGCTCGCCGCCACGGCCTTCACCGCGCTGCTCGCCGTACCGGCACCGGCCGCGCAGGCCGACGCCTGTGCGTACGCCTCCGTCTCGCAGGGCAGCAGCGGCTCGCCCTGGGCGGTGGCGAGCGCCGGCCATGCCCGGTGCCCCTGGCCGCCCCGGCCGAGCCCGACGCCCACGCCCACCCGGGTGCCGCCCACCCCGCGGCCGCCCGCTCCGGCGCCCCCACCACCGGCGAAGCCGACACCCCGGCCCACGCCGCCGCCCGCGCCGCCGGTGGCGCACCGGCCCGTCGAGCCGCCCGCGCCGGCCGTGCCCCCCGCGGCGCCGCCCGTGGTTCCGCCCACGCCGCGCGCCACGGCGCACCCGGGGCCGCCGCCCGCGCACCGGATCACCCTGCACAACTACCGGATGCCGCCGCGCAAGAAGCCCGCGCCGCGGCTCTCCCCCGTCACGCTCACCCTGCTCATCACCGCGCCCGCCGTGCTCGGCGCCGCGCTGCTCCGCTCGCGCTCCGGCTCCCGCTGAGCCCCACCGACTTGAGAGGTCCCCTTGTCCGACTGGCTCGTCCTGCTCATCGCGATGGCCGCCGCCTGCGCGGTCGTCCTCACCATCACCCTGTTCAGCAACCGTCGCGTCAACCCCGACGACGATCCTTCCGGAACGCCGGACGTCATCGAATACATGACGATGATGATCGGCGTGGTGTACGCCATCGTGCTCGGCCTCGCCATCGCGGGCGTCTGGGAGGGCCGCGGGGCCGCCCAGGAGGACGTACGCCAGGAGGCCCAGGCGCTGCACGAGATCGACCGGCGGGTCCAGGTGTACCCGGCCGAGGTGCGCGACCGGACCCGGGCCGACGTCGAGGCGTACGCCTCCTACGTGGTGCACACCGAGTGGAGCTACATGGCCGACCACGGCGAGCTCACCGACGAGGGCACCCAGAAGCTGGAGAAGATCCGCCGCGACGTCACGGACTACCACCCGGCCAACGACTACGAGACGCAGGCCTACCAGCCGCTGCTCGACCAGGTGGGCGCCGTCGACAACGCCAGGACCGCCCGCGGGCAGGGGGCGGGCGCCACCATGCCCGGGGTCGTCTGGTTCGGCCTGATCACCGGGGCGCTCGTCACGGTCGGGCTGATCTTCACGCTGCAGATCAGGCGCACCTGGCGGGAGCTGCTGCTCGCCGGGCTCTTCAGCGCCCTGATCGCGTTCCTGCTCTTCCTGATCTGGGACTTCGACGCCCCCTTCGGCCGGGGCATCTCGGCGACGGCGGGCCCGTTCCTGGACCTTTTCCCGGGAGTCCGCTGACACCTCCGGCACCCGAAGGCCCCGCCGGACCGGCGGGGCCTTTCGTTCGGCCGGGCGGAGTACGGCATGACCCGTTTGCCGTACCGGAGTCGCGACACGCCGGGCCGCCTCCTAGCGTTTCGGGCATCGAGGTGCATCTACCCCCATATGTGGAATCGGTTCCGCAGCTGCTCCTCGGGGACCGGAGGATCGACCATGGGCGCGATACGCATCGCATCCACCGCACTGCTCGGCGCCGCCGCCCTCTCGCTCGCCGCGCCGATCGCCGCCACGGCGGCCGATGGCAGCACCAACGCGACCAACATCCCGCCGTTCGGCTTCAGCGTGACGCCCTCGGTGATCGCGCCCGGCGGCCAGGTCACGCTGAACGTCACGAACTGCCCCGGCGATGCCACGGTGTCCTCCGGGATCTTCGACACCGTCACGGTCCCCAAGGAGAGTTCGAGAAGCGCGACGGTCGACGCGGACGCCAAACGCGGCGCCTCCTACACCGTGACGTTCACCTGCAACGGCGCGCGGGGCACCGCGCAGCTGACGATCGCCGGCGGCACCCCGACCACCAGCTCCACCGTGCGCCCCACCGTCCGGCCCTCCGCCACCTCCCCGCTCGGCGTCCGAGGCGGGCTCGGCGGCAGCGTGCAGGAGGGCCTGGATCCTGTGGCGATGACGGTCGGTTCCGCGCTGGTCGCGACCGCGATGGGCGGCGCGATCTACTTCCTGCGTCGGCGCCGGGTCGACCGCCGGCACTGAGCGCTCTGCCGGATACGAACCCCTCAAGGCCGGTCCGGCGGATCTCGCCCGGGCCGCGACAGACCCTTGCCGCACCCGTCGCCCCCGAGTCCTGGCCAGGACTCGGGGGCGACCGGCCGTTGGGGCCCTGCCGGGGAGGTTCGGCCCGTCAGACCCGTACGCGTTGGCGCCGGCGGCGGACGACCAGGAGCGCGCCGCCGATCGCGGCCGAACCGACGAGGGCGCCGCCGACCGCCATCTCGGTGTCGCTCGGGCCCGCCGCGCCGCCGAGCCCGCCCTCGGCACCCCGGCCCTCCAGGACGGTGAAGCTGCGCGTCGCCACCCGGTCGTTGTCGCTGCACTTCACCGCCAGGTTGTAGTTCCCGGGGGTGGCGTTGTCGTGGATCCTGGCGGTGGCGAAGTTGGTGCCGTCGCCCGCGGAGAGGGAGACCTCCGAGAAGGCGTTGGACGTGACTCTGCCGCCGTGGCCACAGCCCCGGGCGGTGACCCTCAAGGTGGCTCCCTGATGGACATCGGACGGGCTGACATCCACATCGACGGGACCGTTGGTCGCGGCGGCCATCGGGGCGGCGAGCCCGACCGCGGCACCGGTGGCCAGCACCACCACCGCGAGAGCGCGTGAAGCACGCATCGTTGAACCTCCATGGGAGGACGCCCCAAAGCGGCGCTCCGGGATGATCGACGAGTACGCCTCCCATGACGAACCCTCACCGCCACTCATACAAGCCGCATTTCGACACTGATCCACCCTGGTGAACCGCCGCGTCCCCCGGATGGGCGCGGAACCTGACGGACCCGCAGGTCACAGACCGTCAGATCGGTTTTGCCGGCGCGTTACCCGGATGGGTCAGGGGCGCCCGGCCGCCACCCGTTCGCCACCGCCGGATCGCCGAGCGGGGGCCGCGCACTTACGGTGCTCGGAAGGCGCTCCGAGGGTGGACGAGGAAGAGGATGCGGAGAGACATGGCGCACGAAGAGAGCGGCATGGAGCGTCGCGGGCGCTCCCCGTGGGGGGCTCTGGCCCTGGTCATGCTCACGGGCCTGGCGCTGATGCGCAACGGTGCCGATGTCACGATGGGCCCGCCGCAGCCGGCCGCGGCGGCGGCGTTGAACAGCCGGTCGGCGAACGCTTCCTCGTCGCGTCCGCCGGCCCCGGTCGTGCCGCTCCCCTTCGCCCCCGCCTCCCGGATCCGCATCGACGCGATCAAGGTGGACGCGCCCATCATGGACGTGGGCACGGACGCCCAGGGCTGGGTGAAGGCTCCGCCGCCGCAGGACTCGAACCTGGCGGGCTGGTACCAGAACGGCGTGGCCCCCGGCATGCGCGGCACGGCCGTGGTGGTGGGCCACGTCGACAACGCGACGGGCCCCGCGGTCTTCTACGGCCTCGGCTCGCTGGAGAAGGGCAACCACATCGAGGTGGCCCGCTTCGACGGGCACAGCGCGGTCTTCGAGGTGTACGGCATCGAGGTGTACGACAAGAACGCCTTCCCGGGCACCCGGGTGTACGGCGACACCGGGCACCCGGAGATCCGGGTGATCACCTGCGGGGGCGGCTACTCCAAGGGCCGGGGCTACAACTCGAACGTCGTGGTCTTCGCCCGGCTGGTCGCCACGAAGTAGCGCGCGCCGGGTTCATCTGCGCCGCGGCGGGACCTTCAACTCGTAGCCCCGGGCGAGGAGTTCGGGCAGGTAGCTGCGCAGGGCCGCGACGCTCTGCGAGCGGTCGCCGCCGGCGTCGTGCGAGAGCACCACGACGCCGGGCGCGGCTCCGTCCAGGATCCGGCGGATGATGGTGGCCGTGCCGGGCGTGGTCCAGTCGAGGCTGTCGACGGTCCAGGCGAGCGGTTCCATGCCCATCTCGGCCTGGATCTCGAACACGTTGCGGTTCCATGCCCCGTACGGCGCCCTGAACCACTGGGGCGGCTCGCCGAGGGTCTGCTCGATGACCTCACTGGTGCGGCCGATCTCGGAGCGGATCAGGGCGGGGGCCGTCTTGTTGAGCTGCGGGTGGGTCCAGGTGTGGTTGGCGACGACGTGCCCGTCGTCCCGCATCTCGCGCAGCAGGTCCCGGTTGTCGGTGGCCATCTCGCCACAGAGGAAGAACATGGCGCGCACGTCGTGTTCGCGCAGGGTCTTCAGGATGCCCGGGGTGTAGCGCGGGTCGGGCCCGTCGTCGAAGGTGAGCACCATCGCGTGCTCCCCCAGCTCGGGCATGCTCAGGATCGGCTTGGTCCGCACCGGCGGCGGCGCCGTGTGGTAGCGCGGCGGGGTGTAGGCGGTCATGGGTTCCAGACGGTACGCGCTGGGCCGCAGCCGGGGCGCGGCGGCCTGGGGTCCAGCGGCGGGTGACGCCCGGGGCCCGGGCGCCGGGGTGATGATGTCCTCGGCGGTGAGCACGCGTACCGCGGCGGCGACTCCGAGGCAGGCGGTGACGCGCAGCAGCGTCCGCCGACTGGGGAGCTTCTTATCCCTTTTCATGACATGCAGCTTTTGTTCATCATGGCGGAAGATTAGGACGTACGGGCGCCATGAGGCCGACGCAACGTCAGCACCCGCGTGACACCAGCACTAATGGAGTCATCCGGCGGTACCCGTCCCCGGAGGTTTCAGGTACGGCGGACCAGCGGGAAGGGCAGGGTCTCGCGGATGGTGAGACCGGTGAGGAACATGACGAGCCGGTCCACGCCGATGCCGAGGCCGCCGGTGGGCGGCATGGCGTATTCGAGCGCGTCGAGGAAGTCCTCGTCGATCTCCATCGCCTCCGGATCGCCTCCGGCCGCGAGCAGGGACTGCGCGGTGAGCCTGCGGCGCTGCTCGATCGGGTCGGTCAACTCCGAGTAGGCGGTGCCCAGTTCGGTCCCGAAGGCGACCAGGTCCCAGCGTTCGGCGAGCCGCGGGTCGGTGCGGTGCTGGCGGGTCAGCGGGGAGACCTCGGTGGGGAAGTCCTTGTAGAAGGTGGGCAACTGCGTCTTCTCCTCGACGAGCCGCTCGTACATTTCGAGGACGACGTCGCCGCGCGTGTTGTCCGGGGTGTGCGGAACTCCCACGCGGTCGCAGAGCCTGCGCAGCTTCGTCTCGTCGGTGTCGGCGCCGATCTCCTCGCCGAGCGCATCGGACACCGCCCCGTACAGCGTCTTGACCGGCCAGGGACCGGAGATGTCGTACTCGACGACCGTGCCGTCCGGGCCGGCCTTGCGGGCGATCGGGGAGCCGAAGGCGGCGGTGGCCGCGCCCTGGATCAGCTCGCGGGTGAGGTCGAGCATCACGTCGTAGTCGGCGTACGCCTGGTAGGCCTCCAGCATCGTGAACTCGGGGTTGTGCTTGTAGGAGACGCCCTCGTTGCGGAAGGTGCGGCCCATCTCGAAGACCTTCTCGACGCCGCCGACGCAGAGCCGTTTCAGATACAGCTCGGGGGCGATGCGCAGATACAGGTCGAGGTCGTAGGCGTTGATGTGGGTGGTGAAGGGGCGGGCGTTGGCGCCGCCGTGGATCTGCTGGAGCATCGGCGTCTCGACCTCCAGGTAGCCGCGGTCCAGGAGGCCCTGGCGCAGCGCCTGGACGGCGGTGGAGCGGGCCCGTACGACCTCGCGGGCCTCGGGACTCGCCACCAGGTCAAGGTAGCGGCGGCGCACCCGGGCCTCGGGGTCGGCGAGGCCGCGCCGCTTGTCGGGCAGCGGGCGCAGGCACTTGGCGGTCATCTGCCAGGCGGTGGCGAAGAGCGAGAACTCGCCCTTGTCGCTGGCGCCCGTCACGCCGGCGGCCGTGATGTGGTCACCGAGGTCGACGTCGTGGGTGAACCGGTCGAGGACTGCTGCGCCCGCGCCTTCGCGAGTGAGGGCCAGTTGCAGGTCGCCGGACCAGTCGCGCAGGACGGCAAAGACGACACCGCCGAAGTCGCGTACGGCCATGACCCGGCCGGCCACGGTGGCGCTCACACCCTCGCCCGCGGCCCTGAGCCGGGCCAGGGTGTGGGTGCGGGTGGGGATGACGACGGGGTAGGGCTCGGTTCCGTCCGCGCGCAGCCGGTCCAGTTTGCGGTGGCGTACCCGTACCTGCTCCGGGAGTTGACGCTCCGTCACCTCTGCGGCGGGCCCGGCCAGGCCGAGCGCCTCGATGGAGGGCAGCCCCGCGGTGGTGACGGGTTTGGTGACGCCCTTGGGCCGGCCCTTGCCCCACAGCTTGCGCAGACTCGGTACGGAGACGAAGCCCTCGGCGATGCCGGACGCGAGACCGACCCGGGCGAGCGAGCCGGCGTCGCCGTAGCAGAGGAAGCGGGGGAACCACTGCGGCTGGTACTTCACGTTGGAGCGGTAGAGGGCCTCCAGCTGCCACCACTTGGAGAAGAAGAGCAGCAGTCTGCGCCACAGCCGCAGCACCGGACCGGCACCGATGCGGGCACCTTCCTCGAAGGCCGAGCGGAACACCGCGAAGTTCAGCGAGATCCTGCGGACCCCCAACTTCGGTGCGGTGGCGCACAGTTCGGCCACCATGAACTCCATCACGCCGTTGGGCGCGCTGCGGTCGCGCCGCATCAGGTCGAGCGAGATGCCGTCCGGGCCCCACGGCACGAAGGAGAGCAGGGCGATCAGTTTGCCGTCGGCGTCGAAGGCCTCGACGAGCAGGCAGTCGCCGTCGGCCGGATCGCCGAGCCGGTCGAGCGCCATCGAGAAGCCGCGTTCGGTCTCGGTGTCGCGCCAGGCGTCGGCGCGGTCGATGATCTGCTGCATCTCCTCGTCGGTGAGCGCCGAGTGGCGGCGGATCCGGGTGGTGGCGCCGGTCCGGGCGACCCGGTGGACGGCCTGTCGAGTGACCCGCATGTCGCGGCCGTCGAGGTCGAACTTGGCGACGTGCAGGATCGCCTCGTCGCCGAGCTGGATCGCGCCGAGCCCGTGCCGGGCGTAGACGGTGGCGCCTTCTTCGGATGCGCCCATCACGGCGGGCGCCCAGGCGTACTGCCGCGCGACGTCGAGCCAGGCGTCGATGGCCGGGCCCCAGGCCCCGCTGTCGCCGACCGGGTCGCCGCTGGCGAGCGCGACGCCCGCCTCGACGCGATAGGTGACGGCGGCCTTGCCGTTCGGCGAGAACACCACCGCCTTGTCGCGGCGGGTGGCGAAATAGCCCAGCGAGTCCTGGCGGCCGTAGGCGCCGAGCAGCGCCCGGATGCGGGGCTCCTCGTCGCCGTGCAGGGCGGCCTCCATCCGCTGCGAGCGGAAGAGCGTGGAGGCGGCGGTCAGCAGGGCGATGGCGCCGAACAGGCCGAGGAAGAAGTACAGGGGCTTCGGCGGTTTCCCGTCGAACTGGCCGTTGGAGACGAGTCCGCCGAAGACGCGGTTGGTGGCCCACAGCAGGCGCTGGCCGCGCGGCAGGGTGTCCGGGAACAGCTCGACCAGGCCCCAGCCGACGAGGACGCCCGCCGCGAGCCCGAGGCACAGCACCCCCACCGCCCGGCGGAAGGCGCCCCGGCGGGTCTGTGCGTAGAACTGCTTGCGGGCCAGGATCAGCACCACGAGGGCGGCGCCGCAGAACACCCCGTTGGGGATCCACATCCATTCGGCGACGACGATCAGCAGGACGTCGAGCAGGAACAGCAGCCCCAGATAGATGACGACCAGCCACCACGCGACCTTCTTGCGGGCGCCGATCGCGGCCGCGAGAAGGAGCAGGAAGACGGCGTACGCGAGGTTGGCGCTGACCGGCACCGTGACCCGGTCGAGGAACCAGACGATCGGGTAGAGCAGCCGGCGCAGCGGCGGGATGAGCGAGATGAGGCCGCAGAAGAGACCGAGCACGCCGAAGAACATCGCGAACGCTTCGGGCACCCGCCCCAGAAAGCCGGTCCGGGACGGTATCGGCGCCGCCTCGCTGACAGTCATGCTCAGCACTCTAGGGAGAGGCGCGCCGGGCCGCCTGTCGGAAGCCGCACCCGGCCGGATAGCCTCGAACAGTGACAGAGCAGCAGCCCCAGTCCCACCATCGGCCCCAGGGATTCGAACGCGGCACCGATGGCCCGAAGGTGATCGTCGCCGGCGTCGACGGCTCGGACTCCTCGCTCCGGGCCGCGGCGTACGCCAGTGGCCTGGCCCGGCGGCAGAACGCGCTGCTCGCCCTCGTGTACGTCCAGCCGGTGATGTCGGCGGGAGCCGCCCTTGGCGCGCCCGTCGCCGACACCACCGGGGAGATCGCCGAGGGCCTGGTCGCCGAGATCCGGGCGGCCGCCGAGCGGGTCCGGGGCATCTGGGACGTCCGCTGGGAGTTCCACACCTTCCGGGGCGACCCCTACTCCGGACTGGTGACCGCGGCCGACGAGCTCAAGGCGGACGCGGTCGTGGTGGGCGCGTCCGAGTCGGCGGGCCACCGCATCATCGGCTCGGTGGCCGTCCGCCTGGTGAAGGCGGGCCGCTGGCCGGTCACGGTGGTCCCGTAACCGTTCCACCCTCCCTGCTGATGGTCGCGTAAACCTTCCGCCCTCTCGGGCTCGGGTCGCGGACCGCTCGCCGCACCATTCACCGCTCGGTTCGACCGCTTGCCGCACGGTGCGGTTCGACGGCTGTCCACGTCCGCCCGAATGCGTTCCGATACGGCTGCGGTCGACGGAATCCGGGGAAAGGGCGTGCACGGTGGCGACGGCACTCGCAGGCGTCCGGCGGTACGCCCATGAGCGGGATCTGGCCGAACTGCAGCGCGCGCACGGCCCCGCACTGCTGCACTTCCTGCTCGGTCTGACCTACGGCGACCGCCAGCGCGCCGAGGACCTCCTCCAGGAGACGCTCGTACGCGCCTGGCAGCACCCGGAGGCCTTCGAGGCGCCGTACTGCTCGATGCGGCCCTGGCTGTTCACCGTCGCGCGGCGCCTCGCGATCGACGCGCGCCGCAGCCGGCTCGCCCGGCCCACCGAGGTCGGCGACGAGGTGCTGCTCGCGACGGCGGAGCCCGGCGACCACACCGAGCGCTGCACGGCCGCACTCGACGTCCGCGCGGCCGTGAAGTCGCTCACACCCGAACACCGCGCGGTCCTGGTGCAGTTGTACTTCCGCGGACTGAGCGTGGCCGAAGCGGCTGAAGTGCTCGGTGTGCCGGCCGGGACCGTCAAGTCCCGTTCGTACTACGCCCTGCGTGCGCTGGCCCGGGTGCTGCCCGGCTATTCTGCGTCAGGCCCCGAAGGACTCTCCTCGGTGGGCGCCAGGTCCGCCTCGGTGAGCAGCGCGAGCAGCGACGGCGCCTCGGCGACCTCCAGGTAGGCGGCACGGCACGGCGCGCACCGGCGCAGGTGCGCGGCGACGGCACGGTCCTCGCCGGGCGCGAGAGCGCCGAGTACGTACGCGCCGAGCAGCTGCCGCACATGCATGAGCACCTCGTGTCTTGTGACGGATCCTGCCCTTCTGGCCACGGCGGGCACGCGCCCCCGGTTCAATGCTCCCTGGAGCTCCCCGGGAGCGCCGGGACGGTCGATGAAAGAGGCGAGACAGGATGCGTCCGGAGGGAAGTAGCGGGACCAGCGGTGGCGAGCTGGTGGTGCCGATGGCATGGATGTACGCCGAGTACATCGCGGATGAATTACTGCGTACCGGCGATCTGATGCCGCCGACGACACTGGAGTTCCGGGCCGGGCGCAACGCCCTCGCCCTGACGATCTTCCTGTCCGACGGGGCGGTCGGCGGGGCCCGGGTGGTGGCACGGCTCGACGAGTGGAGCTCGCTCACCGCGGCCGGGCGGCCGTGGCGGCGCTGGGTCTGTTCGCGGCTGCGCCGGCTGGCCGGCGGCCCGGATCCGGGGCCGGATCTGGAGATGGCGCGGGCCGCCTGGCGATGGCTGGAGGAGACCGAGCTCCTGGCGACGGATCTGGACGCGGTGGTGCCGGGCGGGGTCGACCCGCACGCGGACGAGGAGGACGAGCCCCGCGTGTGGACACCGGCCTGGGAACTCGGCCTGCCGCTGGGCCACTTGGCGATCCATCTGTTCTGACGCGCGTCGGGAAGCAGCGCCTGCGGCTGCCCGGCGACCTGCTTGACTCATACCTGACCAAGCGTCAACTGTGCACACCTGCACGGTACTTGGGGATCCGCGCTGTCACCTTCATGCCCGCGCCGATGCCGGTCTCGATGACCAGGCCGTACGCGTCGCCGTACACCTGGCGGAGCCGTTCGTCGACGTTGAGCAGGCCGATGCCGCCCGACGGGTCGCCGTCGCCGCGCAGTATGCGGCGCAGTTGCTCGGGGTCCATGCCCTCGCCGTCGTCCTCGATGACGACCTCGGCCTCGTTGCCCGCGTCCAGGGCCCTGATGGTGATGCGGCCCGCGGCGACCGCGCCCTCAATGCCGTGCTTGACGGCGTTCTCGACGAGCGGCTGGAGGCAGAGGAAGGGCAGCGAGACCGGGAGGACCTCGGGCGCGACCTGGAGGGTGACGGAGAGCCGGTCGCCGAAGCGGGCCCGTACCAGAGCCAAGTACTGGTCGATGGAGTGGAGTTCGTCGGCGAGCGTGGTGAAGTCGCCGTGTCTGCGGAACGAGTAGCGCGTGAAGTCGGCGAATTCCAGGAGGAGTTCGCGGGCCCGCTCCGGATCGGTCCGTACGAAGGAGGCGATCGCGGCGAGGGAGTTGAAGATGAAGTGCGGGGAGATCTGGGCGCGCAGGGCTTTGATCTCGGCTTCGATCAACCGAGTGCGGGAGCGGTCGAGTTCGGCGAGTTCCAGCTGTACGGAGACCCAGCGGCCGACCTCGCCCGCCGCTCGCGCGAGGACCGCCGACTCGCGGGGCGCGTAGGCGACAAGGGTGCCCAGCACTCGGTGGTCCACGGTCAGCGGGACGGCCACCGCCCAGCGCAGCGGGCAGTCCAGGTCGTCGCAGGACAGCGCGAACGCCTTGTCGCGGCCGGTGTCGAGCATCGCCCTTATCTGGTCCATGACGTGGGCGCTGTGGTGCTGCTCCCCCGCCCCGTCCCAGGTCAGGATGGTCTCGCGGTCGGTGAGGCAGAGCGCGTCGGTGCCGAGCAGCGAACGAAGGCCCCGGGCCGACTTGCGGGCCGCCTCGCTGGTGAGCCCGGCCCGCAGCGGGGGCGCGGCGAGCGAGGCGGTGTGCAGGGTCTCGAAGGTGGCGTGCTCGACGGGGGTTCCGACATCGCTGGTACGTCCTTGGCGTGCGGTGCGTCGGCCGAGCAGGAATCCGGCGGCGGCGAGCAGCGGGCCGAGGAAGAGCAGTGCGGCCAGGGTCATCGGCGTGCGCCTCCCCCACGGGCCAGCGCCTCGGGCAGATGGAAGCGGGTCATGGCGGCGTTGGTGCCCGCCGGGATGCGGCCCGGGGTCGCGAGCGACACCCCGATCATGGCGAGGAACCCGACGGGCACGGACCAGACGGCGGGCCAGGCGAGCAGCGCGTGCGCCAGGCCGGGCGGGGCCGCCCCGAGGACGGTGGCGGCGACGGCGAGCAGCGCCGAGCCACCCCCGAGCAGCAGCCCGGCGGCCGCGCCCGGCGGGGTCAGCCCCCGCCACCAGATGCCGAGGACGAGCAGCGGGCAGAACGAGGAGGCCGACACCGCGAAGGCCATCCCCACCGCGTCGGCCACCGGCACCCCGCTGACGAGCAGCGCCCCGATCAGGGGCACGGAGATCGCGAGCGGGGTGGCGAGGCGGAAGTGGCGTACTCCGCGCGAGGGCAGCACGTCCTGGGTGAGGACTCCGGCGACCGCCATGGTGAGCCCGGAGGCGGTGGACAGGAACGCGGCGAACGCGCCGCCCGCGACCAGCGCGCCGAGCAGGTCGCCGCCGGTGCCGCCGACGAGGCGCTCGGGCAGGAGCAGCACGGCCGCGTCGGCGTCGCCGGTGAGGGCGAGTTCGGGGGCGTACAGGCGGCCCAGCGCGCCGTAGACGGGCGGCAGCAGGTAGAACGCGCCGATCAGGGCGAGGACGACGACGGTCGCGCGGCGGGCCTCGCGGCCGCCCGGGCTGGTGTAGAAGCGGACGACGACGTGGGGCAGGCCCATGGTGCCGAGGAAGGTCGCCACGATCAGCCCGTATGTCGCGTACAGGGGGTATTCGGTGCGGGCGGCGCTGTCGGGGACGCGGGTCGCCTCGGCGAGGGCGAGCCGGGTGCCGGCCTCGACGCGGTGCTCGCCCGGCGGGAGGGTCAGCGCCTCGCCGTCGTGGCGCCGGCCGTCGACGGTGCCGTTCGCGCGGACCGGGAGGGGCTGCGTCAGACGCAGGGTCAGGGTGTCGGCGAAGCGCACGGTCTGCTGGTGGCGCAGCGCGGCCGGTTCGTCGTAGACGGGGCGCGGCGCGCCGTCGCCCTGCCAGGCGAGGACCAGGAAGAACACGGGTATGAGCAGGGCGGTCAGCTTCAGCCAGTACTGGAAGGCCTGGACGAAGGTGATGGAGCGCATGCCTCCGGCGGCGACCGCGAGGACCACGACGGCCGCCACAAGCACCGGCCCGAGCCACCCCGGCGCACCGGTCAGGATCTTCAGCGTCAGCCCCGCGCCCTGGAGTTGGGGAACCAGATACAGCCAGCCCGCGCCGACCACGAACACGCTCACCAGGCGGCGCACCGCCCGCGATTCGAGCCGCCCCTCGGCGAAGTCGGGCAGTGTGTAGGCGCCCGAGCGGCGCAGCGGGGCCGCGACGAAAAGGAGCAGCACGAGGTATCCGGCGGTGTAGCCGACCGGGTACCAGAGCATGTCCGGGCCCTGGACCAGGACGAGTCCCGCGATGCCGAGGAAGGAGGCGGCCGAGAGGTACTCCCCGCTGATGGCGGCCGCGTTGAGGCCCGGCCCGACCGTGCGCGAGGCGACGTAGAAGTCGGAGGTGGTGCGCGAGATGCGCAGGCCGAACCCGCCGACGAGGACGGTGGCGAGCACAACGGCGGTGACGGCGACCACGGCGTACGTCTGGCTCACGGGGCGGGATGGCGTTCTGTGGGGCGACCCGGCGTCGCGTGGCTTTCGGCCGGGCCAACTCGCCCTGCCTGTATGCCTGTTGGTTGTCTCTCCGTCGGCCGGTCGGCGACCAGCCGGGCGAAGTCGCGCTCGTTGCGTTCGGCGGTGCGCACGTACCACCAGGCGATGAGGCCGAGCGGCGGATAGACGGCGAAGCCGAGCACATACCAGGTGACGGCGTCGTCGTCCAGGGCGCGGAAGGCGAGCGGCAGGGTGGCGACGGTCAGGGCGAGGACGGCGAACCCGCTGAGCGCGGCGCGGAGTTGGCCGCGCATCAGGGAGCGCACGTAGGCGCCGCCGAGCGCGGTCTGCTCGTCGATCTCCGACTGGGCGCGGTGGCGCGGCAGCGGGCGGACCCTCCTCGGCTCCCCCGTGACCGTCTCGCGTCGCGCGGCCTGCTCCGGTGACATGGCGCGGAGTGTACGCAGCTGATCACCGCTCGGGGAAGGCCAGGTCAGCGGCCGGTGCGGCGCAGGAGGCGGTCCCGCACCGTGCGGGCGTGGCGTCGGCTGACGGGAAGTTCGGCGTCGCCGACCCGCACGCTCATGGTGCCCGCGTCCATGCGGAGTTCGTCGATCCGGTCGAGCGCGACGAGGTGGCTGCGGTGGATCCGGACGAAGCCGCGGCTGCGCCAGCGCTCCTCCAGGGTGGACAGCGGGATCCGTACGAGGTGGCTGCCGCGGGCGGTGTGGAGCCGGGCGTAGTCGCCCTGGGCCTCGGCGTACGCGATGTCGCCGACGGGCAGGAAGCGGGTGACGCCGCCCAGTTCGACGGGTATCTGGTCGGGCTCCTGGACGCTCGCGCCGCGGTCGCCGACCAGCTCGGCCACCCGGCGGACCGCTTCGGCCAGCCGCTCCTCGCGCACCGGCTTGAGGACGTAGTCGACGGCCTTGAGGTCGAAGGCCTGGACGGCGAAGCCCTCGTGGGCGGTGACGAAGACGATGAGCGGCGGGCGGGTGAAGCCGGCGAGCAGCCGGGCGATGTCGAGTCCGGTGAGCCCGGCCATGTGGATGTCGAGGAAGACGACATCGACGCCCTGCTCGCCGTCGTCGCCCGCTTCGAGAGCGGCGCCGATGAGCCGCAGCGCTTCGGTCGCGCTGGTGGCGCCTTCGGCGGAGCGGATCCGGGGGTCGGAGCGCAGCAGGTAGAGGAGTTCTTCGAGGGCGGGGGCTTCGTCGTCGACCGCCAGTACGCGCAGCATGGGGTCGGAGTTTAGGCGGTGTCCGCCGGGCCGCGACCGGGGCCGATGCCCGCCGGACCCCTCCCGGGCGCGGGATACCGGTGGGACTTGAGTGTTCGGGCCGGTTTCTCCGTACCTGACGGCATGAGTTCGCCGCAGATCCACGAGGACGTCGGGGCCTATGCCCTCGGCGTGCTCGGTGTCGCCGACACCTTTCGTTTCGAGGAGCATCTCGCCGGATGCACCCCGTGCAGACGGCTGTTGACCGAGTTCGGGGGCGTGACGGCGCTGCTTGCCGCGTATGCCTCGGACGGTGCGCTGCCGGCCGGCCCGGTCTCGCCGGAGGTGCTGCACCGGATGCTGGGTGCGGTGGCGAAGCGGCGCCGGCGCGGGCACACACTGCGGATCGCGCTGGTGGCCGCGGCGGGGGTGCTGGTCGTGGGCGGTATCGGCGTCGTCCTGGAGCCGGCGGCTCCGCGCTGGCAGGTGGCCTCGCACGCGCCCGGGGTGACGGCGTCGCTGGTGACGGCGCCCAAGGAGTGGGGCACCGATGTGGAGCTCGGCCTCGCGGGCGCGGCGCCCGTGTCGTGCACGCTGGTCGCGGTGGGCCGGGACGGCTCCGAGCAGACGGTGGCGACGTGGGCGGACCGGGGCGGGCAGCCGGTGCGGATGCGGGGCGCGGCGGCGCTGGCGCAGGACGCCATCGCGCGGTTCGAGGTGCGGGCCGCGGACGGGGCACGGCTGGCGACGATCACACCCCGGTGAGGCGGGCCGTCTGAAGGGCGCTATTTGAGGAGCTTCGACAGCCGGCGGTCGGCGAGGATCTTGCCGCCCGTCTGGCAGGTCGCGCAGTACTGGAGCGAGGAGTCGGCGAACGACACCTCGCGGACGGTGTCGCCGCAGACCGGGCAGGGCTGCCCGGTCCGGCCGTGCACGCGCAGCCCGCTCTTCTTCTCGGCCTTGAGACGGCCCGCCGCGAGGCCGCGCGACCGCTCGACGGCTTCGGTGAGGGTGGCGCGCATCGCCTCGTACAGCGTGGTGATCTCCTGGTCGGTGAGGTGGGCCACGGGTTTGAACGGCGACATGCGCGCGACGTGGAGGATTTCGTCGCTGTAGGCGTTTCCGATGCCCGCGATGAGGGACTGGTCGCGCAGCGCGCCCTTGAGCTGACGCCGCTCGCCTTCGAGCAGCGCGGCCAGGTCGTCGCGGCCGAAGCCGGGGGCCAGCGGGTCGGGGCCGAGCCGGGCGATGCCCGGGACATCGGACGCATCGTGGACGAGGTAGGCGGCGAGGCTCTTGCGGGTGCCCGCCTCGGTGAGGTCGAAGCCCGCCCCGCCGACCAGCGCGACGCGCAGTGCGAGCGGCCCCTTGCCGGGTTTCGGCGGGGTGGTCGGCAGCGTGTCGTACCAGCGCAGCCAGCCCGCGCGGGCGAGGTGGACGCACAGGTGCAGCCCGTCGGCGTCGATGTCGAGGAACTTGCCGTGCCGGGCGGCACCGGTGACGGTGCGCCCGGCCAGGGCGGTGTACGGCGGGTCGTACGTCTTGAGGACGCTGATCGCGACGGGCAGGGCGCCCGCGATCTCCTGTCCGACCAGGTGGTCGGAGAGGAAGTCCCGCAGGGCCTCGACTTCGGGCAGTTCCGGCATACGTACCAGGGTGCATCGGCCGTGCGGGCTCAGCGAGCCGCGCTCGCCCCGATGAGGTCCGCCAGCTCGTCCCCGAAGGACTCGGCGAGCCGGTCCAGGTCGGGTACGGCCTTGCCGTCGGCGACCAGGCCGATGTGGACGCTGCCGCCGTACGTGGACATGGCGATCGCGAGGGACTGGCCACGGGCGAGCGGGGCCATCGGGTAGATCGCGCGCAGCGGGCAGCCGCCGAGCGAGAGCTGGGAGCGGGGCAGCGGCACGCTGGTGACGAGCAGGTCGAAGAGGATGCGGGCCGCGTTCCCGGCGAGGGGCGCCCCGAACCGGTGCGCGAGCGGCGGCAGTTGATCGGCGAGCAGGGCGACGGCTCCGGCTCCGCGTCCGGGCCCGGCGGCCTTGTTGCCGTCCATGGCGGTGCGTACGGCGGCGAGCCGGGCCAGCGGGTCGGGCTCGGCGACCGGCAGACCGAGCAGATACGCGGAGAGCTTGTTGCCGGAGCCGGGCGGGGCGCCGGGGCGGCGGCGCGAGACGGGGACCAGGGCGCGCGGTTCGGCGCCCGGGATGCTTGAGCCGCGCTCCAGGAGCCAGCGGCGCAGCCCTCCCGCGACGACCGCGAGGAGTACGTCGTTGGCGGTGCCACCCTCGGCCCTGCGCACCCGCTGGACGTCCTCGTGGTCGAGCACGGCGGTGGCCAGGCGGCGGGTGCCGCTGGAGTCGGCGGCGAGCGCGGAGCCCGCGCCGAGTTCGAGGCGGCTGGCCCGCATCACCGAGGCGCCGATGCCGACGGCCCGGGTGAGTTCGCCGACCCGGTCGCGGGCGAATCCGGCGACCTGGCGCGGGCCCGGCAGCCAGGAGCGGGGCGGCACGGGGCGGCGGCGCCGGGCGCTCGGGGCGGCGAGCTGGTCGAGGATGCCCGCGCCGATGGCGACGGCGCGCATGCCGTCGGCGAGCGCGTGGTGCAGCTTCACCAGGACCGCGAAGGCGCCGTCGTCCTCGCCGGTCAGGACGTACATGCGCCAGGGCGGCAGGCCGCGTTCCAGCGGCCGCTCCATCAACTCCCCTGCCATCCGGGCGGATTCGGCCGGAAAGTCGCCTGCGGGCAGGCGCACCCTGCGGACGTGGCGGCGCACGTCGAAGTCCTTGTCGGCGACCCAGGCCGCGCCGCCGACGGGCAGCCACACGCCGCGTACGCACATCCGCAGGCGCGGGATGGCCGCGGCGCGTTCGGCGAGCAGTTCGAGGATCTGCCCGCCGTCGGTGCCGGGACGCGGGTCGAAGTGTGCGAGCGCACCCAGATGCATGGGGTGCTCCGCCGATTCGAGGTGCCAGAACGCCAGATCAAGAGGTGCCAGCAGCTCACTGCTCAAGGGGTCCTCGTGTCAGTCGGAGGCCGGTCGGGCGGCGATGGTTCCGCCCGTACAGAGTGAGCAGTGAAACCCCCACGAACGGTTACGGTCAAGTAATGAGCTGTTACGTATAGCTACCGTCAAGTATTGATCAGTTGTCGATCAGGTTGTGGTTTCCGGCCTGACACCCGCCGCCTATCGGCCGATGCCGCGCTCCGGGACGACGAACTCGCACCACACGCACTTGCCGCTGCCGCGCGACTCCACGCCCCACACGTCCGCGAGCCGGTCCACCAGCATCAGGCCGCGCCCGGACACCCCCGAGGAGCCGGCCTCGCGGCGGCGCGGCAGGGCGCTGGAGCGGTCCTCCACCTCGACGCGCAGGCGGTGTTCGGGGCCGGAGAGGGCCCGGATGGTGACGATCGCCCCGCCGTCGGTGTGCATCAGGGCGTTGGTGATGAGCTCGTCGGCGGCGAGCTCGATCTCGTCGGACCGCTCGCGGGCGCCCCAGGCCCGGACCGCCGCACGGATCATGTGCCGGGAGGAGCTCAGCGCCTCCGGGTCGTTCTGCGCGACGTGCTGGCGCAGCCTGCCGCCGCCCTGCGGTACTTCCATGGCGCGCCGGCGCAGGAGCAGCAGCGCCACATCGTCGTCGCCGGCCCGCTCGTCGACGACGTCGCAGAGCCGGTCGGCGAGCGCTTCGAGGTCCTCGGGGCCGGACCGGACCAGGGACGCGAGGAGCTGCATGCCGTCGTCGAGGTCGGCGCCGGGCTGTTCCACGAGGCCGTCGGTGTAGAGCAACAGGGTGTGGCCCGGGTCGAGTTCGACCGTCGACACCGGGTATTCGAGCCGCCCGAACTCGGCCGACAGCCCGAGCGGAAGGCCCCCTTCGACCGGCAGTCTGCGGCAGCTGCCGTCCTGCAGGCGGATCAGCGGGTCGACGTGCCCGGCCCGCACGATCTGCAGCACGCCGGTGCTCAGGTCGGCCTCCGCGTAGGTACAGGTCGCGAACCGGTCGGTGTCCAGCTCGTGCAGGAACACCGAGGCCCGCGCGATCACGGTGGCCGGCGTGTGCCCCTCGGCGGCATAGGCGCGCAGCACGATGCGCAGCTGTCCCATCACGGCGGCGGCGTGCGTGTCGTGTCCCTGTACGTCGCCGATGGCCACGCCGACCCGGCCGCCGGGCAGCGGGATCACGTCGTACCAGTCGCCTCCGATGTCCCGGCCGAACCGCGCCGAGCGGTAGCGGACGGCGAGCTGTGCGCCGGGCACCTCGGGGATGCGGCGCGGCAGCATCGCCTGCTGGAGGCCTTCGGCGAGGTCGTGCTCCTGCTCGTACAGCATGGCGCGCTGCAGCGACTGGGCGATCGAACTGCCCAGCGCCACAAGGAGGTTGCGCTCGTCGCTGGTGAAGCCCCACTTGTCGCTGTAGAGCAGGCCGATGGCGCCGATGGGGCGGGCCTGGGCGATCAGCGGCAGGTAGGCGGCGGAGGTGATGCCGAGCCCGCTGATGTTCGGCCACAGGATCGGGTAGGACTCCGCGAAGTCCTTCGGCGACTCGATGAAGCGGGGCGCGAGGGTGCGGACGACCTCGCTCATCGGGTACTGCTCGTCGACCCGGGTCCACCGGGTGCCCGGCACGAAGCTGTCCTCGGGTCCCTCCGCGATCAGATGGATGCGGCCCGCTTCCAGGAGCCCCATCACGAGGCTGGTGGCGCCCAGGTACTCGGGGCCCCGCGAGTCCTTCATGACGTCGATGACGTCCTTGACGGTCCTGGCGTGCGCGAGGGCGGCGGTGGTGGCCTCGACGACGCTGGTCGTGCGCCGCCGCTCGTCGTCGAGGCCGACCCGCACGGTGGCTTCGGCGAGCTCCTGGGTGGCGTCGCGGACGATGCCGATGATGCGCAGCGGGCGGCCGGTCCCGTCGCGGCGGACGAAGCCCTGGGTGTGGGTCCAGCGCAGGACGCCGTCACGGCGACGGATGCGGAAGTAGACGCCGTAGTTGACGCTGCCGTTCTTGAGCGCCTGCGAGACGAGCGCGTCGAGCCTGTGGGCCTCGGCGGGCGGCACCCGGGCGGCCAGCGACTCGGGCCTGTCGTCGTACTCGTCGGGCCGCAGGTCGAACACGTCGAGCGCGGCCTCGTCCATGTGCATGAGGCCGGTGCCGAGGTCCCAGTCGAAACTGCCCATCCGCAGGTTTCGGCCGTACGAGTGAAGGAAGCGGCAGTCCTCGCCACCGGCCGGATCGCCGCAATGGCACAGTTCGCCCGCCCCTCCGCCCCCTGCACCCGCGTCCATGGGGCCACGCTAGGCGCAGCCCGGATCGCGCGCATCAGGGAGGCGGCGAGGGCCTGGCGGGAGGGGCTAGTGCGCCGGGGATGCCTTGCGCAGGGCGCTGATGCAGGTGCCGATGGCCGCCTGGAGGTCTTCGAGGCGCTGGACCATGTCGTCCTCGTAGATGTCGTCGGCGTCGTCGAGGGTGAGCTCCTCGAACACCTTCGTCGCCTTCTGCAGGCTGCTGTAGAACTTCGTGCGGCGTTCCTGGACGCGCAGCTCGGGGTCGGCCTCGACGGCCTGGACGACGAGGCCCTTGACGGTGTCGTACGCCTCGGTCGCCCACTCGCCGGCCTCTTCGGAGTCGTCGAGCTCGTCGAGCAGGGAGAGGTGCCGCTCGGCCTCGGCGCGGAGCTCGGCGGGGGCGTCCACGGTCTGGCCCGCGGGCGTGCGGATCTGGCCGTTCTCGACGATCTGGCGAACGTATCCGATGCGGTCGGCGGCCCGGGTCTCGCTGGCCACCGCCTTCTTCAGCTCGTCGGTGCGGGCAATGTCGCGGGCCAGCTCGGTCTGGAGCGCCGGGTCGTCCTTGAGCCGGTCCAGGAGCGCGGAGCGGGCGGCCTGGGCGGTGCCGGGGTCGGCGAGGATCGCGGCCCTGAGCGCGGTGGGGTTCTCCGCGACCTCCAGGGCCTTGGTCGGGCGGATGCCCTCGGCCTCGGCGGCCGCGGTGATGGCGGTGCCGCGCTCGGAGGTCGCGCTGGAGCGGGACACGTAATAGGTGAGCCAGACGTCCGCGTCGGGCAGGTCGATGTCCTCGCCCGGGACGAGCGCCTCGAAGAGCGGGACGAGGCCGTCGTCGGAGGCCTTGTCCCACGCCTTGTAGTAGCGCATGACGCGCTCCGCCGAGCAGCCGGCGAGCTCGCTGAACTCCTTCGCGGAGACCTTCGGCGTCTCACCGGCCGCCTGTCCGCCGGGGCGTACGCTGCGCGCCACCTTCAGGGCGAACGCCCAGCCGCCGGTGCGGGCGTAGGCACCGAACTCGCGGGCGTCGCGCGCCACGCTGTCGTGCACGTCGGCGGCGGGGGAAGGCTTCGGCAGGTCGATGGCGACGGTCACGGAGGACGCTCCTGGCTGCTGGAGGGAGGACAACGAACAAAGGACGCAGCCTATATGCACCTCTTGGTCCGTCTTTTCGGCCCTCCCCCACGTCGGGCCCCGCGGTCACCGGGCGCAGCCTGCCGGTGACCGCGGTCGTACGCCCGTCTCAGACGTTCTCCGACTCGGGCGAAGGCCCGAACATGTCGGAGTCCGGCCCGCTCGGCAGGTTCGTCGGGGTGTCCGTCGGTAGCGAGGGCGGGTTGCTGGGCGTGCCCGTGTCGGGCGGCGGCACCAGCGGTGAGAGTGTCGACGGGCTCGGCAGGGACGGCGTCGCGGTGACCGTCGTCGTGGCCGTGGGGCAGCCGCTCGGGGTCGGCGCGGGCGAGCTCGGCAGCCGGGCCGGCGGGGCGGATCCCGGCGGCGTCGGGGTCGGTGTCTGGGTGACCGTCACGGTCGGCGTCGGCGTCGGGCAGGTGGGGCTCGGCGGCGGCGAGCTGCTGACCGGTGGCGAGGTGCTCGGGCTCGCCGAAGGTGACGGCGGCTCGGTGACCGGCGGCTTGTTCGGGTCGATGTGGATGTCGGGCCGCTTGCGGTCGTGCTGCCCGTCGTCACCCCTCTCCCGCTCGATCCAGGTGTTGTTGGTGATGTTGACGATGATCAAGTTGTTGATGACCACTGTGGTGGGCCGGACGACGACGACCCGGTCACCGCGGAAGCCGGGCCAGGGCTTGCCCTTGTCGTTCCAGCTGCCCTGATGGGCGTTGGGCGGCTTCAGCGGGTTCCCGCAGGCACACCGCACGCGCGGCAGGCCGTGATCGTCGACCAGGACGGCGGTGCCGGCCTGGAGCACCGACTGGAAACTGGTCACCGAGCCGTCGCGGAAGCCGTGGTTGGTGACCCGGGTGTCGACGCGCAGCACGACGGGGGTGAGCCCGCGCAGGAAGCCCGCCACCGAGCCCGGGTCGACCCCGGCCGCCTCGGCGAACGCCCGGTTCTTGGACTGGTCGCCGCCGAGGAAGCGGATCTGCTTCTCCACGTCGCAGCTGGCCACCGACTGCGTACCGCCGTACAGGCCCGGCGTGGAGCCCGAGACGGTACTCGCCGACCGGAAGCTCGGCGTCGGAGCGCCGCTCTGGGTACCGGGCGGCGCGGCCGGAGTGGGGGTCGCCGTCGACTCGGCGGTGGACTGGGTGAACGGGTCCGGTCCCGCCGCCGCGATCGGCTGGAGGTTGAGGTCCTGTTGGCTGTCCGCGCCGTTGGCGCCGCCGCCGCATCCGGCGGCGAAGGCGCCGAGGGACAGCACGGCGGCGGCAGCGGCGATTCTTCGCAGGGTCGAGGACACGTGGATCTCCCACCTGTACGCCCCGAGTTGCCCCCCATTGTGTGCCGCAGGCTCACCCCTCGCGCAAACGGACGGGGTCCGCCCGGGTCAGAGCCCGTGTGTCACCCCAGCCACTCCACCTTGAACACCCAGGCGTGGCTGCCCGCGGCCCGCGCGGCGGCCGGCACGTCGATGACGAGCCCGCTGCCGCTGGTCCGCCAGGTGAGCGGCCGCCCGTGCCCGAGCATCGTGACCCGGTCCCCGGCCCGGATCGGCACGGGCGCCTCCACGGTGAGGTTCGCCCCCGGCTTGGCCAGCGAGTGGATGTAGAAGGCGCGCCCCGGCCGGATGGTGAACCTGAGGTCGGCGCCGAGCTGCGGCATCCGCGCCCAGTACGTGGAGCCGTAGATCGCCTCGCCGTTGGTTCTGAGCCACTGCCCCGTCTCGCGCAGCCGGCGCTGCATGATCTCGGGGATGGTGCCGTCGGCCCGCGGACCGATGTCGAGCAGGAAGTTGCCGTTCTTGCTGACGATGTCGACGAGGGTGTGCACGACCTCCTCCGTCGACATGTACCGGTCGTCCGGGGTGGCCTGGTTGTAGCCGTAGCTGAACGGGTCCAGGCCCCGGCTCGCCTCCCACTTCGCCGTCACCACCGTGTCGTAGGTGGCGTACTCGGGCGTGGTGAAGTCGTGCGGCCCGATGCCCGAGCGGTTGTTGACGGTGACCTCGATGGGGCGGCTCCGGTGCTTGGCGTGGTTGAAGTACTCGGCGAGCACCCGGTGGCTGTCGTTGGCACCCCCGATGTCGCACCACAGGACCTCCGGGTCGTATCCCTCGACCAGCTCCAGCATCTGCGGCGCCTGGAGGTCTTTGATGTAGTCCTTGCCGGGCGTGTAGCCGGTGTACGGGAGCGGCTGGAGGGTGTACGGGTTGCGCGGGCCGTGGCCCTGCCAGGGGCTGTCCGGGTTGAACCACTCCGGCATCGAGAAGTAGAGCCCGCGGTGCAGCTCGGGCGCGTACTGCTTGGACGCGTCGAACAGGGCGCGGACCAGGTCCTTCTTCGGGCCCATCTTGACCGCGTTGCGGTCGGACACCTTGGTGTCCCAGAGCGCGAAGCCTTCGTGGTGCTTGGAGGTGAGGACGTGGTACTGGGCGCCGGCGTCCCGGAACAGCTCGACCCAGGAGCGGGGGTCGAAGCGTTCGGCGGTGAAGCGCGGGATGAAGTCGTCGTAGTTGAACGACTCGCCGTAGGTCTTGCGGTGGTAGGCGTAGGTGGGGTTGCGCGGGTCCTGCATCTGGGCCCAGTACCACTCGGCGTACTGCACGCCGACGGGCGCCCAGGCGGGCACCGAGTAGACGCCCCAGTGGATGAAGATGCCGAACTTGGCGTCCTGGAACCAGTAGGGCGCCTGGTGCGAGGAGAGCGAGGCGTCGGTGGGCGTGAAGTCCGGGACTCCCAGGGTGAGTTGACGGGACACGGAGGCGGCTTCCTGACCCCGCCCTCGCGCGACCACGCGGCCGGGACGCACCGTGCCCGGCGTGGTGCCGGCCCCGGGGCGGATGCCGACGCGGACCCTGGCCTGCTCGCCGGGTGCGAGCCGGGGTATCCGGGCGGCTTCGACCGTACGGGCTCCGTCGACGTCGACCTGGACGCTCAGCGCGTCGGAGGCGAGAAGGGTGACGGTGCCCGCGTTGATGACGGTGGCCTCGACGCTCTGGGCGCCGGAGGCCAGCGTCGTGGTGGTCGAGTGGGCGTCCCGGAAGGTCACCGCGCGCCCGTCGGCGGCGGGTTGCAGGGAGAGCGCGAAGACGTGCAGGGAGGGCTTGTCGGGCTGCGCGGGGTTGGTGACGGGGAGGGTGAGGGCGATGGCCTCGCGGACGGGGTCCATCGGCAGCTCGGCGCTCGCGACGACGACCTGGTGCGGGTCTTTCGCACCGCCCGGACCGTAGCGGTACGCGGCGGTCAACTGCCCGCTGCCGCTGTACCAGTCGGGCCCTCCGAGCACGGCGGCGGAGGTGCTGCCGTCGGCGTAGTGCACGGTCGCCCGACCCGACGCGTCCCCGTAGCTGGAAGCGACGAGGAACAGGCCGCAGAGATAGCGCCCCCGGGGCAGGTCGATGCGCTGCCCGAGGGCGACGATGTTGTTCTTGGCGCCGGACGCCGAGCCGGGGAAGGCGTAGGTGATGCCGCCCAACTGGACGGTTCCTGACGGGAGTTGTTCGCCGGGGAAGGTGTATCCCGATCCGTCGAAGTCGCCGCCGCGTGCGCTCGCGGTGTCGATGCCGTCGTTGTCGAACCAGCGGTCGAGCGCCACCGGAACGGCCGCGGGAACCGCGCCCCACTCACCGCCCTTGGCAGCGGCGCCGGTTGAGGGATCGAGGGGGTTCGCATCGGCCGTGGCCGGGGAGAGAAGAGCGGCGCCGACTGCCGCCCCCGCCGTCATTCCGAGTACGTGCCGTCTGGGAAGTTCGGTCATGACATCCGATGATTGGAGCGAATCGAAGGCGTGTCAATGCACTCCGCACAACAGAAATGCGCCTCCTGCTCGAACTCATCGGACCTATTGCCGACCGGTCACCGGTCCGACATGCTGGGGGCATACCGGACCGGTGAAGAAGGCAGCTGTCATACCGTCAACTCGCATACATTTCAGACCAGTTCGGGCCGCTGCCACTCCTCGCCGAGCACGTGGTGGTCGAGGAAGTTGAGCAGGGTCGCGTACCAGAGGCGGGCGTGGTTGGGGGCCAGGATCCAGTGGGCCTCGTCGGGGAAGTGCAGGAACTTCGCGGGGACTTCGCAGCGCCGGAGCTCCTGGAACAGGGCCATGCCCTGACCGACGGGGACTCGGTAGTCCTTCCCGCCGTGGACCACCAGCATGGGCGTGCGGATGCGGTCGACCAGGAGGGACGGTGAGTTCTCCTCGTAGCGTTCCGGCCGGGTCAGCGGGTCGCCGAAGATCCGCCGGAAGTAGGCCGAGGCGTCCGTGTCCGACTGGAAGGACCGCAGGTCCCAGATCGAGGCGTGCGAGACGATCGCCTTGAACCGGTCCGTCAGGGTGGCGATCCGGTTGGTCATGTAGCCGCCGTACGAGGCGCCCGCGAGGCCGGTGCGGGTCGCGTCGATGTCGGGGCGGGCCTCGGTCGCGTCGGTCATCGCCATCAGGTCCCGGTACGGCCGGCCACCCCACTGCCCCCAGCCGCGCTCGTGCATCTGGGGCCCGTAGCCGGCCGACAGGGCGGGGTCGGGCAGCAGGACCGCGTAGCCGCGAGCCGCGAAGGGCCACGGGTTCCAGCGCCAGGTCCAGGCGTTCCAGGAGGTCTCGGGGCCGCCGTGCGGGAAGACGAGCAGCGGCGCGGGCCGCTCGGCGGACGCGCCCTCGGGCAGCACGAGCCAGGAGCGCAGCGGGAATCCGTCGTCGCCCACCGCGTGCACCTCGGTCAGGGAGCCCGGCAGCCGGCCCGCCCCGCCGGGCGCCTTCAGGACCACGGGCTCCTGGTCGGCCGCGGCGGCGTCGAGGCGGACCGGGGTGGGCGGGGAGTCGACGGAGCTGCGCAGCGCGTACAGGGTGCGCCCGTCGGGCGCGACGCGGAGCGAGGTGTAGGTGCCGGAGGCGGTGAGCCGGGTGACGGTGCCGTCCGGGTCGCGTCGGAAGACGGGCGAGTGGCCGAGTTCGTCGGCGGCGAACCAGATGGCCGCCTCGTCGGGGCGGGGCGAGACCGCCGCGCCGATGGGCCAGTTCTCGAAGTCCGGCAGAAGCTCGCTCTCGGCGCCGCTGTCCACGTCGATCCGCACGAGGGTGTAGACGTACGGCGTCTCGTACGTCTCGATCCGCTGGCGGGTGCAGATCAGGCCGGTGCCGTCGGCGGTGAACAGCGGCGTGCTGTACGCGTATCCGTCCCGGTCGACCACCCTCAGCTGTTCTCCGGTGGTCGCTTCGGCGATCACGACGACGGTGCGGTCGCGGTCCGGCACCCCGCCGTCGACGAAGCGGGTGTGGGCGACGCGGGTGCCGTCGGGCGAGAGGGCGGTCGGGTCCTCGGTGACGAATCCCTGGCCGCCCGCGTCGATCGGTGAGCCGTGCTCGTCGCGGGTGCGGCGGACGAAGGTGTGCGGCTCGTCCGGGCCGAGGTCGCTGTCCCAGAACCGGGTGAGCCCGGCCTCGTAAAGGATGGCGGTGACCTTGGCGTCGGCGCGGTCCTTGAGCAGCTTGCCGTGTGCCTCGGCATCGGCCGCGCCGGGCAGCAGCCCCGCGGTGTAGGCGAGGATTCCGGTGTCGCGGGCGAGGGTGAACCCGGCGATTCCGCCGGGGTGGCGGGCTATGAGTGAGGCCTCGCCGCTCTCGGGCAGCGCCCACACGCCGGAGCCCTCGTCGGTGTCCTTGGCCGCGGCGGGATCGGTGTCCTCGCGCCCGGAGAGGAAGCACAGGGTTCCGTCCGAGGCGAACGCGGGCGCGGACTCGCCCTTGCGGGAGCGGGTGAGGCGGCGGGGCTCGCGCACTCCGGCGGGGTCGATGTCCCAGAGCCCGGACACGAGACTGTTGCCCTCGGCGTTGAGGCTCTGTACGGCCGCCACAAGGCGCTTCCCGTCGGGTGAGAGCGCGAGGGCGCTGACGCGCGGGATGGCGAGGAAGGCGGACAGGTCGTGGAAGGCGGTGGTCCCACCGGGTGTCTCGGACATCCGGTCATCCTGCCTTGCCGCGCTCGGCGGCGACAGGGCGTATAGGGCGTATCACGCACCTGACGTCCCGTCATACCTGGTTTCGCCTTTGCACCCTTCAGAGAGTGGCTCCGGGCACCCGGTAACCGGCGGGGCGGTGGCTGGCCGGTTCTCCTTCTTGTGCGGAGTACGGGGCGGGCCCAACACTCGGACGGGACAGCGAAGGCCGGCCCGCCTGCCCCGCCCCGAAGCCATCGACCAGTTGGGCGCTCGGCACACTCGGGCCCGGTCACGGGTGCACCCTCCGCGGGACTCGGCCGAAGCCGCCGGGCACCCTATGGAGGACTTCATGGCAAGTAGCAGTCCCGTCCGCGCAGTTGACACGATCTACTTCGGCGGGGACATCGTCACGGTCGACGACGCCCGGCCGACCGCGGAGGCGGTCGCCGTCAGGGACGGCCGGATCGCAGCCGTCGGCGACCTGCGGGAGTTGCTGGCGCAGGCCGGCGACGGCACCCGTTTCGTCGACCTCAAGGGGCGCGCGCTGCTGCCCGGGTTCGTCGACGCGCACAGCCATCTGTCCCTGATCGGCTTCCAGGCCGGAGCGGCCAATCTGCTGCCCGCGCCCGACGGGGAGGTCAACGACATCCCCTCCCTCCAGGCGCGGTTGGAGGCGTGGAAGACCACGGAGACCGGTCGCCGCTGGGACTGGATCGTCGGCTTCGGCTACGACGACGCGCAGATCGCCGGCGCCCGGCACCCGACCCGCGACGACCTCGACGCGGTGGACACGGACCGTCCGATCCTGGTCATCCACCAGTCGAGCCACCTCGGCTCGGTCAACAGCAAGGCCCTCGAACTGCTCGGGTACGACGCGGACTCCGAGGACCCGGCGGGCGGCGTGATCCGGCGCAGGCCCGGCAGCAGGGAGCCCAACGGCGTCCTGGAGGAGTCGGCGCTGTTCCACGCCTGGGGGCATTCGGCGGCCGGGTTCAGCGACGAGGACCGGATCTCGCTGATCCTGCTCGGCCAGCGCGCCATGGCCTCGTTCGGGTTCACCACCGCGCAGGACGGCCGGGTGATGACCGCGAAGGACCTGGAGATCCTCGAAACGGTCGCGGGGCGGCGGCTGTTCGACATCGACGTGGTGGTCTACCCGGACGTCTCACTGGCCGCCGAGCTCAAGAACGCCGAGGTGTCGGTGCCCCACTACCGCGACCGGCTGCGGATCGGCGGGGTGAAGCTCGGCCTCGACGGTTCGCCGCAGGGCCGCACCGCCTGGCTGACCCGGCCGTATCTGACCCAGCCCGACGGGGAGAGCGCGGACTACCAGGGCTATCCGGCGCTCGCGGACGCGGAGGTGGTGGCCGCGGTCGGCGACGCGTACGCCCAGGGCCGGCAGGTTCTGGCGCACACCAACGGCGACGCGGCCATCGACCAGTTCGTCATGGCGGTGCGGCAGGCCACCGCCCGGCACCGCCCGGTGGACCCGCGGCCGGTGGCGATCCACGCCCAGACCGTCCGCGAGGACCAGCTCGACGCCATGCGGGAGTTGGGGATCATCCCGTCGTTCTTCTCCATGCACACGTTCTACTGGGGCGACTGGTACCGGGAGACGGTGCTCGGCGAGGAGCGCGCGGCCCGTATCTCCCCGGCCGCCTCGGCGCTGCGCCGCGACATGATCTACACCTCGCATCACGACGCCCCGGTGGCGCTGCCCAGTTCACCGGCGATCCTGTCCAGCCAGGTCACCCGGGTGACCCGCAGCGGTCATGTGCTCGGCGAGGATCAGCGGGTGTCAGCGCTCGACGCGGTCAAGTCGACCACGATCCATGCGGCGCACCAGTACTTCGAGGAGGCGGTCAAGGGCTCGATCGCGGTGGGCAAACTCGCCGACCTCGTGATCCTGAGCGCGAATCCGCTGACGGTGCCCGCGGAGGAGATCAAGGACATTCGGGTCGTGGAGACCGTCAAGGAGGGGCGGACTGTTTACCCCGAGCCGGTCGGGCGGCCTAAGTAGCGGCCGGTGTACGCCTGTGCCCCCCGCTCTCGCAGGGGGCACGGTCCCGGCGTGTGGTTCAGTCGATGCCTGGCAGGATGTGCGGCTCCGCGAGGTCCTCCTCGTAACCGGCGAGACGGATCGGGGCCGAGCGGGCCCAGACCTCGATGTTGCGGAGCTTCTCGGGCCGGCCGGCCCGTTCGCCGCCGCGTTCCGGCGTCCGGCGTTCGCGTTCTGTGGTCTCTGGTGTCACCGCGCACTCCTTTGTGTCGCAATAACCCTGGGCGTCCCGGCTCGCGTCGTTCTCCGACCCGGTTGTCCGCCCGCAGGGCAGGGGCAAGGGCAGTTCTGACGCGGTGGCGCCGGCACTCTGTCCGCATCACGGCCACAGGTTGTGGCACGGATCCGGAACGGGCCTGGAGGGTTGGTGGACCCGCTGTGGCTACCGTTGGCACCAGAGTAACCAAATGAGCGCGGCCGCGCTCGATAGGGCCACTTCCTTTGCGTCAACTTTCCTTCGTCCGGCGTTCAGCCCGATGTTCATCCCGCCATGATCTGCTGGCGGTGTCGGCTGCCGCGCGCGGGGAGGAGACCACATGGAGCTGTCGAGCAGGCCCGGTCACGACCGGCCCGTGCGCTCGGTCGACGAGCTGATGGAGCTGCTTCACGCCTGCCGGGGCGCGTGGGACACCCCCGACCGCAGCGGTGATCCGGTCGATCTGCACGACCACGCGCTCCAGACCGCCCACCTGCTGCGGCGGTCCCACCCGGCCGACAAGGAGCTCCAGTTGGCGGGCCTCGTACACGATCTCGGGCATCTGCTCCGGCCCGGCGACGACGCGGGGCACGCCGACACCGCGGCGCGGGCGGTGGGGCCGCTGCTCGGCGCGCGGGTGGCCCGTCTCGTACAGCTGCACGTCCCCGCGAAACGCTACCTGGCGGCGGTCGAGCCGGACCGTACGCTCTCGCCGCAGAGCGCGCTGACGCTGCGGGCGCAGGGCGGGGTGATGGGGCCCGAGGAGGCGGCGGCCTTCGCGCGGGACCCGCTGGCCGAGGAAGCGGTGATCCTGCGGCAGGCCGACGACGCGGGGAAGGTCGTGGGCCTCGACGCGGGGGTCATGGAGGACTGGCGTCCGGTCCTGGAACTCGTCGCGCAGTACCCCAACTGACCTTCGGGCGGCGCCTGTTGACGCCGAAGGGCGGCACGCGCGACGCGTGCCGCCCTTCGCGACGAATCCCGGGGGCCTACCAGTTGGCGGGTGCGTAGTCCTTGAGGAAGACGCTGTGCAGGTCCTCGCCCAGCTCACCGCGCACGATCGGGTCGTAGACGCGGGCGGCGCCGTCGACGAGGTCGAGCGGGGCGTGGAAGCCCTCTTCGGCGAGCCGCAGTTTGTCGTGGTGCGGGCGCTCGTCGGTGATCCAGCCGGTGTCGACCGAGGTCATCAGGATCTTGTCGGTCTCGAACATCTCCTGGCCGCTGGTCCGGGTGACCATGTTCATGGCGGCCTTGGCGGCGTTGGTGTTGGGGTGTCCGGCGCCCTTGTAGCCGCGGCTGAAGACGCCTTCCATCGCCGAGACGTTCACGACGTACGCGCGACCGTTCGGCGCCTTGCGGGCGGCGTCGGCCATCGCCGGGCGCAGGCTGCTGATCAGGATGAACGGTGCGGTGTAGTTGCACAGCTGGGTTTCGAGCAGCTCGACCGGGGAGATCTGGTCGATCGACTGCACCCAGGTGTTGGTGTCGACGACGTCGGGGAGCAGGCCGCCCGCGTCCAGGGCGGTGCCGTCGTGGTGCTTGGCGATGCTGGCGTTGCCCGCGACCAGGGCGAGGTCGGCGACCCGCTGGGCGTCGAGGCCCGAGGTGCCGACGGGCAGCGCGGCCAGGCCGTCGACCGCGCCGGAGTTGAAGGCTCCGATGACCGCGTGGGCGGGGAGTTCACCGGCCGGCAGCGGGGCGTTCTCGCCGTCCACCAGGGCGGCGTAGGCGGAGGGCAGCCGGCGGACGGTCTGCGTGGCGTTGTTGATCAGGATGTCCAGCGGGCCCTGCTCGGCCGTCCGCTCGACGAGGGCGACGACCTGGGCCGGGTCGCGCAGGTCGATGCCGACGACTTCGAGGCGGTGCATCCAGTCCGCGGAGTCCTCCATCGCCTTGAAGCGGCGGATGGCGTCCTTGGGGAAGCGGGTGGTGATGGTGGTGTGCGCGCCGTCGCGAAGGAGTCGCAGCGCGATGTACATGCCGATCTTGGCGCGGCCGCCGGTGAGCAGGGCGCGCTTGCCGGTGAGGTCGGTGCGCGCGTCGCGGCGGGCCCGGTTCTCGACGGCGCACTTCTGGCACAGCTGGTGGTAGAACGCGTCGACCTCGACGTACCGGGTCTTGCAGATGTAGCAGGACCGGGGGCGCTGGAGTATGCCCGCGATCTCGCCGGTGACGGACGAGCTGGGCAGCAGGCCCTCGGTCTCGTCGTCGATGCGCTCGGCGGAGCCGGTGGCGGTCGCCTCGGTGACGGCCCGGTCGTGGGCGGTCTTGGCGGCGCGGCGCTCCTGGCGGCGGCGCTGCTTCACGGTCCGGTAGACGCCGGCGGTGGCGCGGCGCACGGCGATCGCGTCGGGGTGGTCGACGTCGATCTGGTCGAGTTCCGCCAGCACGCTCAGGCAGAGCGCGAGCCGCTCGGGGTCGATGCCGGGCCCGAAGTCCTGGTCGACGCCCTGCTCGGGCCGCTCGTCGACACCGGGACCCTGCTGCTGGTCCTGGAAGTCCTCTGTCACCGTCATCGCCGCTGCGTTCCTCGATCAGTCGTGAATATCAAGTTCCCAAAATCGCCATGGTACGGAGCGATCGCCCTCCATACCAAACCGCCCGCCCCGGGGGAAGCGGGGGCGGGCGGTGATCACGGGGCGGCTAAGAGCCTGTGTCTAAACCCCGCCCGGATCAGACCGCGGCGTCTGGTGCGTGCGATCGCAAGGCGCCGGAAGGTCCTCGATGGGGGTACCCCCTGGTCTTCAAGACCTTGGGGGAGGA
>NZ_JBSFIE010000014.1:0-191264 GCF_053597395.1 Streptomyces sp. NPDC001415
CAGGGGGTACCCCCATCGAGGACCTTCCGGCGCCTTGCGATCGCACGCACCAGACGCCCCGGCCTGATCCGGACGGGGTTCAGACACAGGCTCTCACCGGTTCGTCAAGGAGGTGCTGCGCATGTGGAGCCTGCCGTTGCTGCTGGTACGGCGGTCCAAGTACGCCTTCGATCTCGGCAAGACCCGACTGGAGCCGGGCCAGTGGTATCTGCTGAGCCCGCACATGATCCACCGTGACGAGCGGATCTGGAAACAGCCCGACGTCTTCGACCCCGACCGCTTCCTGCCCGGCGCCCCGCACGGCCCGGCGGACCGCACCTGCTACGTCCCGTTCGGCTGGGCACCCAAGAGGTGCGTCGGCGCCGACTTCGCGACGGTTCAACTCATGGCGCTGTGCCACCTGTTGTGCACGCGCTACCGCCTGACGGTCGCCGACCCGGCTGCCGTCACGATGGCCCTCCGCTTCGCCCCGGTCCCGGAGAACTTCCATGGCCGCCTCACCCTGCGTTAGGCAGGGATTGGCAGGGACCGGATCCGTGGCGTCAGGCGCGGCCGTCGAACGTCGGGCCCAGCAGGATCTGGGCCCAGCGGGCCGGGGCCTCGCCGGAATCGTGGACGCAGAACCACAGGGTGCAGGTGCCGGACGGGTCCTGGAGCGTGGTGAGTTCGCCGGCCCGGCCGTTCCTGGGAAGCTCGGGACCGGGGTTGCGGCCGTCGATGAGGACCGCGCTGGGCGTTGTCGGGCCCGAGGGCCCCGGTGGCCTCGACTCACGTGGGACGAGACGTAGTTGGGCTCCCGCCTCGGATGTGAACAGGCCGCCGTTGGCGGCTCCCGGACCGAGGCCCCAGACGCCCGGGGAGCCCTGCCCCTGGACACCGGCGTCCTGAGCGCTCTCCCCGCGGACGCCGGAGGCCAGGGAACTCTTCCCCTCGACCCCGAAGTTGTTCTCGCTCTCTCCGCGCACGCCGCCGTCGTCGCCCTTGCCACGTACCCCGATGCCGGTGGCCCGCCCGAGCACCGCCGAGGGATCCGCGGCCTCCCAGGCGGTGTCCCGCGCCGCCCCGGACGAATAGCCGACCACCCCCGCCGCTCCGCGTCCGAAGACACCGGGCAGGGCGGCGGTGCCCGAGCCCAGGACGCCCGCCTGAACCTGCTGCTCGTGCGGTTTGTCGCGAGGCGCGGCGTGGACATAGCCGACGACGCCGTTCGCCCCGGTGGCGACCAGGCCGTTGCCGGGCGGCACGGTGCCCGGGGATCCGCCGAGCGGCAAGGCGATGGTGCCCTTCGTGTGGACGGCATCCACGCCCTCGTGCACGAACCGCAGGACCTGATCGTCCTCGATCGCCACCCGCAGTACGTAGTCCTCGCCGTAGCCGCCCTCGGCCCCGCCCTTGGCGACCAGAACCGTCCGCTCCTCGCTCTCGTTGGTCCGGCCCACGACCATGTCGTCACCGGCGTTGTCGGCTCCTGATCCCATGGGCACCTCCGGTACGTCGTCAGGCCGACCGGGGGAGTAGTCCTCAACGGCCGGCACGTTCTGGCCAGGATCCTCCAGCCGGAAGGGAAAGACATCGACCAGGCATACGCAAGGATGCCGGACCGCGTTCCTGCGGTGCCCTTGATGCACCTGTCCGGTTCCTGGAGACACGCCGTGATGGGGCGGAGTCCGGCAAACGGCGTACATCGCCCACCATCTGTGCGGCACCGCACAGTTGGGGTTCATGACCCATGACTCGGGCGTGAACGCGGGATGCGTCATGCCGGACCCGTTCCGACCGAAGAACCAGAGGCGAGCCGGCTTCGCTTCCCGGGTGGACGCGTCATCCTCGTGGCCCACTCCCAACGCACCACGACCGCCCGTTTCACGGACACCCGCCTCGCAGTGATCAACCCTTTTATGGAACCTGAACGTTGAGCCTCAAGCCCGTTGTCGGCCGCAGGCCCGGGTGGGAGACTCTCGCTGCCTGACCGGAGCATTTCGCCGGCGTCTCCAGCGGGCAACCTCAAGACTCGCGGCGCTCGGACTCTTTGCTCGGCACACGCCGGATGTCGTTCGGGCCCTTCGCGTGTCACCTGTGAGAAACCGGGAGAGGACGCATGTCCCTACGACGCAGACTGTTCACGCTCGCCACCGCGGTGTTGGCCATGTTGGCCCTCAGCCTGGCCGCTACGCCTGCGCATGCCTCAGGCTTCAGCCCGATCAACGTCTGGAACTCCAGCCACTGTCTCGACAACGCCACCGAGAACGCCTCGAAGCTCCAGATGTGGTCGTGCAGCGGTGGTTCCGAGCAGAAGTGGCTTGAAGGGTTCAACACCCAGACCGGCCTGTTCACCTTCACCAACCAGCGCACCGGATGGTGCATCACCGCGCCGGCCGCAGGGACGGGCACGGTCACCATGGCGTTCTGCAACGCTGCCAACCCCGCCCAGCAGTGGCGCGTCTACTTCGCCGACAACCCCAACGGACCGCCCTCGGGCTGGTACGACGTGTGGCAGAACGCGTCCAGCGGGTTCTGCCTGTCCACACCCAGCGTGCGCAACGGCACCCTCGTGCAGACCACGCCCTGCGATCCCTCCGACCAGTACGACAGGTGGCACCAACAGTAGGAGCCCACAAGCCAGGATGCGGAACGCGGTGCGGCTTCCGTTCCAGGCAGGTGAAGGCCGTTCCGCTCCCCGTGCTTCTGACCGGCCGTCGCCGCCTTTCCGTGCGGCTATGCAGGGCAGGTCTCGCCTTCGCCCTGCCCGTGACCGCTGTCGTCACCGGCGCCGGCGTCCGCGTACTCGGCGTCGGCATCCATGGCCTGAGGAAGATCAGGGCCGCCGGCTCCGCCCGCTGACTGCCTGCCATTGCCCGGGGCCCGTCGCCCGTGGCGGCACCTCCGTCCTTCATGGTGCCGCCAGGGCTGTCCGGGGTGTGCCGGGGGAGAGCCGGTTCGGGATGACACCCCGCGGGAGCGAAGGTCCGGGCCGGCTGGTCGGCACGGGAGAGAAGATACTCGCCCGCACTTCGTTCCTTCACTCACTGTCTCGTGGACTTGGTGGCGAGGGGAAGGGCCGACATTCCCTGCCCGATGGGGCCCAACAGCCCTATTGTGAGGGCTAGTTGGCCACCCTCTCACCTCAGGGGGAGCGGGTCGGCGAGATCGGCGGGCTGGTTGAGGCCGGACATGCGGATGGGGCGCGAGGTTGTCCGTCGGCTCGGCGTAGGGCAGGTAGCCCCTGGCGTCCGCACCGGCCGCATGCAGACGACCTGTGCCGGGAAGAGCACAGACAGCGCCGTCCGGCGCAGCCAGGATGGCTCGGGGTGCTCGGCCAGTACCGGCCGTACTGCCGCGACCGCTGAGCAGGGCCGGTCTCCCCTCGCTACGGTGGAAGGGGGGCCGCTGCCCTTCCGGCGGATGCGTGCGGAGGCGCTGATGACTGGGGACAGGGAACGGGAGCCCGGGCGGCTGCCGCGGCTGCGGCTGGACGAACTGCTCGAAGAGCTGCAGACCAGGGTCGCCGCCGTGAAGGGGACCCGGGACCGCCTGCACACCCTGCTGGAGGCGGTGCTCTCCGTCGGGCGAGAACTGGATCTGCCGCAGGTGCTGCGACGCGTCGTCGAGACGGCCGTGGTGCTGGTGGATGCCGAGTACGGGGCACTCGGGGTCATCGGACAGGGGAAGAAACTCGCCCAGTTCCTGCCGGTGGGGATCGCCGACGAGCTGCGTGCCAAGGTTGGTGAACTCCCGTCGGGACACGGCCTGTTGGGCGAGCTGATCCGGCATCCGGAAGCGCTGCGCCTGGCCGAGCTGTCGGAGCACCCGGCATCCTCCGGCTTCCCGCCCCACCACCCGCCGATGCACTCCTTCCTCGGGGTTCCCATCCGGGTGCGGGGCGAGGTCTTCGGAAACCTGTATCTGACCGAGAAGCGCGGAGGCGTCCAGTTCGACGAGGAGGACGAATCCGTCCTCACCACGCTCGCGGCCGCGGCCGGCGTAGCCATCGAGAACGCCCGGCTGTACGAGGAGACGCGGCTGCGCGAGGTGTGGCTGGAAGCGAGCGCGGAATTCACCGGCGGCCTGCTCTCCGGGATGCCGGAGGCCCGGGTCCTGGAGGCCATGGTGGAGCGGGCCCGGCAGATCACCTCGGCGGACCTCGGCGTCGTTGACCTGGTGGTGGAGGGCGCGGCAGAGCTGCGCGGCGTGCTGGCGCTGGGGGTCGGCGCCGAGGACCATCGCGGGCGCACCGTGCCTACGGAGGGCACGCTCGCGGGCACGGCGCTGCGCCGGTCCGGTCTGGTGGTGTCCTCCGACGTGGCGAACGATCCGCAGATCACCTTCGAGCCCGAGCGGTGGAAGGGGCTGGGGCCGGCGGTCGCCGTGCCGATGGGTGTGAGGGGTGTGCTGGTGCTGGCCCGGAAGGCGGGGCGGGCGCCGTTCAGCGACGCGGAGACGACACCGCTGCCCGGATTCGCCGGGCAGGCGGCGCTCGCTCTGGAGCTCGCCGACCGGCGGCGGGACGCCGAGCAGGTGAGCCTCCTGGAGGACCGCGACCGCATCGCGCGGGACCTGCACGACCTGGCCATCCAGCGGCTCTTCGCGACGGGGATGACGCTGCAGAGCGCCCAGCGTTTTGTCGAGCATCCGCAGGCTGTCGAGCGCCTGCGGAGGGCCGTGGACGATCTGGACGAGACCATCAAGATCATTCGGTCGAGCATCTTCGGACTCCGCGCCCACGAGGCGGGCGAGCCCGGTTCCGGGCTGCGGGTGCGGGCGGCACGGGCCGTGGAGGAGGCTGTGTCGGGGCTCGGGTTCACCCCGTCGCTGCGTATGGAAGGCCTGCTCGACACGGACGTACCCCGTGCCGTGGTGGACGAGGCGCTGGCCGTGCTGGTGGAGGCGCTCTCGAACGTGGCCCGCCACGCTCAGGCAACGCGCGCCGATGTCGCCCTGACCGTCCGGCGGGGCACGCTCACCGTGGCGGTGGGCGACAACGGGGTGGGTTGCGAAGGGGGCGGACGCCGCAGCGGCCTCGGCAATCTGGAGGAGCGGGCCCTGCGGCTCAAGGGAGAGCTGACCGTCGAGAAGGGCGCCGAGGGCGGCACCCTGCTGGAGTGGCGGGTTCCGCTGAGGAGCCTGTCCTGACCGTGCGGTCAGTCCCCTTCCCGCGGCTCCGGATGAACTTGGACCGCCAGCACCGCCGCCTGGATCCGGCGCTCCACGCCGAGTTTCGCGAGCAGCCGGGAGATGTGGTTCTTCACCGTCTTCTCGGAGAGGTACAGCTCCTTGCCGATCTGCCGGTTGGTCCTGCCCTCGCCGATCAGCGCGAGGATCCCGACCTCGCGCGGGGTCAGGTGGGCCAGCGCGCTCTCTTCCGGCGACATCTCCGGCGTGTCGTCGTGGCGCAGGCTGCTCATCAGCCGACCGGTCGTCGCCGGGTCGAGCATCGACTGGCCCGAGGCCACGGTCCGTACCGCCGTGAGGAGATCGGTTCCCTTGATCTGCTTGAGGACGTAACCCGCTGCCCCAGCCATGATCGCGTCGAGGAGTGCATCGTCGTCGTCGAACGAGGTCAGCATCAGGCACGCCAGGCCGGGCAGGCGCGAGCGCAGTTCACGGCACACGCTGATGCCGTCGCCGTCCGGGAGCCGGACGTCCAGGATCGCAACGTCGGGCCGCAGCGCCGGGACCCTGGCCAAGGCGTGGTCCGCAGTCGCCGCCTCGCCGATCACCACGATGTCGGGCTCGGCGTCCAGCAGGTCGTGCAGACCTCGCCGTACGACCTCGTGGTCGTCCAGCAGGAACACCTTGATCGGTGATTCCTCCGAGAAGGACGGTGTCTCGGTCATGGCTGCCTCTCCAGGCACTGCGATCGGCCCTAACGGTGGCCTCTTGTCAGTGCCGCTTCGTCTCAATCGTCCGCCCCTGGGCAGATGCCTGCCGAAGCATCGCGCGGACCGGTCAGCGTCGACTCGATCCGCACCACGCCCGGTACGGCCTGGATCAGGCGTATCGCCACCGGTACCAGCCTGGGGTCGTTCAGCGTCCCGCCAAGCGTCACGACCCCCTGGCGGACCCGGACGTGCACATCGCCGCCGGACACCGCGGCCAGCCGTTGCACCACGCCCGTGCGGATCTCGGCGGCGAGGTCCTCGTCGGTCCGCAGGAACACCTTCAGCAGATCCGAGCGGCTGACCACGCCGCACACCCGCCCCTCGGCGTCCACGACCGGCAGGCGCTTCACCTTCTCGACCGCCATGATCCGGGCCGCCTGAGGCAGCGTCGCGTCCTCGTGGACCGTGATCGCGGGGCTGGTCATGAGGTCCTCGGCGGCCGAGGCTCCAGCCTTGGCGAGCTCCACCGGACGGCGCACCCGCCCGGAACCCTTCGAGGCCAGGCCGCGGAACTCCTCCTTCAGGAGCAGATCCGCCTCGGACACGACGCCTATGACCCGGCGCTCGGAGTCGAGCACCGGCATGGCGCTGACCCGCCACCGCGCCAGCGCTTCGGCGATCTCTTTGAACGGCGCGTCGCGCACCACCGCGACCACCGGGCGGGACATCACATCACTCACGAAGTACGGCGACTCGTTCACGGCGCATCCCCTCAGGGCAGAGGCAGCGTATTGCCGCTGCCGTACGGACCGTAGAGATCGAGGAGGCGGATCCTGGCGGCGCGCAGGCGGTGTCCCACGACTTCCGCGACGCCGCGTGCGAGGGCCTGGCCCAGCACCGGGTCCTCGTCGCACAGGGCGCGTACCGCGACGGCGTCGAACTCAAGGGCGTGGACGTCGGTGGCCGCTGTGGCACCCAGCTGCCAGGTGTACGGCGGGAAGAGCCATGACCATCCGACCAGGTTGCCGGGGACGAGGGATTCGACCACGGGTGACTTGCGGCCCGGCACGTGGACGTCCAGCTCGACGCGCCCGTTCTGCACCACCCAGAACCGGTCGGCGTGGCTGCCCTCCGAGAAGATGCGGGTGCCGGCCGCGAAGGTGACTTCGCGGGAGAGGGCGAGCAGCCGTTCCCGGGCCTCGGGTGGCAAGGCGTCCAGGAGTTGTCTGGTCCCCTTCATCACTGTCTCCGTTCCCCAGGCCGCGCGTTGTCGCGGGCGGCCTCGTGGTCGCGATTTCAGCTTGCGCTCCCACCTTGTGGCATGGCAGGGCCGAGTGGCCCCGGCTGTGGGCCGAACGGCCGTCGGCAGTCCGCGTCGGCAGTGCTCAGCCGTAGGGGACGACCGCGACCGGCGCCGAAGCGTGGTGGAGGACGGCGTGGGTCACCGGGCCGATGTGCGGTCCGAGGGGCGCGCGGCGGTGCCTGCGGCCGACGACCACCAGGGACGCGTCGCGCGAGGCGTCGAGCAGGCAGGGGCCCGCCCCGCCCATCGGCGTCTGTTCGATCACCTCGACCCCCGGGAACTTCTCGCGCCAGGGACGCAGGGTGTCGCTGAGCGTGTGGCGCACCTGCCCGCCCAGTTCGGTGGCGAGAGTGGGGTCGAGTGCCCCGCCGTAGCCGTAGTAGTAGGGCGGCAGTGTCCAGGTGTGAACCACGCGCAGGGCTGCTCCGCGGCGGGCAGCGGCCTCGAAGGCGAAGTCGGTCACGGTGTCGACCGGATGTTCCAGATCCACTCCGACCACCACGTCACGGAACGGTGAGCCGGTGGAAGGGAGCCCGGCGGCGTCCGTCGGGCGGTGCTCGTCCTCGGCGCGTTCCCCGGCCCGCACCATCACCACCGGGCACTCGGTGCTCGCCACGACCGCGAGTCCCACCGAGCCGACGAGGAAGCCGGTCAGGCCGCTCAGCCCCCGCGATCCAAGGACCAGCAGGTCGGTCTCCGCGGAGGCGGCGAGCAGGGCGGGGACGGGGAGATCCGGGATCCGGTCGGTGGTGATCCGCAGCGTGGGGTGGCGGGCCGACAGGTCGGCTTCGGCCTTGCGCGGGACGGACTCCGCCCACAGGCGCTGCTCCTCGACCACGGGCTCGGGGGCGGAGACTCCCGCCATCGGCGTGTAGCTGTAGGGCGGCTGCCACACCCAGGCGTGCACGAGTCGCAGCGGCACGTCACGCAGCAGCGCTTCACGAGCTGCCCAGTCGGCGGCCGCGAGGCTCTCCGTGGAGCCGTCCAGACCAACGGTCACGGTGTGTGTCATGAGCAGGCCTCCTTCGCGGGGTGTCACTCCAGTCTCGCGCGACCAAGACCCCGGAGGCAGGGGCCGCCCGGCCACGCCCGGGGCCGTTCGGCCCTGGCCCCACACCGCCAGACCATGGCGGCAGCCGCACCCGCCTTCGCCATCGCACCCGGATGCGCGAACACGGCACATACCTTCCCGAGGGCCCGGCAGGGGTGGTGCCTCGCGCGGACCGGCACCACCCCTGTCAGACATCGGACATCAGGTGTCAGACACCGGGGCTCAGACCCAGATGCGTACGGCCTCCAGACGCCGTGACTGACCCGTGGTTCCCACATAGACCGGGTTTCCGCTGACCGAGCTCAGCCAGCCGTAGCCCTCCACATGTGCCTGGGCCCCCACGCTGCCCGTGCCGACCTGGACGCCCAGCGCCTCCATCCGCCGCGACTGGCCGGTGGTGCCCACTGTTACGACATCGCCGTCCCGGCCGCACGCCCAGCCCTGCCAGCCGATGTCGGCCAGGTGGGCGTTGGCGCAGACACCGCCGACGCCACCAGTCGAGATCGCCAGCGCCTCCATGCGGCGGCTCTGGCCGGTCGTTCCCGCCACGCTTCCGTTGCTTGAGGCGGGTGGCCACCGATGGGCCGACCGTGTCCCGGGGAGGCCCGCCCCGGGACACGGCCGGCCCGGTCAGCCGGGGGTCAGACTCGGTCGGCCGCGATCAGGACGTACTGGAACGAGCCGTCCCTGTACGAGTTGATGAACGCCTCCTCGATGCCCGTGACCAGCGACGACGTGGCCCGCAACTCCCAGTACGGCAGGGTGTCGGGGGTGAGGTCGATTACGGTCTGCGGGACGAGGCGGTTGTCGGCCATCGCGCGCAGGTACTCGCGGCGCGAGTGGATGTTGCACTCGAAGTGCGCGTTGATCTGCGAGACCCACTTCGAGGGCTGGCCGTACCGCGGGTTCCAGCAGCCGGTGATGGTCACGTAGCGACCGCCGACCTTGAGGATGCGGGAGTGTTCCGCGAAGAGGTCGTGCAGGTCGACGTACATGCTCGACTCGTTGTTCCAGGAGGCCGCGGCCTGCCCGGTCTCGAACGGTGTGGAGAGCATGTTGCAGACGCGGGCGCGGACATGGTCCTGGATGCGGAGTTCGCCCGCGCGCCGGTTGGCGAACTCGGCCTGCTTGGCCGACAGGGTGACCCCTTCGACCTTGCATCCGAAGCGCTGGTGCGCCATCACCATCGAGCCGCCCCTGCCGCAGCCGGCATCCACCAGGGTGTCCTCGCGCCCGATGTCACCGAGGTGCTCCAGGAGGAGGTCGGCCTGCGCCGACTCCAGCCGGTGGAGCTCGGTGATCAGCTTCTTCTCGCTCTCGCTGTCGTCGGCGTCACCGAGCGCGGCGTGGTCGACCTCGCCGATGCCGTAGTGGTGGTGGTAGAGGCCGTCGACATCGCCGAGCCGCAGGTTCACGGGCCTGGCCTCGCCGTCCCAGTACCGGGCGATGTCCCCCTGATAGGGCGTCGTCGGGCCGGGGATGTAGACGGAGGCTTCGGCGGCGGTGAGTTCGGTGCTGGTCACAGATGAGTCCATTCTTCCTACCAGAAGTCCGGCAGGCTGTAGCGATAGGTGTTCGTTTGGTGCCAGTGGTGATTGCCGTCGACCCATGCGGCCACGCCTCGCAGGAAGCGCTGCACACTGGGTACGGGGCAGTCGGCGGCCAGGGCCGCGGCTTCGGTCTCGAAGTCGTGCATGAGGTCGTTGTGGACCTCGACCGACTTCAGATAGGCGTCCCGGTCGGAGAGGCCCTCACGTTCGGCGATCACGACCGGCAGGTTCAAGTGCCGCCCGGGAGCGTCGAGTTCCTTGGTGTACGAGTACAGGTCGTTCACGATGGTCGTCGCGTTGCCCGCGAGCGCGATGACCTTCTGCATGGCGGGTTGCGCGTGCAGGTCCGCCGGCAGTTCGTAGCCGCCGACGGTGTCGGTGATGGTGGGGCAGGGGCGGAAGTTGTTGAACTGGCGCATCGCCAGGTACTCCCACACCTCGGGTACGTGGTCCTGCTGGGCCCAGGCGGCCTCGGCGAGGTAGCCCATGTGCAGCCGGGCCATGTCGTGCCGGAACCGGTCGGTCTGCGAGGCGGTCGCCGTCTGCGCGAAGTACTCCATGGCCGAGCGGTACGCCCGCCGGGGCGCGTCCGAGTGGAGCGACTTGGCCCATTCCGGCTGGTACTCCCGCGTCGTGTGCAGGGGATCGAGGGCGGTGTGCGCCAGCAGGAGGCGCTCACCGAGGCCGATGGGCGAGCCGCCGTGGTCCTCGCAGTAGCAGTCGTCGACCGCGTTCTCGGCGACCATCAGGCGGGTGGCGACCATCAGGTGGTCGACGGTGGGTGCGTCCGGATGGCAGCCGACCATGTAGCGGCCCACGGAGAAGCCGTCGAACTCCTCCTCCCAGTCGTCGGGGTAGAGGGAAACCTCGTCCAGCGCCCAGGACTTGATCCTGCGGCTGACCTCCTCGACCCGCACCGGGTCGGGCTCGGGCACCGGGTGGTGGTAGAGGCCCGGGATCGGGGTGCCCCGCACCGCCGCCGGCTCCGACGGCCTCGGCGGCTCTTCCGGCAGGGTCAGGCGCAGGCCCGCCGTCCCCAGGCCGGTGGGGCCGCGCAGGATCCGTTCCAGTCCGGCGCTGGGTGCCGGTACGTCGGGTGACGGGGCGGGCGCGGGAGGTGCCCCGGGTGGGCCGCCGGTGGCGGCCGTGATGTCGCGGGCGCGGGCCGCGGCGTCGGCGAGGACGTACGCCCCGAAGTTGGCGGCGGCCTCGGGCAGGCTCGACTGCGGCGGTGTCGGCTCAGGCGCGGGCATCCATGGCTCCTTGGTGGGATGGGCTGCTGTCCCAGGGTGTTCCGGGCATGCGCGACCGACCCGAAAGGGGTGGCGGCATGCCGAGCGGGAGGGTCTGTTACCTGGACCAGCGGGCGATCTGCACGTTTTCGAGGACGCCGACCGCGTCCGGCACGAGGATGGCGGCGGAGTAGTACGTGCTGACGAGGTAGGAGGTGATCGCCTTCTCGTCGAGGCCCATGAAGCGGACCGACAGACCCGGTTCGTACTCGTCCGGCAGACCCGTCTGATGCAGGCCGATGACGCCCTGGTTGTCCTCACCGGTACGCATGATGAGGATCGAGCTGGTCCCCTCCTTCGTGATGGGGATCTTGTTGCAGGGCAGGATCGGGACCCCGCGCCAGGCCTGCACCCGCTGACCGCCGAGGTCGACCTGGTCCGGACAGAGCCCGCGTGCGTTGAACTCCCGCCCGATCGCGGCGATCGCCCTCGGGTGCGCCAGGTAGAACTTGGAGCCGCGGCGGCGGCAGAGCAGCTCGTCCAAGTCGTCCGGGGTCGGCGGTCCCGAGCGCGGCTGGATGCGCTGCTTGAAATCGGCGTTGTGGAGCAGCCCGAACTCCCGGCTGTTGACCAGCTCGTGCTCCTGGCGCTCGCGCAACGCCTCGACGGTGAGCCTGAGTTGCTCCTTGGTCTGGTTCATCGGCCCGTTGAAGAGGTCGGCGACCCTGGTGTGGACCTTCAGAACGGTCTGCGCGGCCGAGAGTTCGTATTCGCGGGGCTTGAGCTCGTAGTCGGCGAACGCGCCGGGCAGGCCGTGTTCGCCGTGGTGGCCGGCGGACATCGCGATCTCCGCCTCGCCGCGATGGTTCTGCCGTTGGCGGGGCAGCGACTTGAACCGTTCGACGTGGTCCCGGAGGCTCGGCGCGCCGGACAGTACGGCCGCGAAGTCGGCGCGGGACAGCGTGAGCAGGGTGCCCGAGGTCTCGGTGGTGGCGGTGTGCTCCCACCGGGCGTCCTCGTCGAGCAGGGCGTTCTCCCCGAACCGGTCGCCGTCGCCGAGCACGTCCAGGGCGAGCTCGTCGCCGTACCCGCCGACGGAGGTCTGGCTGATGCGGCCGTGCGCGACCAGGTGCAGCCGGTCCGCGGGCGCACCGCGCTCGACCAGCGTCTCGCCGACCCCGAAGTCGCGCTGGACGCACCGGTCGGCAATGGCGGTAAGCACCTCCAGGTCGTCGAAGCCGCGCAGCAGGGCCAGTTCACCGAGCTCACGGGGAATCACCCGGACCGTGGCACCGTCCTGGACAAACTCCACGCGCCCGTCGCCGACGGTGTAGGTGAGGCGGCGGTTCACCCGGTAGACCCCGCCCTTGGTCTCCACCCAGGGGAGCATCCGCAGCAGCCAGCGATCGGAGATCTCCTGCATCTGCGGGGCGGACTTGGTCGTGGTGGCGAGGTTGCGGGCGGCCGCCGTGCCCAGGCTGGACTGCCGTGGCGGCTCCAGTTGAGTGTCGGGGCTCGAATCAACAGTCATCGGGCGAGCTCTCCTTGGTCAGGGCGGTGACGGGCGTACGGGGACGCCGCCGGGCAGGAGGAGGGAAAACGGGGTGCACGAACGGAAATCCGTCCGGAGCCAGAAGGACAGTAATGGCCGGTTCGCCCCCTGGACCAAGAGAAGCCGGGCGCATTCGCTCGAAACGATGATCGCGCCCGCGGGATGTTTGCCCGACTACCGGCGAAATCCGGACACGCTCGACGGGGCGACCCGGCGGCTCCCGTTCTGCTTCGAACGCCTGACAGGTCCCCCGGACGTCGTGTCCGGGGGACCTGTCTCATCGCCGGGGCGAGGGGCCTCGCCGGGGAGCCTTGGGGCGTCCCCTCCGAGCTGCGGGTGTCAGGCCGGGTGGGGTATGTAGGCCAGGCCGTGGGCGCCCGACTCACCCAGCGCGGCGTGGTCGAGGCGGGCCAGGGTCTTGAGCGTCTCCAGGTCGATGACCTCGACGGTGGACGAGGTGTGGCAGGCCACATAGGCGAGCCGGCCGTCGGGGGACGAGGTGATGGTCAGCGGGCAGGGCCCCACCTCGATGTCACCCAGCCGCTCGTGGGTGTCGGCCGAGAACACCGTGAGGCGGCCGGGCGCCATGCGACTGCCGCCGGACGTCGGATCGTCCTCCACGCGTACCTCGCCCACGAGCAGCCGTCCCGTCGAGGTGAGGTGCACCGGCATCGCGGTGTCCTCCAGCGGCAGGGTGTCGACGACTGATGCCGTACTGATGTCAATGACCTTGATTCCAGGGGGAGTTGTCCCTCCGGAGGCGAGCGAGCCCAGGAACGGCGCTGCGACGAAGGCTCGCGTTCCGTCGGCGGAGACGGCGAGCCCCTCGCTGCCCGGCACCTCGACCTTCGCGGTGAGTACGCCCCGTTCGAGATCGAGGACCGACACGAAAGGCGCCTCCTTGCTGGTGACGTACCCCGTCTTCCCGGCCGCGTCGATGGCGACCCAGTGCGGGCCCGGTGCGCCGGTGTCGATCCGGCCCAGGGGCCGCCGCGTCTGTGTGTCGATGACCAGGACGCCGCCGGTCCGGTCGTCGGCGCCCTCCACGGTGACATACAGACGACCGCGCGCCCCATCCAACGCGAGCCCGTGCGGGGCCTGTTCGGGCGCGATGTCGACGACCTCGACGATGCGCCGGGTGTCCGGGTCGATGACGGTGAGCTGGGTGCGCCGGCCGCTGTTCGCGCCGTAGAAGCCCGAGTCGTACGTGATCGAGCACCACAGCAGTCGCTGTGCCGGATCGAAGCACAACTCGTGGGGCTGGGCGATGGTTTCGAGCGAGCCGAGGTAGTGGTCGGAGGCGGCGTCGAAGAACGAGACCGAGGGTCCGGTCTGGCTGACCACGGCCAGCACATCGCCTTCTCGACCGGAACGGGGGGACTGTCGCATGGCTGAGCTCCTTCACGCGGTGGGTGGTTGGTCCGCCGTTCTCGCGGACACCTCCACTCTTCGCCCGACAAGGCCCGGCAACAATGCAAGAATTGCTGCCCAATCATTGACTCCAGCGCAAAAACACAGCTCAGGAGCATCTTGTGGATCTCAACCTGCTACGTGTCCTGGACGCCCTGCTCCAGGAGAACAGCGTGAGCCGCGCCGCCGAGCGCCTCGGTACGTCACCCGCGGCGGTCAGCCGCAGCCTGGCCCGGCTCCGTCGCGCGGTGGGCGACCCGCTCCTGGTCCGCGCGGGTCAAGGGATGGTGCCGACGCCCAGGGCCCTCGAACTCCGCGAGGAAGTGAGCGGGTTGCTGCGCGGCTGCGACAACGTCCTGCGGCCCGGGGCCGGTTTCGAGGCCGTGCATCTCCAGCGCACCTTCACCGTGCAGGCGACCGACCTGATCCTGGCGGGCGTCGCCGGGCCGTTGACCGACCGGGTCCGGGCGGCGGCCCCGCACGTGGACGTGGTGTTCCTGCCCGAGGCACTGGAGGGCGGGCCCGCGCTGCGGCAGGGCGCGGTGGACGTCGAACTCGGCGTCCTCGGGCAGCTGGATCCGGAAATCCGCACCCGGCACATCACCCAGAAGACGCTGGTGGGAGTCGCTCGCACCGGTCATCCCCTGTTCGGGAAGCGCATCGACGCCCGCCGGTTCGCCGCCGCCGACCACATAGGCATCTCCCGGCTCGGCAAACGCCTTGGCCCCATCGACCAGGCCCTCGCCGAACACGGGCTGCGGCGCCGCGTAGCGGTCGTCGTCCCCAGTCACACCAGCGCGATGATCCTCGCGCGGGACACCGACCTCGTCGCCCTCACCCTGGCCGACTGGCTCCCCGGCACCACCACCGCGCTCGGGCTGCGCACCTTCCCCATCCCCCTCGACGTGGCGCCCATCGACCTGGGCATCGCCTGGCACCCCCGCAACTCCGCCGACCCCGGCCACAGTTGGTTCCGCGACCACGTGGCGGCCGCAGTCCTCACCCCGCCGGGGCCGGAGGACCAGAACATGCGCGGCTGACCGTTGGAGACCGCGATGTTCGGTGCCCGCCCTGGCAGGGAACGTGCCGGCCGGGCCCGTCCGATGGTTTAAGTGCTGCGCGCGCTGCGCCTGGGGAAGGCCCCGGGTACGCGGCCGTGCACACCCCGGTACCGGCCCCGCTCGACCCCCTCGGAACGACCGCCACCCTTCACGCCGGCTGTGAAGCTCAGCGGCGTACGGCCCAAACAGCGTCGTGAAGTCATGGACATGGCGCTGATTACATCGGGAGGGCCACATAGCATACTGGTCGGGCCCCGATCGCCTACAGAACGACTCCATGGCCAAGAACAGCACCTCCTCGACCACCGTCCCCGACACCGCGTGGCTGGGGCGCGGGCGCCACCTCGGGCCCGAGCCCGAGCGGGACGTCCGACGCAACCTGATCGCCCTCAAGGCGGCCGGGGTGCTCGACGACTTCCTGGACCTCGACCCTGTCGAGGCGGCCCGCTCCACCGTCCTGCACCCGCGGGACGAGGCCGCCGACCCCGGACCCTCGGCCCGCCGTCTCTTCGAAGCCCGCTGGCGCGTGGCCGACGACGTCACGGTGCGCGCCCAGCTGACCACGTACGAACCCGAGACCCGCCGCAAGGGGGACGAGGGCGTCGGCTGGGTCATCGCCGCCGAGGCGGAACGGGCCTGGGACGTGCAATGGCCTTCGCCCGCCACCATGTTCTGGCCCGACAGCGACCAGATCGCCTGGGACCACGACACCCTGCCGAGCCTGCGCCTGCGGAGCACCAACCACCTGCCGAAGGACGACGACGAGCTGCGCCACCTGTTGCGGGACTGCACCCGGCAGAGCTGGTTCATCCACGTCGTGGTGCACGAGGCGATGACGCCGGACGCGATGGGGCAGCGGCCGATCTCGACGTTCCTGCCGCCGAGCCTGCGACACCGGGTGATCGAGCACCGGGGCACCCCCGAGCAGGCGCAGATCGCCGACTTCGCGATGAAGCGGGAGCTGAGCGTGCGGATGCCGCGCGGCGGAGCCGTCGTCCTGCCCACAGTGCCCCGGAGCCCGTGGTACGACGCGGATCGATACACCGTCCGCACCGTCTTCCTGGACGGCACGGAACCGACCGAACTCCTCGACAGGATCAGGGAGTTCGCCGCACTGCCGCAGCCCATGCCGACCGACGCGGAGCCCGCCCTCAGGCGGCTGCGCCTCGGCTGGCACCTGCTCACCCCGGACGAGGAGCTGGTGCACGCCCAGGGCATGGTCGCCAAGTACGCCGAGGCGCTCGATGTCATGACCAACTCCCGCGACCTGTACCGGGAGGCCGCCGAGACGGCGCATGCCGCGCTCGCCGAGGCGACCGGCGGCGACGGTGTACCCCGGCTGCCGGGACCGAGGCCGGTCAAGACGGACGCCTCCCCGCTCGGCGCCATCACGAAGGCGTTCGGCCGCTTCCGGGGGCCCAACAAGTAGGGCACGCCCCCTTCGCCCCCACCCACTCCGCATGTTTCCGGCCAATGACCGCACCGGACGGAACCCTTCCGGGGGATCGCCGTCGGAGAGCGCCCCCGGGGCGCCGAGCGGGCTGGGGAGGCAGGCGGTGGCGCTCTTTCGGATGCGGGGTGTTCGGGGCCCCGGGGTGGTCACCGGTTCGCCGGCGGGAAGGTGCATATGCCGGACGGGGTGCATCAACTGGCCCGTTCGGCCTGGATGTTCGCCTGCGCGAAGTGACCGCGCAGGAGCACGGTCGTGTCCCCGTGCCCGGGACGGGTTTGTTCTTTTTCCCTTTCGCCCGGCCCGAGGCGAACCTTCGGACGGACGCGCGCTCCCGATCAAGCAATCGGTTTCTTTGCCCGGTCCTTACGGAGTTCGATTCCGGCCTCGGTGGCGGAACCCTTGTGAGTCCGGCGGGCGCCTGGTTAGGCTCCCGCTCGTTTCGATTCCTGCACATATTCTTCGCAACTTGACCAACTGTGGGGTGGCTGTGCGTGAACCGGAGTCCCCGGACGCATCGGGGACATCTGCAGCGTTAGTCGGGCGCCGATGAGCCCGGGCTCCACAGCCACCGGCAAGCGGGCGGCCCGGCGCTCCCTGTCCCGTGACGTCCGGCTGTTCTGGTGCGCGAGCGCCTCCGACGCGCTCGGCACGCAGGCATCCGGGGTCGTTCTGCCGCTGCTGCTCCTCGGACTCGGCCACTCGGCGGCCGTGGTCGGACTCGTCGCGGGGGTGTCCACGGCGGCCGGCCTGCTGCTCGCTCCGCTCGCGGCGGTCCCGGCCGACCGGGGCGCACGCAAACCCGTGATGTTCTGGTCCGCGACGGTCTCGGCGCTCGCCATGGCCGGCGTGACGGTGGCCGTGGCCGCGGGCAGCCCGCCGCTCGCCCTGTTGCTCGGCGCGGTCCTGCTGGAGCGGTTCTCCACCGCCGTGTACGAGGCCGCCGCCGCGGGCACCGTGGCCATGATCGTCCCGCCTGCCGACTGCCCCCGCGTGGTGGCCGGGCTGGCGGCGGGCGACCAGGGCGCGCTGATCCTGGGACCGGCGTTGGGCGGTGCGCTCTACCAGGCCGCCCGCGCCCTGCCCTTCCTCGCGGACGCCGTGTCCTACGCCGTCGCCGCCGGATGCGTACGGGCGCTGAGTTCGGATCTGCGACCTCAGGGGCCTAGGGGTGCGGGATCCGGGGTGGATGGCGAGGCGGACCGGGACCACGGCCGCGCGGCAGCTCCGGACCCCCGGTCACACCCCGCCCGCCGCATCCGGGACGAGCTCGGCGCCGGGCTCGCTCTCGTCCGCACCTCACCCTTACTCCGGCTGGTCCTGACGTGGAGCGCCACCGTCAACGGCGTGATCGTCGCGCTCTATTACGGCGCCGTCTTCACCCTCCAGAAGGGCGGCCACGGCGGCGGGCCGATGGGGCTCGTCCTCGCGCTGTCCGGGGCCGCGGGGCTCGTCGGCTCGCTGGCCGCGCCGCGCATCGCGGGCCGGATAGGCGCCGCGCGGCTGCTTGTGACGGTGACCTGGCTGCTCGTTCCGCTCGCGGCCGCGCTCGCCACCGCCGACGGGCCCTGGATGTACGGGGCGCTGTTCGGGGTGTTCTGCCTGCTGATGCCGCTGGTCGGCGTCGTGCTCCAGTCCCGGGCCCTGCAGGAGACCCCGCCCGGGCTGCAGGCCCGTACCGCGGCGGTCCTTACGAGCGCGGTCGGCGGGTCCGCCGCGCTGGCGCCGGTCCTGGCCGGGGTGTGCGCGACCAGGGTCGGGACGGCCGCGCCCGCCGTGGTCTGCGCGGCGGTCCTCGCGGCGCTGGCATGGCGGACGACCGTCGTGCGGTCCCGGCTGGCGGCGGTGACGGCATGACCAGCCGCTACCAGGTCTACCGGGCCGCGCTGCCCGAGGTGTGTGCCGCGGAGCCCACCAGGATGGTGTTCACCGGCGACGCCAACGGCCGCTGCGAGGTGTTCACTTGGGACGCCCGCACGCGCCGGACCCGCCAGGTCACCGACCGCCCGCACGGCACGCTGCACGGCGCGATCGACCGCGACGCCAACGTGTGGTGGTTCGACGAGGACCAGCACGGCACCGGACGCTGGCGGTTCCAGCCGTTCGAGGGCGGCCCCGACCTGCCGGGCCTGACGGGTGTGCCCGAGGGCGAGCCGCGCGGTCTCGCCGTCGGCGACGAGGCGCGCGTCGCCATGGGCGTCGGGGACGGCCGGTCGACCGCCGTCCACGTCGGCCCGCGCGGAGGCGCCGCCCGCGAGGTGACACGCGTCGACGGGCACGCCACCCTGTCCGGCATCACCCCCGACGGCCGCCTCCTCGCGCTCAGCGGCGCGGCCGGCTCGGCGCGGGCCGTGACCGTCCTCGCCGACGACGGCACCACACGCGCGGTACTGGCCGGGGACGGGAACGGGGCCGGACCCGGCGGCCGACTCTGGTCACTGGGCTTCGCCCCAGCCGCCGGACGTGCCGAGTTGCTCCTCGTCCAAGAGGTCAACGACCAGTATCTGCTGGCCAGTTGGAGCCCCGGGACAGGACTCGCCATCCACTCCTGGTGCGCCTTCGACAGCGAGATCACCGCCCGCTGGCACCCCGACGGCCGTTCTCTCCTGGTCCGCCAGGACCGGCACGGCCGCAGCACCCTGCACCGCGTAGGCCTGACGGAGCGCACCGTCGAACCCGTACCCACACCGCGCGGGACCCTGCTCGATGCCGCGCCCCGTACCGGATCCGATGTGCACTACCTCTGGACGGACACGGCGACACCGCCCCGCATGGCCTCCACCGCGGGCACCCCGCTGCCTCCCACGCACGGCATCCCCGGCCAAGTGCCCGGCGAACACCGGGAGTTGTGGACGGCGGGACCGGACGGACCGGTGCACTCGCTGCTCAGCCTGCCTGAAGGACGTAAGGGCGCGGTACCCGCGGTGTTCCTGGTGCACGGCGGGCCCGGCGACCACGACCGGGACGCCTACGACGGGGTGGTGCACTCGCTGGTCGCCTCCGGCTTCGCCGTCGTACGCGTCAACTACCGGGGCTCCACCGGGTACGGGCCGCGCTGGCGGCGCTCGTTCGGCCAGGGCGTCGGGCTCACTCAGGTCGAGGATCTGGTCGCGGTCCGCGCCGACCTCGTCGCACGCGGTGTCCTGCGCGCCGACGCGGTCGGACTCTGGGGCACCTCGTGGGGCGGCTACCTGGTGCTGCTCGCCCTCGGCGTGCACCCCGGGTTGTGGCAGGCGGGCGTCGCCGTCAAGCCCGTCGCGGACTGCGCGGCCGCCTACCGCACCACCACCGAGGCCCTGCGCGCCCTGGACGAGCGGCTGTTCGGCGGCACACCCGACGAGGTGCCCGAACGGTACGAGCGGAGCTCACCCCTCCACTACGCGGACGCCGTCCAGGCACCCCTCCTCGTCGCCGCCGCGACCCGGGACGCCAAGTGCCCGCCCGGCCAGGTGCGCGACTACCTCGCCGCCCTCCGACTCGCGGGCGTACGCCACGAGTCGATGTGGCTCGACACGGGCCACGACGGCTACGAGGCAGACGACCACGTCGCCGTCCTGCGCCGGGCCGTGGTCTTCCTCGACCGCGAACTGCGCGGACGGCCCCGCACCACCCCCAAGACGCCCCGCTCCGACCGGAGCGGGGATTCCGGACGGGCGCGCTCTACGGCGCCCGCCGGAACAGGCACAGGCACCACCCACACAGAGAGGAGTTCCGGCCATGCAGAAGGACATCATCCACAATGACCCGCTCGCGGGTGACGAGGAGAACCGCAAGCCGAGCGTCGGCGTGACCATCAAGGTCCCGTTCCGCAACGCCGAGGACGGCGAAGAGGACTGACCCTCACGGCCGGCCCGGCGGTTCGCCGCCGGGCCGGCCGGCAAGACCCACCCCACTCCGGCCCCCCGGGCCCTACTTCCGTCACGTCTCCGCACCTTCCCGAGGAGCCGACATGCGTGTCCTGCTGGTCAATATGCCCTGGTCGCCGATCGACCTTCCCTCGCTGGCCCTGGGAATCCTGAAACGCAGCGTGGACGAACGCGTGCCGGGCGCCCGCGCCGAGGTCCTGCACGCCAATCTCGAATTCACCGACTGGATCACCGAACGTACGGAATTCACCGCCGACGACTACGAGTACTACGCCCTCTCCTCCTATTTCATGGGCTGCGGCGACTGGGTGTTCTCCTCCGCCCTCTACGACGACCCCACCTGGCGGGACCAGGAGTTCGCGGCCGCGATGAAGGGCAAACTGCGCAAGTCCCGGCTGCATATGTCACAGGAACTGCACCGCCAGGTACCGGAGTTCGTGGAGATGATCGCCCGGCGGATCGTGGACCACGCGCCCGATGTCGTCGGCTTCACCTCCACCTTCCAGCAGAACACCGCGGCCCTCGCCGCCGCCCAACACGTCAAGCGGCTCGCCCCGCACATCGTGACCGTCATGGGCGGCGCCAACTGCGACGGCGAACAGGGCGAGGCCGTCCACCGCAACTTCCCGTTTGTGGACCATGTGATCCGCGGCGAGGGCGAGTCCGCCTTCCCACAGCTCCTGACCGCGATCGGCGAAGGCGCCCGGGGCGAGGCCCTCAACGGGGTGCCGGGCCTGTGCCACCGTGACACCTACGGCAAGAGCGTCGTCAACCCGATGGCCACGAGCCCGCTGCCGCCCGCCACCATCCTGGCCCCCGACTACAGCGGCTACTTCGAACGCCTCGCCGCGTCGGTGGCCCGCAACTGGGTCGAGCCCAAGCTCGTCGTCGAGGGCGCCCGCGGCTGCTGGTGGGGCGAGAAGCACCACTGCACGTTCTGCGGACTCAACGGCTCGTTCATGCAGTTCCGCTCCAAGAGCCCCGACACGTTCTTCGAGGAGATCATGGAGCTCGCCCGGCGGCACCGGGTGCTCGACATGTACCTCGTCGACAACATCCTCGACATGGGCTACCTGACCACGGTGCTGCCGCGCATCATGGAGAGCGGCTACGACCTGCGCATGCACATCGAGATCAAGGCCAACATGCGCCGCAGCCAGCTCCGTACGCTCGCCGAAGCCGGACTCATCTACGTACAGCCGGGCATCGAGAGCCTCAACAACCGGGTGCTCGACCTGATGGACAAGGGCGTCAGCGGCTGCCAGAACGTCCGCATGCTGCGCGACGGTGCCGAGACCGGCCTCTCCGTCGCCTGGAACTACCTGCACGGTTTCCCCGGCGAGACCGCCGAGGACTACGACCCGGTCATCGCCCAGATCCCCGCCCTGGAACACCTCGACCCACCGGTCGACCTCTCCGCACGGATCGCGATCGAGCGCTTCAGCCCGTACTTCAACCGCCCCGAGCTGGGCTTCGACGGACTGCGCCCCGAGGAGCACTACCGCTTCACCTACGACCTGCCCGAGTCCGAGCTCTACGACCTCGCCTACGTCTTCGAGGCCCCGCAGCGCGGCATCACCGAGCCCACCGTCACCGCGCTCAACAACGCGCTCGACGCGTGGAAGAAGCACCACGCGGACGCCCGGCTCACCCACACCGACCTGGGCGACCGCATCGTCCTGGTGAGCAGGCGGCGCGCCTTCGCCTGGCGCGCGATGGAGCTGACCGACCCGTTCGAACGGATCGTCTTCCGCCTCCTCGACCAGCCGCACACGATCAGCGCGCTCACCCGCAAGGCCGCGGCCCGTGCCAAGAGCGCCGCGCGGGACGAGCGCGAGGTGCGGCAACTGCTCGACGCCTGGCTGGAGTTGGGGCTCGTCTTCACCGACGGCGGCCAGTACGTCCACATCGCACCCTCGGCCGTCAACGAGGACCTGCTGCGCCTGGACTTCATGCGGCACGCGCAGGCCGCGATGGACGCGGCCGAACAGCCCACCACGCCCGAGCCCGTGAGCGTCTGAACCCGCTAGTGCCCCGACCCGGCATCAGGAGGAGCAGCACCGATGAGCACCGCCCTCACCAACGCCACCGAGGCCGTCATGGTCGCAGCCTGGCGCGACTACGACCCTGAAGCGTGCGCCCTGCCGGGGATGTACCTCGGCGAGGTGGAACTGACCGGCCCCATGGGCGAGGAGAGCGACCGGCTGTGGGAGCAGGGCGCCCGCCGCGTCCGGCTGCCCGATACGGTCGACCTCGCCGACCCGGCGGCCGCCGAACGCGCGGTACGTTGCCTGAGTCTCGTCCGGGACCTGACAGCACGGGCCCTCCTGGTCGAGTGGAAACTGCGGCTGGACCCGGCGGCGGCCGACGACACCTGGCGCGCCCTCAGCCACCTCCAACCGCCGCGACGCCTGGACGGACCCGCCGACGCCACCGGCGACCTGCGCCGGTGGCGGGACGGCCATTACCTCTGCAAGTGCCTGTGGCGGCAGGGCCCCGGCTTCGTCCAGATCCGCGACCGCCGCTGGGGCGACCTGCGCCGCTTCACCGCCGACGAGCCGGAATACCAGCAGGTCATCGAGACCCTGGCCTACGGCGCCCCGACCGAATCTGTACCTGCCGCCGTACTCGCCGACTTCCGGGAGGAGCGTCTGGTCCTGGAGGTGGGCGGGCTCGCGTGGTGGATGCCGTACCGGGTGAACCGCTGGATCCAGGAGGCGATGGCGATCTGACCGTTGCGACGGGGCGCACGCGAGGTCGGTGAATCAGCGTGACCCGTCCGCTTCCGCGGCGCTCTTCAGGTCGCGCAGCCATCCTTCGAGGCCGTCACGGAGTATGTGGGTCGCGGCGGGGACGTTCGCGTCGACCTGGGGGCCGGTGTGGGTCTCCTCCGTGGTCACGCGGACGCCGCCCTTGACCTTGGTGAAGTTCCATACGTGGACGCCGTCGATGTGCAGCCCTTCACCTGTCGCGGGGCCGGTCCAGCGGATGCAGGAGTTGTGCTTGAGCTGCTGGACGGTCGAGGTGATGTCCAGGCTGGTGGCGGGAGTTGAGGGGTTGGGCGGCACCGGCGTCGTCCAGTGGAAGGCCGAGCCCTTCCGGAGGGGGCCGTGGTCGAGCCGTTCCGAGGTCTTGACCACGGCTTGCCAGGACGGCCACCGCTCCACATCGGTCTGCAGCTTCCAGATGGTGCTCAGTGGCGCGTGGATCACGGTCTCGGTCCGGTAGCGGACCCGGGCATCGGGGTCGACGCCTTCCCCGCGGCAGGTGAGCGACTTGCCCGGGTGAGGGGTCGCGCCGGCGGGCGTCGCCATGGTCCCGAGGACGGCGACGGCGAGTGGAACGGCGACCAGGGCGGCGCGGAAGCCGGCCCTGCGGATGCGCCGGTCCGGCCCGGTGGACGACGTTGCTGCTGAGGCTGACATGACGTTCCCCTTGAGTGAGTAGCCAGGTGTACGGACACGGAAGTGCCCGCCACCCGAAGGAGGTTTATATATGTTGCCGTTCGCTAGAAGTTCTAACACTCTGCCGCGATGGCCGTCAATAACCTTCGTGATAGCCTCTAACTAAATCTGGCGGCCGCGGCCGCGACCGTACGGAGAGGTGGCAGGCGAGTGGCGGAATCGGGCACCAGGACGCCGCGCGAGCGCTATCGCGCGCAGGTCCGGGCGGAGATCAAGCAGCACGCGTGGGAGCAGATCGCCACGGCGGGAGCCTCCGCGCTGTCCCTCAACGCGATCGCCAAGCAGATGGGGCTGAGCGGGCCCGCGCTCTACCGGTACTTCGCCGGCCGCGACGAGCTGATCACCGAGCTCGTCCGCGACGCGTACCGGAGTCTCGCCGACACTCTCCGCGCGGCCGCCGACGCCTCCGATTCCGGCCCCGACATCGACGTCCTGGCCAACGCGCTGCGCGGCTGGGCCCTGGAGGACCCCAACCGCTACTTCCTCGTCTACGGCACGCCCGTCCCCGGCTACCACGCGCCCGACGACATCACCGTCATCGCCGACGAGATCATGCGGATGCTGCTCGACGCGTGCACGGCGCTGCCCTTCGACGGTCCCGCGACGCCCTTCGCCGAACAACTCGAAGAGCACCGGCCGTGGGCGCGGGGCCACCCCGCCCCGCCCGCCGCCCTCCATCGGGCCCTGATCTTCTGGACGAGGCTGCACGGCGTGCTGTCCCTGGAAGCCGCAGGTCATTTCACCGGGATGGGATTCGACGCTGGGCAACTCTTCGCGGCCGAACTGGACGATTTGCGGCGGTCCGACCAGCCGTGAACTCCCTTGCCGTTACGCCGTGTCGGAGGGTGAGGCGACTGCCTGGAGGAGGGCGCTGCGGCAGGCTCGGACGGCCGGGTGACGGCTGCTTCCGCGGCGCACGACGGTGAAGATGCGGCGGGTGCGCTGACCGCGGGGGAGTGGGCGCAGGGGGACCGTCGGGCGTCGCCCGTTCCAGACCAGGTGGGGCAGGAACGCGGCGGCGTGATGGTGCTCGACCAGGCGGAGGTGGAGCAGCAGATCGGGGGACTCGAAGCGTACGTCCGGCTCGAAGCCCGCGTTGCGGCACAGCGTCATGGCCCAGTTCCGCGCGGTCGTACCCTCCGGTTCCATGACCCAGGGGTGGTCGGCGAGTGCGCGCAGCGCCGCCAACGGGGTCTCGGCGCCCGGCATTCGGGCCTGCGGCAGGGCGAGGTGGAGGCGGTCGTCGAGCAGGTCCTCCTCTTCGAGTTCGGCAGGGCGCGGGCTGGGGTTGGCGGGGTATTCCTCGGCGAGGACCAGGTCGAAGTCGCGGGCCAGCAGGGCGGGCAGCGCGCTTTCCGGCTCCATGTGCGTGACGTGCACGCGCAGACGCGGGTGGGCGTCCCGCAGCAGGCTGAGCGCGGTCGGGACCAGAGCCAGGGCGGCCGTCTGGAACGAGGCGATGCGCAACGTGCCGGTCAGATCGGTCAGGGAGGTGGCGATGTCCGCCTCCGCGCGCTCCAGGCGTTCCAGAACCGCTTCGGTGTGGGCGACGAGGATCTCTGCCTGCTCGGTCAACCGCACCCGCCGCCCGACCCGTTCGAGCAGTGGCACGCCGACCTCGGCCTCCAGTTGCGACAGCTGCTGGGACACGGAGGAAGGAGCGTAGGACAGGGCCGAGGCGACCGCCGCGAGGGTGCCACGGTGCTTGAGTTCACGCAGCAGGCGCAGTCGGTGCAGATCGAACATCGCCGGGCCCCCTGCGCCGTCGCCGACCTCCGCCGCGGACAGCTCCTCATGGCGCACGGTCGGATTTTTCGACGAGTATAGGTCGGAAACATTCGCTGGACCGATGGGAGAACGCCGCCGCATCCTGGTCGGGTGCCTGAGAACGCTTCCTCCCTCCATGTCCTGCCGTGGTACGCGCGGCCCGGCGCCCGAGCCTGGCGGTGTGAACCCGCACCCTCAGAGGTACGGGACTTCCACGCCGCGCTGCCCGACTACGGGCTCACCCCGCTGACCGAACTCCCGCCGCTGGCCGAGGAGTTGGGGGTCGGCCGGGTCTTCGTCAAGGACGAGTCGCGCCGTCTGGGGCTGCCGGCCTTCAAAGCGCTGGGCGCGTCCTGGGCGGTCCGCCGCATCCTCGCCGAGCGGGCCGCGAGCGGCGAGGAGCCCGGCCCGGTCACCCTGGTGACCGCCACCGACGGCAACCACGGCCGCGCGGTGGCCCGCATGGCGCGCCTGCTCGGACAGCGAGCCCACGTCTTCGTGCCGCGAGGCGTGCACCCGCGTGCGGTGTCCGCCATCGCCGCCGAGCGGGCGCAGGTCACCGAGGTCGCGGGACCCTACGACGAGGCCGTGCGCCTGGCGGCCGAGGCGAGTGCCGGGGCGGACTCGGTCCTGGTCCAGGACACCGCCTGGCCGGGCTACGAGCGGATCCCGGGCTGGATCGTCGAGGGCTACTCCACCCTCTGCACCGAGATCGACGAGCAATTGACGGCCGAGGGGGTCACCGAGGGGCCCGGCCTCGTCGCCGTGCCCGTGGGTGTGGGGTCGCTGGCGCAAGCCGTGGTCACCCACTACCGCAGCCGTCCGTCCGAGCGCGCCCCTGCGCTGCTGTCGGTGGAACCGGAGGCCGCGTCCTGCGTCCTGGACAGCCTCTCGCTCGGCGCGCCCCTCAGCATCAGCACCGGCGACACCACGATGGCGGGACTGAACTGCGGCACCCCGTCCAGCATCGCCTGGCCCTACCTGCGGGGCGGCCTGGACGCAGCCGTCGCCATCCCCGACGCGGAATCCACCCGCGCGGCCGCCCGCCTCGCGGACCTCGGCGTCTCCTCCGGCCCGTGCGGGGCCGCGTCGCTCGCCGGCCTGCGCGCGGTGCTCATGGGCGCGGGCTCTGACGAACGCCGTGCGACGCTGGGGCTCGGCCCCTGCTCGGTGGTCGTGCTGCTGAGCACCGAGGGCACGGCCGCCAACCCGCGCGCCATCGGCGGTGGGCTTTCGGTAGCCATCGGCTGAGCCGCGCGAGCGTACGTGAGGGGCCCGTAGCGTGGGCAGCTGCGGGCCCGGGCGGGGCGCCGGGCCGTCGGCGCCCCGCCCCACGCTCAGCTCGCGGCCGTGCGTTGCCGCGCGCGCCCGGCGCGGCGTTGCAGGGCGTGCAGATGGCGCTGGTGGTCCTCGGCCGTGACCGGGCGCAGCTCCGGTACGGGACGGGGGCTGCCGTTCTCGCCGATGGCGACGAACGTCAGGCGGGCGGTGGCCACTTCGGCGGTGGGGCCCGAGGCGTTCCACCGCTCGGCGGTCGCCCGCACGCCGACGTCCATCGAGGTGCGGCCCGCGTACTCCACGCACGCCCGCACACTCACCAGATCGCCGGCGTGGACGGGCAGGAGGAACGTCATCCGGTCCACCGAGACGGTCACGGCGGGGCCGCCCGCATGCCGTCCGGCGGCCGCCGCGGCGGCGTCGTCGATGAGTTTCATGATGACGCCGCCGTGGATGGTGCCGTACAGGTTGGTGTCGTGCTCGCTCATGATGTGGGCGAGGGTCACGCCCGAGTCGGCCGGTGCCTTGTGGGCCGGGCCATCGGTGAGGGTGTCCACGTCACAGGGCCTTTCAGTGCGCGGCGGGCAACTGCTGACGGGCCTGCCGGGCCGCCGCCGTCATGCGTTCGAGGGCCGGGCGGACCTCTGCCCAACCGCGGGTCTTCAGACCGCAGTCGGGGTTGATCCACAGCCGTTCGGCCGGTACGGAGCGCAGGGCCCGGGTGATGAGGTGCGCGGTCTCCGCCTCGGGCGGGACGCGGGGGGAGTGGATGTCGTACACCCCGGGACCCACCTCGCGCGGATAGCCCGCCGCGGCCAGCTCGTCCGCGACCCGCATGTGGGAGCGGGCCGCCTCCAGGCTGATCACGTCCGCGTCCAGGTCGTCGATGGCGGCGAGGATCTCGCCGAACTCGGCGTAGCACATGTGGGTGTGGATCTGGGTGTCCGGCCGTACTCCGCCGGTCGTCAGCCGGAACGCCTCCGTCGCCCAGGCAAGGTACGCGGGGCGGTCGGCCGCCCGCAGCGGCAGGGTCTCGCGCAGGGCCGGCTCGTCGACCTGGATGACCGAAGTGCCGCACGTTTCAAGGTCGTCGACCTCGTCGCGCAGGGCCAGGGCGACCTGTCGGGCGGTGTCGGCGAGCGGCTGGTCGTCGCGCACGAAGGACCAGGCGAGCATGGTGACCGGCCCGGTGAGCATGCCCTTGACCGGTCGGTCGGTGAGCGACTGGGCGTACGCCGTCCAGCGGACCGTCATCGGCTCGGGCCGGGAGATGTCGCCGGCCAGGACCGGCGGGCGCACATAGCGAGTGCCGTACGACTGGACCCAGCCGTGCTGCGTGGCCAGGTAGCCGGTGAGCTGTTCGGCGAAGTACTGGACCATGTCATTGCGTTCGGGCTCGCCGTGCACCAGGACGTCGATGCCGGTCTTCTCCTGGAAGGAGACCACCTCGCGGATCTCGGCCTCGATGCGCTCCTCGTACGCGTCCGTACCGATGCGTCCGGCGCGCAGGTCGGCGCGGGCGGTGCGGAGTTCACCGGTCTGCGGGAACGAGCCGATCGTCGTCGTGGGCAGGGGCGGCAGGCGCAGGTGGGCGCGCTGGGCGACGGCACGTTCGGCATACGGCTGGGCGCGGCGGGCGTCGGCCTCGGTGATCGCGGAGGTCCGGGCGCGTACGGCCGGGTCGCGGGTGATGGCCGAACCGGCGCGGGAGGCCAAGTCGGCCCGGTTGGCAGCCAGTTCGGCCGCGATCGCCCCGGTGCCGCGGGACAGGCCGCGGGCCAGCGTGACGACCTCCGCCGTCTTCTGTCGGGCGAAGGCGAGCCAGCGCGCGATCTGCGGCTCGATGCCGTGTTCGGCGGCCGCGTCGAGCGGGACGTGGAGCAGTGAGCAGGAGGCGGCCACGTCGACGCGGTCGGCGAGGCCGAGCAGCGTGGCCAGGGTGGCGAGCGAACTCTCCAGATCGTTGATCCACACGTTGCGCCCGTCCACGACCCCCGCGACGAGCCGCTTGCCGGGCAGCCCGCCGACCGCGGCGAGGTCGTCGAGGTTGGCGGCCGCGGGGCCGGTGAAGTCCAGGGCGAGCCCGTCGACCGGTGCCTTGGCCAGGACGGGCAGGGCTTCTCCGAGCCGGTCGAAGTACGAGGCGACGAGCAACTTCGGGCGACCGGTGAGCGCGCCGAGCTCGCTGTAGGCGCGGGTGACGGCGTTCAGTTCGGCGGGGGTGCGGTCCTGGACGAGCGCGGGCTCGTCCAGCTGTACCCACTCGGCTCCGGCCGCCCGCAGATCGGCCAGCACTCGCGCGTACACCGGCAGCAGCCGGTCGAGCAGGGTGAGCGGCTCGAAGTCGGCGGCCACGCCGGGCGCGGGTTTGGCGAGCAGCAAATAGGTCACAGGCCCCACGAGCACGGGGCGCGCGGTGAGCCCGAGCGCGAGGGCCTCCTTCAACTCGCCGACCTGCTTGGCGGAGTCGGCGGCAAAGGCGGTGTCCGGCCCCAACTCCGGCACCAGATAGTGGTAGTTCGTGTCGAACCATTTCGTCATCTCAAGGGGTGCCACGTCCTGGGTGCCGCGCGCCATGGCGAAGTAGCCGTCCAGCTCGTCGGCCGCGAAGGCCCCGCGGTGGCGTTCGGGGACGGCGCCCACCATGACACTGGTGTCGAGGACGTGGTCGTAGTACGAGAAGTCGCCGGTCGGCACCTCGTGGAGGCCCGTCTCGGCGAGCCGCCGCCAGGTGGCCGCCCGCAGTTCGGCGGCGGTCCGGCGGAGTCCGGGGGCGCTGACACGGCCCTTCCAATAGCCCTCGATCGCCTTCTTCAGTTCCCGGTTCGGGCCTTGGCGGGGGTAGCCGTACAGGGTGGCGCGTGCTGCCGCGGCTGCGGACTTGGTGGTCACGAGACTCTCCTTCGCGAGCTCTTCGGTGGAACGGACCCCGGAACGGGACGAAGGCGCGAAAGGACGACGGACCTGGGCCACGGTGTGTAGGCCGTTGCCGCTGGTGCGTACGCCGACCCGCCCTAGAGGTCGCCGGGATCTCCGCGCGCGATCGGTCGCACGCGGGCAGTGGCAGGTCTTCGGACTCGCGGGCACGCCTCATGCTGTCCGAGGCATCTACTGGCCGTCGCTTCCCAGACCCGGCCGGGCCCAGTGCGTATGACGGCGGTCGTTCCCGCTCACCGCTGCGGGGCAGTCCCGGATTCCCACCGGGTTCCCTCTTACGACGCATCCCGCCTGGCGGACGGGGCGAACCAGCTGCACGGGCAGCCTATGCGCTCGACCCGCGTCCCGGGAACCACGTTCGCGCATACCGCACGGTGAGGTGCGGCACGCCGGACGCCGATCCGGACGGAGTTCACACACAGACTCCGACCGACCGGACGCGGGGCGACCCTCCCAGGCCACCCCGCGCCCACGGCTGCCGGGGCCACTCAGCCCGGCAGCACCCGGAGCCCCTCAACCCCGGTCGTAGGTGTGGAACCCCCGGCCCGTCTTCCGCCCCAGCAGGCCCGCCTCGACCATGCGGTGCAGCAGTGGGGGCGGGGCGTACAGCGGTTCCTTGAACTCTTCGTACAGGGACTCGGCGATGGAGGCGACGGTGTCCAGGCCGATCAGGTCGGCGAGTTTGAGCGGGCCCATCGGGTGGGCGCAGCCCAGCTCCATGCCGGCGTCCACGTCGGCGGCACTGGCGAAGCCGGATTCCGCCATGCGCACCGCGGCCAGCACGTAGGGGATGAGCAGGGCGTTGACCACGAACCCGGCCCGGTCCTTCGAGCGGATCACGGTCTTGCCGAGAGTGAGCCGGGCGAACTCCTCGGCCGTCGCGGCGGTCTGGGCGCTGGTGTGCAGGGACGTGACGATCTCCACCAGCGGCATGACGGGCACGGGGTTGAAGAAGTGCAGCCCGAGCACGCGGTCGGCCCGGTTGGTGGCCCGGCCGAGCCGCATGACGGGAACGGAGGAGGTGTTGGTGGCCAGGACGGCCTCGGAGTCCTCGACGATCTTGTCGAGGGCGGTGAACACCTCCGCCTTGACGACCGGGTCCTCCACGACCGCTTCGACGACGAGTTGCCGGTCGGCGAGGTCGGTGAGGCGCGTGGTGAACGCGAGCCGCCACTGCGCGCTCTCGGCCTCGGAGCGGCCCAACTTGCCGCGCTGCACGGCGTGTTGGAGGGAGTCGGCGATGCGCTCGCGGGCGCGTCGGGCGGCGGGGGCGTCGGCCTCGCACACGACGGTGTCGAGCCCGGCGCGAGCGCACACCTCGGCGATCCCGGCCCCCATCTGGCCACCGCCGACGACGCCCACGCGCTGGATGCTGGTGGTCATGACTGCTCCCTTCCTGGCCGCGGAGGGTTTTGGACGGCGGCCCTGTGGAACTGCGGTGAGGGCCGGAGCGGAGCGGAGTTGCTCGGCCCTCACCTGTCTGTGTGGTTGGCGCACCCGGCGGAGCGCCTAGTGGAACTGCTCCTCCTCGGTGGAGCCGGCCAGCGCCGTCGTCGAGGAGGCCGGGTTGACCGCGGTCGACACCAGGTCGAAGTAGCCCGTGCCGACCTCCCGCTGGTGCTTCACCGCCGTGAAGCCCCGCGCCTGCGACGCGAACTCCCGCTCCTGCAGGTCGACATACGCGGTCATGCCGTGCTCGGCGTAGCCGTGGGCCAGGTCGAACATGCCGTGGTTGAGGGAGTGGAAGCCGGCCAGGGTGATGAACTGGAAGCGGTAGCCCATCGAGCCCAGTTCGCGCTGGAACTTGGCGATCTGGTCGTCGTCCAGGGCCGCCTTCCAGTTGAAGGACGGCGAGCAGTTGTAGGCCAGCATCTGGTCGGGGTGCTCGGCGTGGATCGCCTCCGCGAACTCCCGGGCCTGCGCGAGGTCCGGGGTGCCCGTCTCCATCCAGATGAGGTCCGCGTACGGTGCGTACGCGAGGCCGCGGGCGATGACCGGGGCCATGCCGTTCTCGACCCGGTAGAAGCCCTCGGCGGTGCGCTCGCCGGTGCAGAAACGGGCATCCAGCTCGTCGACGTCGCTGGTCAGCAGGGTCGCGGCGAGGGCGTCGGTACGGGCGACGACCAGCGTGGGGACATCGGCGATGTCGGCGGCGAGGCGGGCCGCGTTGAGGGTACGGATGTGCTGGGCGGTGGGGACGAGCACCTTGCCTCCGAGGTGGCCGCACTTCTTCTCGGAGGCGAGCTGGTCCTCGTAATGGATGCCCGCCGCGCCGGCCGCGATCATCGCCTTGGTCAGCTCGAAGGCGTTGAGCGGTCCGCCGAATCCGGCCTCCGCGTCGGCGACGATCGGGGCGAGCCAATCGGTCGTGTCGCTGCCGCCCTCGGCGGTGGCGATCTGGTCGGCCCGCAGCAGCGCGTTGTTGATCCGACGCACCACCTGGGGAACGGAGTTGGCCGGGTAGAGCGACTGGTCGGGGTAGGTGTGCCCGGCCTGGTTGGCGTCGGCTGCGACCTGCCAGCCGGACAGGTAGATCGCCTGGAGCCCGGCCTTCACCTGCTGGACGGCCTGCCCGCCGGTCAGCGCGCCGAGTGCGTGGATGTAGTCGCGCTCGTGCAGTTGGCGCCACAGCCGCTCGGCGCCGCGCCGGGCGAGGGTGTGCTCCTCACGGACGCTGCCGGAGAGCCGGACCACGTCCTCGGCACTGTAGGTGCGCTCGATCCCCTGCCAGCGAGGGTCCGTCGCCCACCGCTGCGCCAGCTCCGCCGCTGCCGCCGTCGTCTCTGCCGCCGTCGTCTCTGCCTGCGCCATGACCGTCTCCCGGTGTCGCGTCGAACGTGTGAGAAATGCTTCGAATGCCAAGGGTGTGAAGAGGCGATGACTCTCGTCATCGGTGTGCGGCCCGTCGTGCCATCTCGGGTGTGTGAGAGGCGGGGAGGCCCGGCCCGATGGTGCCGAAATCTCCGGTGCCAGACCGTGAACCACTGCTGGTACCCCGTCTGTTCGCCGAAGGATCCGGCGGGCCGCAGGACGACTCTGACAGCGGCACTGAGTGCCATCAACCGTGGCCCGATGCCAACTTCTGCAAATCTTCGCGACGTCGATTGCCAAGGTTGCGAAGGCCACCAACGGACCTGGCTCTCCTAGGATGCGGAGGCCGGGACTCGTCACGAGGAGGGGGAGGCAGTGGTGAGCAAGACCTACGCGGGGGCGCGGCTGCGGCGGCTGCGCGAGGAGCGGCGGATGAGCCAGGCCGAGCTGGCCCGCGTCCTGGCGATCTCTGCGAGCTACCTCAACCAGATGGAACACGACTCCCGGCCGCTGACGGTCCCCGTACTGCTGCGGCTCACCGAGACGTTCGGCGTGGACCCGGGGTTCTTCTCCGAGCGGGACACCAGCCGCCTGGTCGCCGACCTCCGGGAGGCCCTGGCCGACGACATCGCCGACGGCGGCGTCTCCGCCGCCGACCTGCGGGAGCTCGCCCAACGGCTGCCCGCCGTCGGCGATGTGCTGCTGCGGCTCGGGCGGCGCAACCACGAACTCCGGGAGCAATTCGCCCAGTTCGCCGACGGCCGCGATGTCGGCGCCGCTGCGGCTTCGGCCCGTACCCCGCACGAGGAGATCCGCGAGTTCTTCTACCGCCGCCAGAACTACCTGCACGACGCGGACACCGAGGCCGAGGAACTGGCCGGGCGCATCGGCATCCGGCCCGGCGAGGTCCGCCAGGCGCTCGCCGCCCACCTCGCCGAAGCGCACGGTGTACGGATCACCTCCGACGGCGACCGCTCCCACCACTACGACCCGCGGAGCCGTACCCTGCACCTCTCGCCCCGGCTGCGCCCCGGCCAGCAGGCCTTCCGCATGGCGACCCAGCTCGCCCTGCTCGCGTACGGCGACGAACTGTCCCGCCATGCCCGCGAGGACTTCGACGAAGCCTCACCGACCTGGTCCCTGGCGCGCATCGGCGTCGCCAACTACTTCGCCGCCGCGCTGATCCTGCCCTACCGCGCCTTCCACACCGCCGCCGAGGAGGTGCGCTACGACATCGAGCGCCTCACCGACCGCTTCGGCCTCGGCTACGAGACCGTCTGCCACCGCCTCAGCACCCTTCAACGCCCGCGTCTGCGCGGGGTGCCGTTCTCGTTCGTGCGGGTCGACCGCGCGGGCAACCTGTCCAAGCGGCAGTCCGCCACCGGCTTCCACTTCTCCCGCGCGGGCGGCACCTGCCCCCTGTGGAACGTGTACGAGGCGTTCACCGCGCCCGACCGCATCCACGTCCAGATCGCCGCCATGCCCGACGGGCAGCGGTACCTGTGGACCGCCCGCACCGTCACCCGCCACCGCGGCGGCTGGGGCCGCCCCGGCAAGACCTTCGCCATCGGGCTGGGCTGCGAGATCCGGCACGCCTCGCGGCTCGTCTACTCCGACGGGCTCGACCTGGACAACACCTCCGCCGCCACCCCGATCGGCATGGGCTGCCGAGCCTGCGAACGCCTGGACTGCCCCCAGCGTGCGGTCCCGCCACTCGGCCGACGCCTCGCCATCGACGAGAACACCAGCACGTTCGTCCCGTACCCGGTGATCAGAGCCGACCCCTGATCCGCGTCGGGCGGATACCCAGGGGTTCTCGCGGTCCGGACCCGTTAGCCTGGCCGCATGCCAGAGGCTTCAGGAGTGGCCCGCTTCTACGACCGGCTCGCGGCCGACTACCACCGCATCTACGCCGACTGGGACGCCGGAATGGCCCGGCAAGGTCGAGCCCTGGACGCGATGATCCGGGCCGGGCTCGGTCTCGACAGCGCCAGGGTGCTGGACTGCTCGTGCGGGATCGGCACCCAGGCCATCGGGCTCGGCCTGCGCGGCCACCGGGTCACGGGCACCGACATCAGCGCCGGGGCCGTCACCCGCGCGGTCGACGAGGCGGCTCTTCGCGGCGTCGCCCTGCCCGCAGCGACCGCGGACATGCGCCAACTCCCCTTTGCGGACGGCCAGTTCGACGTCGTCGTGAGCGCGGACAACTCCGTGCCCCACCTCCTCACGGAGCAGGATGTGCGGGCCGCCCTCACGGAGATGCGGCGCGCGCTGCGCACCGATGGGCTCCTGATCCTCAGCATCCGCCCGTACGACGAGATCCTGAAGGCACGGCCCTCCTCGACCCCGCCGCAAGTCGCCGCCCCGCCCCACGGCGGGAGCATCACGTTCCAGTTGTGGGACTGGCACGAGGACGGCGAGCGTTACGACCTGGAGCACTTCCAGCTCGTCCCCGACGGCGCGGGGGAGTGGGAGGTACGCGTGCGGCGCACCACCTACTGGGCGCTGACCCAGGGCCGGTTGAGCTCGTACGTGATCGAGTCCGGGTTCGTCGAGCCCCGGTGGCGGACCCCCGAGAGCACCGGCTTCTTCCAGCCCGTACTCACCGCGCGCGCCGCCACTTGAGCGGGAGCCATGGGTGGTGGAGCGGGACCTGCGGAGGGTCGACGGCCTAGGCTTCCTCTGGCATTCGGCCCCGACCTCAGGAGCGCACATCGTGTTCGACCCCGCACCGGAGTACCCGTACCCCGACGGCCAGCGGCCCGACGAGGTGCCCGCCCCGCACCCCCTGCTCGCGCCCGTGACCGGGTTCCTCGGCACCTGGTTCGGCCGGGGCGAGGGCGGATATCCGACGATCGCCGGGAACTTCGCGTACGCGCAGGAAGTCACCTTCAGCCACGACGGCCGGCCCTTCCTGCGGTACGAGGCCCGGGCCTGGCTGCTCGACGAGAACGGCGCGCCCCTGCGTCCCTCGGCGCGCGAGAGCGGCTGGTGGCGGCTCCAGGCCGACGGGCGGGTGGAGGCCCTGATCACCCAGCCCACCGGCATCGCGGAGATCGCGGTCGGCGCCGCGGACGGCAAGACGGCCGACCTCTCCACCGACGACGTGGCCCTCACTCCCACCGCCAAGGAGGTGAACGCGACCCGCCGCCGCTACGAGCTGACCGACGACGACACGCTGACGTTCACCCACGACCTCGCGGCGGTCGGCCAGCCCCTGCAACACCACCTCTCGGCAGTCCTGCGCCGCAAGGCTTAGACACAGGCTCTTAGGCTCGGAGGATCTTGACGGCGACCTCGCAGTTGAGCATCTGGGGATTCGCCGTCTTGGTCAACTCTCCTTGTTCCAGGGCCTGTTGTCCTCCTCCCCGTGGCTGGTCGAGACTGGTTCCGGCCTCGGGTGGGGTTCGTGCTCGTCCTGTGTTCACGGCGGGCGCACCGCATCCCCGTGAACGGGCGGTACAGGCAAAGGGGCGGCATGTCGGATCTCGCTTCGGCGCTCACGGCGCTCAAGGACCGCAGTGGCCTCAGCTACGCGCAGTTGGCCACGCGCTGCTGGCTCAGCGCGTCCACGGTGCACCGGTACTGCCAAGGCAAGGTCGTACCGGCCGAGTTCGGGACCGTCGAGCGGATCGCGCTCGCCTGCGGTGCCGACCGGGCCGAGGTGGACGGCCTCTATGCGCTCTGGTCCCGGGCCAACTCCGGCCCGCCCGCCCCCGATCCCCGCCCCGAGCCGCCGGCCCGGCACCCGGCGCGAGCACCCGGTACGGGAGTCCGCAGGCCGTCCGCGCCGCGCCGCCACCGCAGATGGGCTGCCGTGCTCTGCGCCCTGTTCCTCGTCGCCGCGTTCGCGCCTTCGTCCGCGCCGCTGCATGTCCCGGTCGCGTCCCGGCGCCCCCGCCCGCAGACCGTCGCCGGGCCCGCATGGGAGCAGTACCCGGCGCCGGTGCCCTCCGGCTTCTTCGGCGTGACCATCAACAGCAACACGGGCCTCATGCCCGCCTTCAGGGTCGGCGGGGTGCGGCTCTGGGACAGCGGGACGCGCTGGCAACTCGTCGAACCCGGCCGCGGACGCTACGACTGGAGCGTGCTCGACCGGCTGGTCGACGCCGCAGGACGAGCACATCTGCCCGTGCTCCACACCTTCGGCGGCACCCCCGGCTGGGCCGCTCCCAGCGCCCCGCCGGGCCCGTACGGCGACGGTTCGCGGACCGCGCCGCCCGACGACCTCGCCGACTGGGACCAGTTCGTGCGGGCGGTCGCCACCCGGTACGCGGGCCGGATCGGCGCGTACGAACTGTGGGCCTTCGCGCCCTCGCCCCACTTCTACAGCGGGGACGCGGCCACGCTGGCCCGCATGACCCGGCGGGCCGCGGCCATCGTGCGCCGCGCCGATCCGAAGGCCACGCTAGTCTGCCCGTCGATGGGCGACCTGTGGGCCCCGGCGTCCCGGAGGTTCCTGCTCGACTTCGCCGCGGCCGACGGCTACCGGGACTGCGACGCGGCCGGCGTCAAGCTCTATCCGCAACACGACGGGGACACCCCGGAGAGTCTGGTCGCCCTCGCCGACCTGATCGACCGCACCTTCCACACGGCCGGGGTGCACCCGGCGCTGTGGAACACGGGCAGCGCCTACCGCGTCGCCACCGACCGGCCGCTGGACGCCACGCAGTCCATCGCCTACGCCGTCCGCTTCTACCTGATCGGCATGTACGTGCGCTATGCCCGCACCTACTTCTACAACTGGGGCGGAACCAAAGTGCCGTTGGTACTCCAGGCCGCCGGCGGGCCGCCCACCGAGGCGGCCCGTGCGGTCGCCACCCTGCAGGAGTGGCTCGCCGGCGCCAGGATCACCTCCTGCGGCCACGGGCGGCCGGCGGGAGTCCCCGACACCGTATGGCAGTGCCGTTTTCTGCTGGCCACCCCCGTAGGCCGGCCGCAGGTCCCGGCGGTCATCCGCTGGACCGAGTCGGGCACCGCCTCCATGCCCGGGGGCCCCGGCGACCGCAGCGTCCGCTACCTGGACGGCCGCACGGTCGCCGCCCCCCGGCGGCTCACCATCACCGGGACGCCCCAGCTGGACGTCGAAGCGCCGGGCGGCCCGGTCCTCAGCAGTGGCTCGGGCTCTGTGCGGTGATGTGCGCGACCGAGTTGTTCGCGACCTTCACCCAGACCGCCGACTTTCCGCGCCGGTCGTACGTCCGGGAGTAGTCGGGCTCCCAGCTGTTCACGAAGTGCACCTTGACGCACCAGCCGGGGTCGACCTGAAGGGTGTCCCAGTCCTGGTTCCACGGGGTGTGCGTGTGCGGCGCGAGATAGTAGGACTGCTGCTTCACCTTGTCGGACGTGCAGGTCGGCCGCGTGGTGGTCCAGGAGCCCGAGATGTCTCCCGACCGGCACCAGTTGCGGTAGGCGACCGCATGGAACGAGCTGTCGTTCACCGTCCTGGAGCAGCCGTGGTCGCACTTGGCCCCCGCGTGTGCGGAGGGCGCGAACCCGGCCCCGGCGGCGAGCAACGCCACCACCCCCAGAGCGATCGGCCTGACCCGGCCCAGCCCGTTCCCCCATCGATTGGCCATCACTGTCATTACCTCCGATTCCGGCCCAACTCCCCTTCTTCGGCAGGAAGTTGTGGGTACGCCAGAAGCATCGGCAGGACCCCGCCCGCCGCACAAGCCGCACCGGCGGATCTGGGACGCTGGGACGACGACCCCGCCCTGACCTGCACGGAATCCGCGCCCTGGGACGGTACGGCACGGGACGCCCCCCTCGGTGACACCGCACCGCCAGGGTTTGGCTTTGGCCATGTTGGCTACCCGGCGTGACGAAGCCTCCACGGGCTCCCCTTCGTGAGACGGGACGACTAGAGGACGGGTCAGGCATGAACAATCGGCTGGGATTGGGGCTCGCGGTGGGCGCGGGCTATCTGCTCGGGCGGACGAAGAAGGCGAAGCTCGCCTTCGGCATCGGGACACTGGTCATGGGCAAGCGCCTGCAGCTGAGCCCGCGGGCGATCGCGGACTTCGCGGCCGCCCAACTGGCCGACAATCCGCAGTTCAAGGAGATCGGCGACCAGCTGCGCGAGGACCTGCGCGGCGTCGGCAAGGCCGCGACCGGCGCACTCCTCAACCGGCAGATCGAAGGCATCGCCGACCGGCTGCACGACCGGACGCTGGACGTCCAGGACCGCATCTCGGGCGTGGTGCCCGACGTGTCCGGCTCGGCGGAGCACGAAGACGAAGGCGAAGGCGACGCCGAGGGCCGGGCGGACAAGGAGACGAAATCGACCTCGGGCCCGTCTTCCAGGTCCAGGTCGTCATCGAGCAGGGACTCCGCCAAGCCCCGCTCGACCGGGCGCACGTCCACCAAGTCGTCGTCGTCCAGGGCCGGTTCAGCCAAGAAGACCGCCAAGTCCGTGCAGCGTACGGCCAAGCGCACACCGGCGAAGAAGGCGACGAGCCGGCGGAGCGGCCAGGGCGGTGGCGACCGTGGCTGAGACGAAGAACCCGCTGACGCAGAGTCCCGCCGCCGACCGCCTGAAGCAGGAGCTCCAGGCGTACCTGCTCGCCCAGGGGGAGCGGCTCCTCATGGGCGTGGGTCACAAGCTCGGCGAGACCACGGTCAAACTCAACGACATCGCCGAGGGCCGCAGTCCCGGCTTCGCCAAGCTGGCGCTCGAAGGCGGCCGCAAGGTCGCCGAGGGCAAGGGGCCGGTCCGGGCCGCCGTGGAAATGGGTGCCTCGCACCTCAAGGACAACGCGAAGGACATGCTCAAGGGGCTCGGCGGCAAGCGCAAGAAGGGCGGCGCGGGCCGCCGGCCGACCGTCATCATGGAGTCCGTGGACGTGGGCGTCCCGGTGCGCGAGGCCTACGACCAGTGGACCCAGTTCCAGTCGTTCGCCACCTTCGCCAAGGGCGTGAAGAGCGCGACCGTCGCCGACGACACCACATCGGACTGGAAGGTCAAAGTCTTCTGGTCCAGCCGCAGTTGGAAGGCGCACACCACCGAACAGGTGCCGGACGCGCGCATCGCTTGGACGTCCGAGGGCGCCAAGGGCACGGCCAAGGGAGTCGTCACCTTCCACCCCCTCGGCGAGAACATCACCCGCGTCCTGCTGGTCATGGAGTACTACCCCAAGGGGCTGTTCGAGAAGACCGGCAACATATGGCGCTCCCAGGGCCGTCGCGCCCGGCTCGACCTCAAGAACTTCGCGCGCCACATCGCGCTGCGCGGCGAGGCCGAGGGCGGCTGGCGCGGTGAGATCAGGGACGGCGAGGTCGTCGTCAGCCACGAGGACGCGGTCGCCGAGGAGCAAGCGGAACGCGAGCCGGACCAGCGGACCGAGCAGCAGGGCGTCCCGGACAAGGGCGAGCTCCAGCAGGAAGACGGGCGCGAGCCCGAACAGGACGAAGCCGAAGAGGAGCCGGAGGGCGAACCCGACGAGGAGTATGAGGACGAAGCCGAAGGGGACTACGAAGGCGAATTCGAGGACGACGCGGAGTACGAGGACGAAGCGGAACGAGAAGCCGAAGAAGAGGACCCGGAGGAGGTCTCGTCCGCGCGCAAGCGTCGCGCCTACGCCGGCTCCCGGAGCAACGGCCGGCGGTGATCCGCGCCGCCGGAAGCGCCTGCTGTCGTCAGCCCGCAGCGCTGAGCTGAAGGCTGAAGCTGCCTCAAACTCATCGGTATTCATCCGTACCGTTCAATGGCCGTTCACAGGTGATCTAGGGTCGATCGGAAAACGATCGGAAAGACATGCATGACACCATGCATGGCACCCATGGAGTTCGCTTTGGAATCGACACCCAGGTCCGCCGACCCGCAGCGGCAGGGTTGCATGGTCGGTCTCTTCTGGATCGACGGGGACACCGTCCACCTGGGCACGCCCAGCGCCACGACGGCGTCGAACGTGGTCCTTGCCCCCGGCTCGCTCCAGGTCATCGGACCCGAGCCACGCGAGTGGCCCTGGTCCGATGTGACCGCCCTTGAGGTGATCGCTGTGCCGGTCCGTTCGGTGGGCGTACGGTGGGCCGGCCGCGCGGCATCGGTGGCTGCGGCCGCACTCGACCTGTGGGTCCCGGGCAGCCCCGCGGAGATGACGGTGGTGGTGGGCGCGGAGGGCGGCGGTATCGAGACGACCGTGCTGTCCGGCGCCGCGACCGCGTACAGCCGGCGGGAAGTCGACCTCTCCCGGGCGCTGCTCGCCCGCTTCGTCGAGGGCACGTCCTCGCCCGCCGTCCTGACCGACTGGTGGAGTTCGGCGGAGCCGGGAGCCCTGCGCTCGCGTGACCGGGAGGCCGTACTCGAAGGATGGCTCGCGCGAAGGTGAACGCGGCGGCCCTCGACTCGGCAGTCATCGTCCGAGCGGTCGTCGACGCGGCGTTCATGGTCCTGGCGGTCATTGTCCCGGCGGTCGCCGTGGGCACCAACTGGGCGATGCCCGGCCTGAGTTGACGGCCGGGCATCGCGGAGAGGGAAGACGGGGCGTCACATGTGCGGACGCCCGTAGTAACTGCCGATCTGCTCGTGGTAGCCCGGGTCCCCGAGGTGCTTCTCCTTGTCGAACTCGGGGGAGTCCTTGATCTGTTCCTTGGTGCAGGCGACGTAGATCTTCTTGTCGACCGGGTCGATGCGCGTGAGGACCCCGGCCGGCAGCAGGACGCTCTTGCCGAAGATCCACGGGCCGGTGTCGACGACGATGTACGAGGAGCTGACCTCCTCGGAGTACTTGTCGACCTTGCCGATGCTTCCGTCGGTCGCCTCGACCTTGAACCCGGTCAGGTCGGTACCCGGCTGGTACGCGGCCGCCTGTGGGTAGGTCCAGATGTTCTCCATGGTGAAGGAATCCCTTCCTATGGACGGTGGGTGCGGGGTGCGGACGGCGAGCGCCGCGGGTGCACGGCACCGCGGGTCCGCGCACCGCCCGGGTTCCCGCGGCCCCCGCCCCTACACTCCGGGTGGCCGGGTGGGTCGCTTCTTTCGGCCGATCGGCCGACCCCGGGCGTGCCGCGCCCCGGTTCCTGTGGTCGGCTGGCCGCAGCCCGCGGACGACGAGGGGAAGGGTTGAGCAGCGTGAGCGCCATGCAGGAGTTCCTCGACCGCCTCGACTACCCCATGTATGTCGTGACGGCGGCGGTCGGTGAGGAGCGGGCGGGGTGTCTCGTAGGGTTCGCCTCGCAGTGCTCGATGGTGCCGGTGCGGTTCATGGTGTGGCTGTCCACGGCCAACAGGACGTACCGCGTGGCCTGTTCGGCCGATTTCCTCGCCGTGCACCTGCTGGGCCGCACCCAGTACGGTCTGGCCGCGCATTTCGGCGGGCGTACGGGCGACGAGGTCGACAAGTTCGCCGACGTCGCCTGGAGCGAGGGCCCGGCGGGCACGGTCCTCCTCGACGAGGCCCCGGACTGGTTCGTGGGGCGCGTCGAGCAGCGTACGGACGGCGGAGACCACGTCGGGTTTCTGCTCACCCCGCTGGAGGCCGCTGCCCCGCCACGGCGCTCGCCCGACTGGCAGCCGTTCCGGCTGAGCGACAGCGAAGGCATCGAGGCCGGCCACCCGGTACCGGGCGCATGAGGGTGCGTACGCCTGCCGACGGGCGGAGGAGGACCGTATGACCGCCGGACGCACTCCCGCGCTCATGGGATGAGAACGCCCCGTGACCAGGCCTTTCGGTTTCGGTCGTGACGGGGAGTGAGCTGGACGGGCACGTGCGGGGAAGCGGTCCTAGGCTGTCTCGGGTTGAGCCATATGCCCGGATGGCGCTCGTGTGCGCCGGGATACCGAAGTGGCCCTCACCCGGTCCACGGATACGTGGAGGTCTCATGCGTTTCACCCACCCCTGTGCGACGGCGGCCGCTGCCGTGGTGCTCACCCTCACGGGAAGCGCGACCGCGTTCGGCGCGGCCAGCCCCGCAGCGTCCGCGGACGCGACGTTCCTGCAGACGATCCACCAGGCCAACCTGGCGGAGATCGCAGCGGGCAAGGACGCCGGTAAACACGCGAACAGCTCCTGCGTGAAACGGGTCGCGGACGTCATCGTGCGTGACCACACCGCGCTGGACGCCAAGGGGGGAGCCCTGGCCAAGACCAAGGGCATCTCCATGGCGAAGGAGCCCAGCGCCGCCCAGAAGAAACAGCTCGAAGGGCTGAAGCCGAAGAACGGCACTGCCGCGTACGACACCGCCTGGTTGAAGGACCAGAGCAGCGGCCACCAGCAGGCACTCGCGCTGATCGACAAGGAGCTGAGCTCCGGCAAGGACAGCCAGATCCAAGCGGCGGCCAAGGCAGCGCGCCCCATCGTGGCCGCGCACCTGAAGATGGTGGAAGGCGGCGTGTGCCACGCGCCCATGCAAAGCGGCTCGCCCCAGCGGTGACCCTGCCGACGGCACCTGTGCCCCCTCGTCCGCCCTGAGGCGAGGGGGCACAGGCCACGGGGACCGTCCGCCCCTGCTGGTGCGGAACGTCGACGACGACGCACAGGTGCACATGAAACCACCAGGCGGGGACCCACACAGGACCGTCACGACCGACGCGACCCACCTCCGCGCCGGGCACGTCAGGACTCCGCGTGCCTCCCCTCGGCCGACCGCTCCCAGGCCTGGGCGAACATCTCGTGCAGCGGTGCCGTCGGCAGGATCCGGCCGAACGGCGAACGTATCTCGTTGCCCCACAGCGGCCGCACCGCGTGCGTCGCCAGTTTCACGGTCTCCAACGGCAGGTGCGGGGCCTTGAGTTCGGTCCACTCGCCGGGCAGGAACAGGGTCCGGCCGGCCCGGGCCCGCTTGGCCTCCACCACCACGCCCGCCCCGAGCAGCTCATTCCGAACCTCCGCGTGCCGCTTGGCCGACCAGCCGGTCCACCGCCGCACGTTCCGGTCGGTGGGCGCGGCCAGTGTGGCCAGCTGGAGGTAGAGGGCCGCCGCGTCGGCGCCGACCCCGAGCTTCCGCGCCACTCGTGCGACCAGGTCAGGGCAGGACTGCCGCGGATCCGCCTCGTACGACCCCGCCGGGACCGCTCCCGAACGGGACCGCAGCATCATGCGCTCCAGGCCGCCGCCGGCCAACAGCGGTGCCACCCGGCCGAGTTCCTCGGCCAGATCGGTGACCTCCCCGACCCGACGCCACACCTCGGGGCCGGCTATCGCCGCGGGCCGCAGGAAAGAGGCTCCGCCGGGCGCGCACACCACCAGGGGCCCGGAGTCGTACGCGGTCACCTGGACCGGGCCCTCCTCCTTGCGGGAGTCCGCCGCCACCGGCAGCCGCTCCGGGCCGAACCGCTCCGCGATCCGCGCCGACGTGTCCTGGACCCGCCCGCCGGGCAGCGCCACCAGCAGGTCCGGACGGTCCAGCTCGGCTCGCAGCCGCTCGTACAGGGCCGTGGCGCCGGCCACCGCCGGGTCGCCCACGGGCCGATCCGTCCACGCCCACACCAGCGCGCTCGCGATCTGCCGCAACGCGAGACCCACCGGGGTGCCGTAGCGCAGTTCGGAGCCGGCCGGCGGCACGGGCCGGACCTCAACTCCCGTGCCGTACGGGGTCGTTGCCAGCTCCCATCCCGCCGCCTCCACCGTCGCGTCCGCGGCGGCCTCGTAACCACCCGCCAGTCGCCGGGCCCACACCTCGCAGAGCCCGAGGCTCGCCTCCAGAGCGTCGGCGGCCTCGTCGTGGACGGCGGGCAGCGCCCCGATCAGCTCCCGCCACACCCCGGCCATCCGTTCCGCCGCCGCCTCGACCCCGCCCGGCCGCCACAGCTCGGCCGGGTCATCGGGCAGGGCCGCCGCGAGGACGGCCCTCCGGCCGGCCGCCCCGAGCCGCGCTCGCAGTTGCTCGTACGACTCGGCTGCCATCGGCGTCGCCTTGTAGGGAGCCCTGCGCGCCAGGCTCCGGTCCTCGTCCCGGTCGGGCCGGCCGGCGAGCCCGGCCACCACGAGCCGCGCCACGGCCCGCCGTACGCCCGTGAGTTCGGCGAAGCGCGCGGCCGCCGCCTCCGGCACGGGGACCGGCCCGTGTGCGCCGACCGCCGCCACCAGGGCCCGAAGCCGCACGGCGTCGTCCCGCTCCACCTCGACGAACCGCGCCTGGGGGACCGCCGCCGCAACCGGGTCGGCGTCCCGGGCCCCGGCGGCGGGCGCCACGAACCAGCGCTGCGAGCCTCCGGCCCGTACCGCCGCGGAGGCCACCGCGACCCCGCCCGCCCGCAGCCCGGTCAGGTCCTCGGCATCGGATGTGCGGCCCACCCACCAGAGGCTGCCCGCACGGGCGAAGGGCTGGTCGGCCCAGGTGTCCAGGAGCGCGAGGAGCGCGGCGCGTTCCACGTCCGGGGTCGGTGCCACCGCTGCTCGCCATGCCGCGGCGTCGATCGCGCCGAGCAACTGCGACCAGTCGCACGGCGGCGCCGGGGGCGAGAGCCGCCGCACCTCCTCCGCGATCGTCCCGGCCAGGCAGGCCCCGTCGGCGGCCAGCGCGCTCAGCGTCGCGGGCAGGGCGACGTCCGGCTCCCGCCGCCACGGATCGCGCTCCCCCTCCGAGATCAGCCCGAACAGGGCGGGCATCAGCTCGGTGTCCGGCGCGGAACCGCGCGGCAGCACGGGCGGCGCCTCGGCGAGCAGGACGACGCGCCGGTGCAGGGCGCGTCGCCGCTCCTCGACCCGAGCGGCCCGCGAGGCCACCGCCACCACGGCCTCGGCCAGCACCGGATCGGTGATGTCCGGCAACTCCCGGGCGACGGCATCGCGCAGCGACCCCGCCTCATCGAGAGCAGCCGCCAGCAAGACATCCGCCGTCTGCCCTCCCACGGTCCGCAGTGCCCGGGATCCGGGCGCGTCCCGGGTCCGCAACAGGTACCAGAACGCCGGTGGCAGGGCCACGCCTCCCGACACGGTGGCCTTCCGGGCCGGTGTCACATACGGGTTCCTGGGGGAGCGGTGCCCGTCCAGCTCCCACAGCGGCGTCCCGTCGGCGGCGTACGCCCGCACTCCCGTCCGCGTCCGCGCCTCGGCGAGGACCACGTCCTCCACGGCGCCTTCCGGCGGTGCCCACAACCCCCAGGGCTCCTGTCCCGGCCGGTCGATGTCGAACCGGGCCGTGCGCCCGTCCACGCTCTCCACCAGGAAATGGTCGGGAGCGTGGTCGCGGTGCCGGGTGCGGAACAGCACCCGCGTCCCGACCAGTCCGTCCCGGCTCCCCAAGGGTGACTCCGTCAACTCGGCGGGCAGCGGCGCCAGTTGGAGGGCTTCCACGGCCAGGGTCATGCCGGCCTCGGACGGCTCGGCCGCCGGGTCGGCGCTCGCCGCGCGACCCGGGAAGTCGGGCAGCGCCTCCGCCCCCAGCCGCTCCCCGGTGATCGGATCCACCACTTCCCAGGGCTGCCTTCCGTAGACGGCGTTGGTCCAGATCCGGGAGCCGTCGCCGAGCTGCAGCTCATCCCGGTCGATGCCCTCCCTGCCACCCGGGCGCAGCACCCGGACCCCGCCGTGCCGACCACCACCGTCGGCGGTCTCGAACTGGAAGCCGTACGCCCCGTCCAGGCTGCCGCCGAACGGCACGAGTCCGCCCACCTCGTCGGGCGTGAACGGCTCGTCGGGACGGTCGGCCCAGACGGCGGTGTCGCAGAAGTAGGGGCTCGGTTTGAGGGTCCAGCTCACCAGGAAGGAACCGCCCACATAGTGGACGGCGAACATGGTCGCCTCCGCCGGGACAGTGAACCGGCAGGAGCCCCGCACCCCGTCCGGGGCGACGGCGACCGCCCGTTCGCGGCCGAAGACCGTCAGAACCGGCCAGGTGGAGGTGACCCCGGCCACCCCCGGCAGTGGTGCCTCCGCTTCCTCGGGCCGGGCCTCCGCGGCGAATTGCGCGTACACCGACTCCAGTGCGGGCCAAGCGAGTTCCTCGGGCAGGCCGGCCGCCAGGGAGCGCCGCAGCGCGCCCGCCGCGCCCGCTCCGGCCAGGGCGTCGGCGATCCCGCCGAGCGCCGCGACCGTCGGCCGGTCAAGGAGGATCTCCAGTTCGGCGACCGCCTCCTCGGCCCCCGCCATGCCGCCGCCCGCCACCGTGTCGACGAGTTTGCCGACCCGGGCGGCCACGCCCTGGGCGATGCCCTCGTTCCCCGGCAGCAGCGTCACCGCCGAACCGGCCCGCCGCCGCGCCATCGACCAGTTCGGCAGAAGGTCCGCGTGTACGGTTCCCTCCAGCCGGGGCCCGAACACGGGGTCGGCGGCCAGCGCGGCGAGGTCGCGCCGGGACCGCTCGCCCCAGAACCGCATCCTGATCTCGGGTCCGGGATCGGCGACCGTGACCCCCGCCGCGAGCAGGGCGTCCAGGACGTCCGCGTCGAAGCCCTGGTAGTGGTGCCGGGTGGTGTGGACCGTCACCGGGATGCCCGCCGCCCGCAAACGCGGCCCCAACCGGCCCACCAGGTCGAGGAATTCCGCCGGCAGCGGCTGCCGCCCGACCCCGCCGCCGGGCCGCGCCGCGTACTGGTACATGCGGACGAAGTTGCCGACCCAGTGGTGCAGCCCGCCCTCCGGCACCACCCGCCCGGCCTCCATGGCCTCGGTGGCGCCGCAGCCGATGAGCATCCGCAGCCAGTCCCCGCCGTCGGTCGTCCCATCGGGGAACATCTCCACCAGTCCGGCCGCGACCGCGTCCGTCGGCTGATGGGCCGTCAGAACCGGTCCCGCGGCGGCCAGCAGCGCATCCGGCACCGACTTCTCCCGGGTGACCGACAAGATCGTGCCCACCAGCCGCGCCACCTCCTCGTCACCGTGCCCGGCCGCCCTGGCGGAGGCACGGACCCGACGCACCAGATCGGCCGGGAGGTCCGCCTTCGAGCCCGCCCACGCGGTCAGGAACACCTCCAGAGCCGCGTGCGCGTCGGCCGGCTCCAGCGTCTGGGCGAGGAAGCGCTGATGGGCCCCGAACTCCTTGGACGGCATGGCCCCGCCCTTGGCGAACAGCAACGCGTTGGCCCGGCGGTAGGCCGCATCCACCGGCAGCCCGTGCTCTGCCTCGGCCGCCCGCGCCGCCGCATAGGCCCGCCCGCCCGGCCGGCTCCCGTACCCGATCAAGCGGTGGCCCACGGTGTCCCAGAACCACGGCAGGTGCGCCGGAGGCAGCCGCCGCGCCCGCGCCGCCATCACGTCGACGAACCGACCCGGCTTGGTCCAGGACCGGTTGAGCTCGGAGCCCATGTCCTCGACCAGGTCACGCGCGATCGCGGCCGCACCCGGATCGTGGGCCGCGACCCAGTCGGCGTACGTGGTCGAGACATGCGTACCGGCGGTGGGCAACAGGGCGGCAAACGAGGCGATCATGCTTCGGATGGTCGCACGTGCCACTGACAACGCCGTGGCCGAGCCCGGGCCGAACACTCCGTACCGGCGCGCCCGTCACGCCTGGCCCGGGCAGGGCGGCCCGCGGCGTTACCGTCGGGGCATGGACGGTGATCAGCGAGGATGGCGCCAGTGCCTGCTCAGCGCGGCGGTGTTCACCGTGTGCATGACCGGCACCACGCTGCCGACCCCTCTCTACGGCCTCTACCAGGGGAAGTTCGGCTTCTCCGAGCTGACGGTCACGATCGTGTACGCGGTGTACGCCTTCGGCGTCATCGGCGTGCTGCTCCTCGCGGGCAACGTGTCGGACGTGGTGGGCCGCCGTCCCGTGCTGCTGTGCGGCCTGGGATTCGCGGCGGCGAGCGCGGTCTGCTTCCTGAGCGCGACCGGGCCGGCCTGGCTGTATGCGGGCCGGCTGCTGTCAGGGGTGTGCGTCGGCCTGTTCACCGGGGCCGCCACGGCTTACGTGATGGACCTGGCGCCGCGCGGTGGCACCCACCGGGCCACGTTCGTGGCGACGGCCGCCAACATGGGCGGCCTGGGCTGCGGCCCCCTGCTCGCCGGAGTGCTCGCGCAGTACGCCTCCTGGCCGCTGTACCTGCCGTTCGGCGTGCACCTGGCATTGGTGGTCGGCGCGGCCGCCGTCCTGCTGTGGCTCCCCGAGACCGTGAGGGAGCAGCGGCCGCTGAGTAGCGCACGAACGCAGCGGCCGGGCCTGCCCGCGCAGGTGCGCCCGGTGTTCGTACCCGCGGCGATCGCGTCGTTCGTGGGGTTCGCGCTGTTCGGGGTGTTCACCTCGGTCGCCCCCGCCTTCCTGGCGGAGTCCCTGAACGTCCGCAACCACGCCGAGAGCGGGTTGGTCGTCGCGCTGGCCTTCTTCGCCTCGACCGCCGGGCAGTTGGCCGCCGGGCGGATCGGAATGGGACGCTCACTGCCCCTGGGCTGCGCCGCCCTCCTGGCCGGACTGGCGCTGCTCGCGGGCGCACTCCGCTGGGACTCGCTGCCACTGATCGTGCTGAGCGCCCTGGTCGGCGGCTGCGGACAGGGGCTGGCGTTTCGAGGCGCCCTGTCCGCGGTGGCCGAGGCTTCTCCCGCGGACCGCCGCGCGGCGGTGATCTCCACCCTGTTCGTGGTGGCGTACGCCGGCATCTCGGTGCCGGTGATCGGGGTGGGCGTCCTGGTGACACCGCTCGGCCTGGAAGGAGCGGGCCTTGTGTTCATCGGATGCATGGCCGTCCTGGCCTCGACCGCGGCCGTGTACCTCCTGCTGCGGCAGCCGGTACGGGCGAGGACCTGAGCCCCTCCCCGCCCGGGGCCGTGAGCCCCCCGCTCACTGAGGCCACCCCAAGGCGGCGCCGCTGCCGCTGTTCAGAGCACCGGGCCGCCGTCGCGAGCTCGTCGAGAGGCCCAGGCCGTACAGCACACTCTGCTGCGCCGTGCGGCCGCCCCGGAAGAAATCGCCCAGGCCACGGCGTGGCTCCTCAGCGACCGCGCCTCGTACGTGACCGGCACGGTCCTTCCGGTCGACGGGGGTGCCCGGGCCTGACGCGACCGTGCGCGAGCGAACCCTCCGTCGGCCGAACGTGAACCCTGCCCGTACTCCGGCGGATTGCGGAGCATCGAGTGGCGTTCCAAGGTGGTAAGGACAACCGATCACTCCGAGTGGCCAAGGAGACAGCATGCCTCGCGGATCGAGCTCCAAGCGGGAGCGCCAGTACGAGCACATCAAGGAGAGCGCCGAGGAGCGCGGCGAGAGCACCAAGCGCGCCAAGGAGATCGCGGCCAGGACCGTCAACAAGGAACGGGCCCGCGCCGGCGAGTCCAAGACCGCGAGCAAGAGCTCCACCCAGGACATGTCCTCGTCCAAACGGGGTGGCCAGCGCTCGCACAGCGGGTCGCAGGGCCCGACATACGACCAGCTCTACGCGGAGGCGCAGCGCCGCAACATCCATGGGCGGTCCAGCATGGACAAGGCCCAACTCAAGAAGGCTCTCGGCGGGAGTTGAGGCCGAGGACGGCGGATTCGTCCGGTTCCGTGCGGCGGGGCTGGACGATTCGGCACGCAGGGGGACCCTCAGCAGGCGCGCCCACCCGAGGCCTGCGACTGGTGACCGGTCGGCAGGCGGGGGAGGGCCGAGGCGCCGGGCTGTCGCGCGGCGGCATCGCGGCCGCACCGGCTCGGGTCCATCCATCGTGGCAGGACCGGCCCGCCCGCGCGATCCGTACGACCGCGCACCGTCACCGAGGCGTCCTCACATCGCGCGCCGGCGCAGGTCAGCCGCGCTGCTGTGCCTGCTCGGACGGGTCGTCCGGCACGGCGTACCCGTCCCGCTCGCGCAGGTGGTCCTCGATCGGCGTAGGGGAGCCCAGCAGGCACTCCTCGTACCGGCCGAGCGCCAGTAGCACGCCAAGGAGCAGCGGCGGGATGAGAACAGCCACGATGACCACGACGACTCCTCGAAGGCGGACGGTCTGCGGACCGCGTAGCCCCTGTCGCGCACCGGAAGCGCTTCGGCGAAACCGATGCGGTCGGGAACCCGCAAAAGCGGCCGATGATGTCCATCGGCACAGCACGGTTAGTCGTGAAATATGGTGCAAATCGGCTTCATAATGATGACTGAGCAGACCGATTCGCGCGAGCCCGTGGCGGATCCGGTCGCCGTGGAGCGTGGCGCGGTCGGCAGGACTGTCCTGGGTGCCTGCCGGCCCAACCGCCTACGGTTCGGCTGACCACCGTCCCAGCAGCCGGAGGCACGCTCACACGTCGCGGCGCCTCACGGCGAACACGGCGAGCGCGAGCGTGACCAGCGGCCAGAGCGCGTACACGATCCAGGATCCGGGGACTGTGGCGGTGTAGCCGAGGGAGCCGGGGTCTGGCTCCCAGTTCTGGGCCAACCGCTTCCAGGCGGCCGACACCAGCGCGTGTTTGACGTCCGCCGACCATCGGTTGCTCTCCGAGAACATGGTGGGCAGCATCAGCAGGACGAAGACACTGGTGAGCGTGGTCGCGGCGGCATGCCGGATCAGAACTCCCAGGCCCAGACCGACAGTTGAGCAGACCGGGGCCACTAGCGCGGATGCCGCCAGCGCCCGCAAAACCCCGAGGTGGGTGATCGCGACGTCCGCGTGCCGCCCGTTCAGAATCGCCTGGGAGACCAGGAACGAACCGGTGGAGGCGACGGTGCCGACCGCGGTCCACAGCGCGGCGGTGACGGCCGCCTTGGCCAGTACGACCGAGCCTCGGGCGGGGACGGCCGCGGTCGTGGTGCGGATCAGGCCGCTGCTGTACTCGCTCACCGCGGTCAGCGCGCCCATGCTGCTGGCGACGAGCATCAGCGTCCAGTACCCGGCCGGCGGGTAGGCGTCGAAGGGCAGGAAATCGGCGGGGCCGGATCCCCCGGCGTGGTCCGACAGGGTGGCCACGGCGGCGGATCCGATGACGAACAGGACGGTGAGCGCGACGGTCCACGGAGTGGAGCGAAGGGACCGTATCTTGATCCACTCGGCGGCGAGCAGGTCACGGAAGCGGGCCGGCGGCGCGGCGACGGGGACGGTCCGGGGGAGGGAGGCGAGCGTGGTCATCAGGGCTGTCCTGCCAGGTATTCGGTGCTGTCGGCGGTGAGTTCCATGAAGGCCGCCTCCAACGAGGCGGTGCGGCTGGTGAGTTCCTCCAGCTGGATACGGTTCTGGAAGGCGAGCGCTCCGATCCGTTCCGCCGGGAGCCCGGTCACGGAGAGTTTCTCGGCGCCGGCCGAGCCCTCCGGCTCGACCGTGGCACCCGCCGCGGTCAGCAGGGCTGCCAGCTCGGCGGGCTGCGGCGTCCCGACGACGACGCTGCGGCGGGTGCCACGGGCCGCGAAGTCCCGTACCGACTCGGCGGCGATGAGGCGGCCACGGCCGATGACGACCAGTTGGTCGGCGGTGTTCTCCATCTCCGACATCAGGTGGCTGGAGAGGAAGACCGTACGTCCCTCCGCGGCCAGGCGCCGGAAGAGCCGGCGTACCCAGAGCACACCCTCCGGGTCCATGCCGTTGATCGGCTCGTCGAACATGAGCACAGGTGGGTCGCCGAGCAGGGCGGCGGCGATGCCCAGGCGCTGCTTCATGCCGAGGGAGAACCCGCCGATGCGCCGACTCGCCGCCTCGGCGAGACCCACCTCCTGAAGCACCTCGTCCACCCGGCGCCGCGGGATGCCGTTGCTGCGGGCGAGGGCGGACAGGTGGGCCGTGGCGCTGCGTCCGCCGTGGACCTGGCCGGCGTCGAGGAGGGCGCCGACGTGCCGGAGGCCGCGCGGGTGTTGATGGAAGGGGACGCCGTTGACGGTGGCGGCGCCGGTGGTGGGGGCGTCCAGGCCGAGGATCATCCGCAAAGTGGTGGACTTGCCGGCTCCGTTGGGGCCGAGGAATCCGGTGACCCGGCCCGGCCGGACGGTGAAGGACAGCTGGTCGACGGCCGTCTTGCCGCCGTACCGCTTGGAGAGTTCGCTTACTTCGATCACGCCACCCACACTGCCGAGACCGCCCCCGTACGGTCATGGGGCCGTGGGCGGCAATCGTGCGGCCGGGTTGGCCCCTGGTCGTACGTCCCCGGGCGGATGCCCACGTCGGCGCCGCCCGGTTAGTCTCGCGGCGTGAACCCGATAACGATCATTGCGTTGCCTGCGGGCAGCGCGCACTGCGGCTCTGCTCCGATGAGGAGACGCGGCTGATGACGAGAACGAAGGCTCTGGCCTGGGCGGGGGGTGTTTCCTACCTCCTCATGGTGGGTCTGCTGGTGGGCGGCGCGCCGCGGGCGTCGGGTACGGCCCACGGCGTGGGGGCACTGCTGGCCGTGAGCCTGCTCGTCGGCATGCTGCGACGGAAACCGATGCCGGCCCTGGCCCTGGCACTCCTCGGATCCACCGCTGTGGTGGTGGGCACTCCGAGTTCCGTCCATCAGAGCCTGACGGTCTCGTACCAGGGCCAGTTCCTGTCATATCTGGCGGTGGACCTCGTTCTGGGCTACATCGTCGCCCACTGCGCACGGCGGGCTTCGACCGTCGCCGTGGCCGTGTCCTTCGTGGTGCAGCTCCTGGTGATCGGCGTGTTCGCGCAGGGGGACAGCCTGACGGTCAACGGGGTCATCGCCCTGCTGGCGATGGCGGCGTCCTGCATCGCCGGTCTGCTCATCCGTGAGCGCCGCGAGCACGCGGTGGCGCTGCGATCACAGGAGGTCGCCGAGGCCGTGACCTCCGAACGGCTGCGGATCGCACGGGAGTTGCACGACATGGTCGCGCACAGCATCGGCATCATCGCCATCCAGGCCGGGGTCGGGAGCCGCGTCATCCAGACCCAGCCGGCGCAGGCGCGCGAGGCTCTGCGTGCCATCGAGGCCACCAGCAGAGAGACCCTCTCGGGCCTCCGGCGCACATTGGTGTCGCTCCGTCAGGCCGACCGGAACGAGGCCGCATCGGAGCAGTCGTCGCTCGCACCCGCGCCGGGGCTCGTGGACATCGAACGGCTGGCGGCGGCCGCCACGGACGCGGGCGTACGCGTCGATGTGCGGCGCAGCGGGAGTCAGCGCCCGCTGCCCGCCGACATCGACCTGTCCGCCTACCGCATCGTGCAGGAGGCGCTGACCAATGTGTCCCGCCACGCGGGCACCGGGCGATGCCGGGTGACGCTCGACTACGGGAACGAGGAACTGTCCGTGGAGATCGTCGACGAGGGGCGCGGCACCACCGCGAACGGCCCGGCCCACGGCTTCGGCATCATCGGCATGCGCGAGCGGGTCAGCCTGCTGGGCGGCCACCTCAGCGCAGGGCCGCGCCCCGAGGGCGGCTTCCGGGTCGCGGCCCGGCTGCCGCTGCCCACACCCGTCACCCTTGCGGCGGAGGCCCGATGACCATCCGGATCCTGCTCGCCGACGACCAGCCGCTGGTACGGTCCGGCCTGCGCGTGATCATGGCCGACCACCCCGACCTGGAAGTCGTCGGCGAGGCCGCCACCGGCTCCGAGGCGGTCCGGCTCGTCAGCGAACTCTGCCCCGACATCGTGGTGATGGACATCCGGATGCCCGGCATGGACGGCATCGAGGCCACCCGCCTGATCACGGACGGCCCGGCGACGACCCGCGTCCTCGTCCTGACCACCTTCGACGAGGACGACCACGTCTACGGCGCACTCCGGGCCGGCGCGAGCGGCTTCGTGGTCAAGGACATGGCGCTGGACGACATCCTCGCGGCGATCCGCGTGGTCGCCGCCGGCGACGCACTGATCGCCCCGGGCGTGACACGCCGCCTGATCGCGGACTTCGTCGGGCGCCCCGAAACACCCCCGGAGCGCTCCCCACGGCCGGTCGACAACATCACCGAGAGGGAACAAGAAGTACTGACCCTGGTCGGACACGGCCGGACGAACACCGAGATCGCGCAGGAACTCTTCATCACCGTGGCCACCACCAAGTCGCACGTGTCACGACTGCTCAGCAAACTGGACGCCCGGGATAGGGTCCAACTCGTCATCGCCGCCTACGAGTTGGGGCTTGTCACGCTGCCCTGTGCGGATCGGTGAACCGTCCGCGCGATCCCCGCGGCCATGGACTGTCGAGGACCAGGCGCGCCGCCCGTTCCCGCACTGGCCGGGATCTAAGGTGCCGGGGGCGCCGTCGGGACCGCGGCGTCAGTCGTCGGAGACGATCCGACCGTGCTCGTCGAGCACCGGGTGGAGTCGTACGGGGTCTTGGCTGTTGACGTCCGACGGGCGCGGACCCTCGGGGCCATCGGGCCCCCACCGCAGCAGGCGACGGGTGCGGGCGATCTGGTAGACGGCGCCTTGAAACTCCAGACGGTTGACGCGGCCGGGCAGCAACGCGGTGGCGGCCTCGGCGTATTCGGCCAGCTTCCCGGCTCGCCGGGCGGTTCCGTCGCCCTCGGTTTCGGTGCGGGCATCGACGTCCACGGCGGCGTCCATCGGGATGAGGCCACGCATGCGCGGCCACGTCCAGGTCAGGGCGAAGTACAGGGACCTGCGGGCGGAGTGCGGGGTCGCATGCGGGCCGCTGACCGGCGCCCAACTGTTCGTGGACTGCTCCACGACCGTGAACGACGGCGGCAACAGCAGGACGTCCGGATACAGGTCCAAAGCCCGGCGCGAGTCGGCGCGTACGTCCTCGGGGAACCGGTCGCCCGAGTAGCACAGGTCCCGCAACGCCAGCTGCTCCGCGACCTGAGTCGGGGTGACTGGCGCCTGCGGGTCCACGACCAGGCCGTCATCGACGTCGGGGCCCCTGGACGCGCGGGACCAGTCGGGGACAAGGGGTTCGGGATCGGTCGGGCGCGGCCCTTCCATCCCGCCCACGCCCCCTACGGCCGCGTACTCTTCGGCACGCACGATCCGGAACCGGGTCCCGGCCACGGCGAGTTCGTCGACGCGCTCGGTCTCAAGCCGGGTGACCGCCGCCAGCAGAGCGCGCCGTTCCTCCGGTTCGTGTGCCTCGTCCTTCGCGCGGAACCACAGCCGCGAGTTCAGGCTGTCCCGGGCCTGTTGCGGGCAGCCGAGCGTGACCGCGACGATCACCCGCCACGCCGACCCGTCACCGTCCTCCTGTGCCGCCACCCCGAACAGCGGGCCCCGCACGACCAGATTCTCCATACGCGCCACGGCGTCGACGGCGTCCGCTTCCACGGCGGCCTCCACCGGCTCCACCGGCACCCGCACCGTGATCGGCCGCACCCCGCCTGGTCCTGCATCCCGATGATCCATGGCGTCATCCTGCCGATCGCAGCACGTCGGCGTCCTTGAATCTGCGGATTCGCCCCGCTCTCCACGGAAAGGTGTTATTGCCCGTACCTCGCGATCCGAGCGCGCCGGGACCACCGCCGCCTGGCCGACGCCGTAACAGCCAGCAGCCACCAACAGCCGAATGCCCCTGAGGGGACCTTCAACGCCCGCGCCCACCGCCTACGCCGTAGGCCGGGTCATCACCATGCGCGTGATGTCTACCCGTGACTTGGCGCCCAGCTTGCGGTAGGCGCGGGTGAGGGCCGCTTCCACCGTTTTCACGCTGACCACCAGGCCGGCCGCGATTTCGCGGTTGGTGGCGCCCTGGGCGACGCGGGCGACGACGCTGCGCTCGGTCGGCGTGAGGTGGTCCGACCAGGAGCCGCCTTCCGGCAGGCAGGCCGAACCGTCCTGCGCGCGGTCGCGTTCGGCGCGCGTCATGGCGGCCCAGGGGCGGGCGTCCGCCTTGGTGAAGGTCCGCAGTGCGCCGGAGAACGCGGCGCGGGCGGCGGCTTCGTCGCCGAGCAGGCGCCGCACTCGGCCCAGGGCCACCCTGGTGCGGGCCTCCTCCAGGGGGTATCCGGTGGCCCGCAGCCGTGCTGCGGCGTTCTCCAACCGTCTTGCCGCTCGCGGGAGTTCGCTGCGGGCCACGTCGACCGCCGCTGCCGCCCTGTCGAGCGTGGCCAGCACTCCGGCCCGGCCGAGCCGCTCGGCCTGGCGGCGGGCCAGGGTGATGACCGCCTCCGCCTCGTCCGGTGCGCCGTCGGCGGCCAGGGCCTCCGCGAGGTCGGCGTGCCAGCGTCGGGTCGCCGGGTCCCGCTGGCCCTGCGCGGTCTCCAACTCCGCTGTACGCCTGAGAAGTTGGGCCGCCTGGCCGCTCTGGCCGACGAACAGTCTGATCCTTCCCTCGGCGTGCAGCGCCCGGGGCAGGAAGAGCCGGTCGTCGTCGTCCTCGCTGTGTCGTCTGGCCTTCTCCGCGGCGCTGAGCGCCTGGCTCAGGCTGCCGCCGGCCGTCTCGGCGAGCGAGACCGCGTACCAGGCGGGCCCCTGGCTCAGCCCCGCCTCCTCGACGATGCGCAGGCTCTGGCGGGCGATGGTCAGGGCCGGCCTACAGCGTCCGCGCTGGATCTCGACCTGCGCGAGCCCGATGAGGCACTGGCTCAGACTGTCGGCCGAACCGCGCTGGCGCAGCCGGTACACGAGGGTGCGCAGTTCGGCTCTTGCCTCGTCCAGCTCGTCGCGCACCAGGTGGAACCGGTATTTGAGGTGGACGGGGCCGTTGTGGTGCGTCATCGCGTGCACGTCGTGCGGTGCGGCGAGCGCCGAGGCCAGGGTCGTCTCCGCCTCCGGGAGTCCCAGGAAGAGTTCCAGGGCCGCCTGTTGAGTCAGCGCCATGAGCTCGGTCCGCCGGTCGCCGGTCCGCGCCGCGAGCCCGGCGGCGCGGACGGCATGGCCGTGGGCTCGTGGCGCGGAGCCGCCCACCATCCACTCGCGCCAGCTCATCCGGTAGTGCAACTGGGCCAGCAGTCCGGGATCGCCGGCGGCGTCGCGTACCGCCTCCGGGAAGACGTCCGCGATCTCGGCCATCGCCTGCCCGCACGAGTCGATGACCACGTTCCAGGCGCGTACCCGGTCGGCCGGCCGGTCGGCGTCGCCCAGTGCCTCGTGCGCCAACTGCCTGGCGAAGCCGAGGTCTCCGGCCTCGATGCCGTCCTCCGCGGCGGTGAGCCTGCGGTCGATGTCGGCGTGTTCCTGTCCGGCGGGGGTGTACTCGGCGGCCAGGCGACCGAGTCTCGCCGCGGTTCCGGGAGCGCCTCGGCGGCGGGCCGCGGAGGCGGCGGCGGAGAGCCGGGCCGCCACGACCGGATCGGGGCCCGCCGTGAGCCACGCGATGTGGTGGGCGCGCTCGACCGCGTCGTCGGACGCGTCCGCCAGTGCGCGGTGCGCGTCCACCAGACGTTCGTACGGGGTCTCGGCCTGGAGCACCATCGGCGTCAGCGGATCCTGGAACCTGATGGCTCCGTGGTCCGACGCCGACAGGATGCGGATGATGCCGCCCCGTACGCAGGCGTCCAGGTCGGCCGCGACGTGGTGGCGGCCCGCGCGCCGCATCAGTTCCACCGTGGGGCGTACGGCGGCGCCCGCCAGGACCAGCGTCTGCCGGGCACGGGCGGGGAGGGTGTCGAGCCGGTCGAGGACGGGCCGGCGCAGGGTGTCGGGGACGGGGAGCGGTTCGGCGGAGCCGGGCAGGTCCGCGCCCTCCACCCGGACGCGCTCGTCGAGCGTGGAGCTGAGCTCCAGTGCCGTGCGGGGGTTGCCGCCGCTTGCCCGGTGCAGCCGAGCGACGAGCGGGCGGGGCCAGGAGGGGTGGTCGTGCCGTTCCAGAAGCTCGGCGACCTCATGGGCTGTCATGGGCGGGACACACACCCGGCGGACCGGCTGCCCGCACAGCTCCCGTACGGAGCCGTCGGACGAGGGGCCGGACCCGTCCCCCGTGCGCAGTGTGGCGAGCACCGAGAGACCGGGATCGGCGCGGCGCGCAAGGTATTTGAGGATCTCCGCGGTCGGGTGGTCGAGCCACTGTGCGTCGTCGACGACCAGCAGCAGCGGACCGGCGTCGCCGAGCAGGGCGAGGACCCTGCGGACGGCGATCCGCAGGACGAGCGCGTCGCGCCCGGCGACCGGTCCGGTCGCCCCGCTGCGCAACAGAGCTGCTTCGAGTACGGCTCTTTCGTGGGCGGCCAGTGCGGCGAGGGTGTCGTCGCGGACGCCGGTCAGTAGGTCGATGAGTCCGAGGTAGGGGCTGTCCTGTTCGTCCGGGGAGGGCGAACAGCGCAGTACTTGGTGGCCGTGGGCGCCCAGTTCCGCGGTCAGTTGAGCCACCACTGTGGACCTGCCGATGCCCTGGGGGCCGGTGAGGAGAACACCGCCTCCGCGCGCCAGGTGAGCCCGTACGGTGTCGCAGAGGGCGTTGCGTTCGACACCGGGCGGCAGGGTGGTCGGCTCGGTCATCGCCAGCCCTTCCGGACACAGCCTCGTTCATGCCTCAGTCATCGATCATGAACCTGCCATTCATCGTGCCGCGCCGAATGTAGGACTGCCCTCGGTGAAAGGTCAAGACCAATTGAAGATCTGGCCGGGCCGGCCGCCCACATGCGGACCGGGCCGCCGGTCAGAAGACCAACGGCCCGGCCGCGCAAGGGAGTTGATGCCCTCCAGTATGTGGACTCAGCAGGCGCCCGCGTCCTTCCAGACGGCCCAGGAGCCGGGCGCGCCCGGCTCGGCGCCGGTCGAGTACCACTGCGAGGACCACTTGTGACCGTTGTGCGAGACCTGGTCGCCCGGCACGTAGCTGCTGGACGCGCTCCAGGCCGGGATGTTGCCGCAGCCCCCCGGCGGGTTGCCGCCGGTGATGGTCCAGGTGAAGGAGGCCGTGCCGGTGGCGTTGTCGGTGTTCTTCGCCGCGACGGTCACGGACGAGGTGCCGGCGGTGGTCGGAGTTCCCGTGATGAGGCCGGTGGAGGAGTTGATCGAAAGGCCCGCGGGCAGGCCGGTCGCACTGTAGGTGAGCGTCTCGCCACCGGGGTCGCTCGCCTGGATCTGCAAGGAGACGGCAGTGCCGACGGTGCCGTTCTGGTTGCCCGGGTTGGTCACCGACGGCGACCCCGGCTGACCGTTGCAACTGCCGGGTACGGGGTCGGCACCGGTGACGCTGACGGCAGCCCAGGCGGCGTCGACCGTGTTGTACTCGGTGCAGTGCGTGCCGTAGAGGTCGGCGGCGGCACGCAGCGAGTCGATGCGAGCCTGGTGGTAGTTCTCGCCGCTGTTGGCGTAGGAGGCAAGGGCCTTGTACCAGATCTTGGCGGCCTTGTCGTTGCCGAGTCCGGTGACCGTGGAGTTGTTGCAGGTGGGGCTGTTGCCGTAGCCGTGGTCGCCGCTGCCGACGGCCGCGAGGAAGAACCAGTGGTTCAGCGGGCCCATCGAGTAGTGCGGGTCCAGGCTGCCGTTGTTGCTGTCCCAGCAGTTGGGCGAGCGGCCGTCGAGGGACGGGTTGTACATGTAACGCAGCGGCCGGCCGTCGCCGTTGATGTTGATGAGTTCACCCATGGTGTAGTCGGGTGTGTCGACCGGGTTGTTGGCGTAGAACTCGACCATCGTGCCGAAGATGTCGCTGGTGCCCTCGTTCATGCCGCCGGTCTCGCCGGTCTCGTCCCAGCCGGTGAGGGCGCCGCTCACGCCGTGGCTCATCTCGTGCCCCGCGACGTCGAGTTCGACCAGCGGCCGCGCGTTGCTCTGGCCGTCGCCGTAGGTCATCTGGGTGCCGTCCCAGAAGGCGTTCACGTACGCGTTGCCGTAGTGCGTCCGTGACGGTACGCCGCGGCCGTCGCCGAAGATGCCATTGCGGCCCTGGACGTTCTTGTAGTAGTCGAATGTCTCCGCCGCGCCGTAGTGGGCGTCGGCGCCGGCGGACGCGGGGTCGCTGGTGGCGCCGTTGCCGAAGGTGCCGTTGGAGCTGGTGAAGACCGAACCGGTGCCGCTGGTGGCGTGGTTGAGGTTGGTCGTGTAGCCGTTGCCGTGCGACGGGTCCGTCATCGAGTAGCCGCTGCCGCTCTGGGTGACGTCGAGGGCGACCCTGCCGCTGTAGATCGACTGCCCGGTCCCGGCGACCGTCGGTGCGGCGGCCCGAGCCGCCGCACCGACCTTCGAGGCGGTGGCGTGCGCGGCCCCCTCGGCCGCGAACGTGCTCACCTCGTCATTGGTCCGTACGACCTTGCCGGTACGGGCGTCCACCAGAACGTGCAGGCGGCTGGGAGTCCGGTCCGGGCGGGTGCCGCTGACGACGGTTTCCCAGACCAGGGTCGCGCCGGTGCCCGCCAACTGCACCGCCAGGTGCGAAGCGGAGACCGAGTCGACGTGCCCCCTGAATGCGGCTGTCGACACCTGCGCGGCGCGGGAGGCGGCCAGTCGGGGCTCGGTGGAGACCGCCCCGGAGGCCCCCGAACCGGTGGCCAGCGATGCGTACGTGCCGTCCTTCTTCAGGTGCACGATGACGTCGCCGCCGTACGCGGGCAGCCCTTTGTACGTGCGGTCGAAGCGGACGGCGGCGGAGCCGTCCCTGTCGACCACCAGGTTCCGGACCGAGAAGGCGTCTCCGTCGGCCTTGTGGGCGGCGCCCGGGTGGCTCGCGAGCGCCTTCTGCGCGGCGTCAACTACGCGGCTGCGCACGGCGGGTGCCGGATCGGCCGTGTAGGGGGCCGGGGCGAAGGCGCCGGGGCCGGCCGGAGAGGGGGGTGGCGTCGGCGTCGCCGTGGCGGCGGGCAGGGCGATGGCGGACGCGGACACGCAGGCCAGCGCGACCGTCAAGAGCCTCGCGGCTCTTCGTATCTCCATGGGAGTGGGGGTTCCTTTCGCTTCGGGCACGGGAGCGTCCGCCGCTGGTACGCAGGGCCGTTGGGGAGGCGGTGGACACATGCGGGTGTGCTGACGGCGCCGCCCGTGGCTGGAGCCGCGCTGACGCACGAGTGTCCGCAACGGGGGTGGCGGCGGCCAGGCACTGCGGCGAGTGAGAGGGGTTTCCCTATCCGGGGAGAGCGGGGTCTTGCCGCGACGGCACTGATCGGGTGGCCCTCGGAGCGTCCCCAGATCTGGACGAGCTCATCGAGGGACGCGAGCCGGCGGGAGCCCCTGCCGCGCCTGGACGGGCCAAGGATCAGCCTCGGCGGCGGGCGCGAGGACCCTTTCTTCAGCGATGCCGAACGGGCCGCCCTTGCCCTGGCGGAGGCCTCTGCCCGCCAGGCCGACAGCACCGACGCCGTCCCGGACGCGATCTGGGACGACGTCGCCGATCACTACGACGAGAGGGAACTCGCCGGGGTCATCACGATGATCGGTCTCACGAAGCTGTCCAACACCCTCAACGCACCACTCGCCAAGTCGCCGGTTCCGCTTGGTAGTTGGGAGCTCGCGGCGAGACGCGGGCCTGGGCCTACCTGGACGCGAAGCCGCTGCGCCCGGCGGCGCGCGTCGTCATCGTGGGCGACAGCATCAGGCGCTGTCCCGGCACCTCAACGCCCTCAACGCCCTCAACGGCTGAGCTGACGGGGGCTGGGGGTGCGTACCCCGCATGGCGTTGCGGGCCGGTGCGTCACAGGAGGCCGCCGAGCGGCAGGACGCGTTCGGTGAGCCGGCCGCGGAGTCTTCCCTCGGTGGTGTCGGCTTCGGTCAGCCAGTCGGCGGCGACCAGGAGTTCGGCGTGCTCGGCGACCTGGGCGGGGAGCAGGCCGCAGAACGCGGCGACCTGGTCCAGGTCGAGTCCCCCGTCTTCAAGGCGTCCGAGCTGTCCGTCGGGACGGGTGTGGGCTGCGGTGTACAGGGCGAGGAGCCGGGTGGTGGCACCCAGCTTCTTCTTGCGGATCTTCCGGTCGCCCACCGCTTTCTGCGCCCAGCCGGAGATCCTTGAGCGAGTGGTCTTGCCGAAGGCGAACGGGCGTGGCCGATCGGGCAGCAGGGAGGGGACGGTGATGGCGGTGGGCTCCTCGGGCTGGGAGGCCAGCGCCTCGGTGACAGTTCCGGGCAGGCGCAACCAGTCGGCCGCGACGAGTTGGTCCAGTACGTGCTCCGCATCGCCTTGCAGCCAGCCGGTGACGTCCTGGCCGGTGACGTTCCCGGTGCCGGCGCGCGCGGCCCGCAGGGTGAGCATGAGCACCGCGAGGCGTACCTCGGCCTCTGGGTGCGGGGCGTGGGTTTGGACGTACTCCAGCACACAGCGGGCGTGTACGGCCTGATTCTGCGTCAGCAACCGCTCCACTGCCGGCCCGTCGCCGCTCCCCGTTCCGCCGACGATCCGGCCGGTGCGGTTGATGTGCGTCTCGCGGGTGGTCTGCGCGGCCTTCTCGGCGCGCTCCGCCTCGCTGCGCAGGGAGCCGTCGCCACTGACGTCGGCCCAGAGCGCGAACGCCCGGGCCTTGCGCTCGTGGAGCTCGGCGAGGAGGACGGCGTCGGGTTCGGTGCGCTGCTGATAGGCGCGGAACGCGTCGCCCAGCTCGATGAGTTCGATGCGCAGGACGTCGGGCTGAAGGTCATGCGGCACGGTGCGCTGCGCGATCTTCCCCCACTGCTTCCCTCTTCGGGGCGCCGTCACCTGTGAGGCGGCGCGGGCCCGGGGGACCGACGCCGCATCGGTGGCCGGGGAGGGCGGCGGGCCGTCGGTGGGGGAGGGGCGTTGGTCGGAGAACATTGCCGCCACACCGCCTCCCGCCGTGCTGTCGGCGGGCTCCCGCTCCACGGCCGGCTTACCCGCCGACTGGCCCGCCCCGGTGGGTGGTGGCGCGGTGTCCAGGGCGCGGCAGTCGGGGGTGGCGGCCGCGCAGCGCGCGCACATCTCCGCGATCCGCCACAGCCGCCCGGTACGGTCCACATACACCGTCAGGACCACCGGGCCCCCGCACCGCACCGACCCCGCGACCGGCCGCACCCCGCTCCTGCGCCCGGCGTCGGGATCGGGGGTGTGCCATGCGCAGTCGGCGGCCCGGCAGGCGCACCACGCCTCCGCGCGCGGCCCGCCGCCCGCGCGGATATGGGCCAGATGCATGTTGATGTGGCCGACCGCGGCCTTGCGTCCCGCGGCGGCGCCGTCGGGGAATCGCTGTTCGGCGCAGGCCGGGCGGGAGCAGGAAAGCTTCACCGTGCCGGCGGAAGGGCGGCCGTAGGGATCCAGGCGCACCGTCCACACTCGCCCCGCGACGCGCTCCTCCTGCCGTGCGTCGGCCGCCTCCACCGCCATGTGCGTACTCCCAGCGTTGCTCGATGCGTTGCCCCAGGTGGTCCCCATCATCGGGGATGGAGCCGAGCAACTCAGGGCGAAAGGGAGTTTCAGACCCGGCGTGTCTGCTCATGCCCGAACACCCGGCACCACCCTGCGAACCGTCTGGAGTCAGTGCCGCTGGGGCCCAGGAGGGTGGGGGCGTCGAGCAGTCCGGGGAACGCCATGTTCATGTCGGCGCTGGGCCGCACTTCACCCGTACGGGTGTGACGTCGTTCGAGGTCTCAGGATGCCCAGGTCCACAACCGGGCGTCGTGCGTCGTGCACCGAACATGGGGTTTCCGTATGGGTGATGCCGGCGGGATCACCGATGCGAGATGTTCCGGAGAGCGAGAGCCGCTCCACCTGCCGCCTCAGTACTCTGACTTCGCATGACCGAGATCGAGATCAGCGCAGACCTGGTCCGCGACCTGCTGCAGGAGCAGCATCCAGACCTTGCGGGGCTGGCCGTCCGCGAGGTGGCGGGCGGCTGGGGCAACCAAATGTGGCGCCTCGGAGACGAGTTGGCCGTGCGCATGCAGCGCATGGACCCCACCCCGGAGCTCCAGCTCAAGGAGCGGCGGTGGCTACCTGTGCTGGCCCCGCGCCTGCCGCTGCTGGTGCCGACCCCGGTGCGGTTCGGCGAACCGTCCGAGCGCTTCCCCAAGCACTGGACCGTGATGACGTGGGTCCCCGGCGAGCCGCTGGACCACGGCTCGATCAGCCGCGGCGACCACGCGGCCGACACGCTGGCGGGCTTCCTCCGGGCGCTCCACGTGGAGGCGCCCGCCGAGGCGCCGATCAGCTCGGACTTCGGCGCTCACCCCAAGAAGTGCACAGACGGCTTCGACCACTTCTTCCACGCCGTCGTCCCCGACGACCTCGCCGACGACGTCCGGGCCGTCTGGGACGACGCCGTCGCGGCGCCCGAATGGGAGGGCCCGCCGCTCTGGGTGCACGGCGACCTCCATCCCGCGAACGTCGTCGTCTCGGACGGAACGCTCTCGGGCATAGTCGACTTCGGTGCCCTGTTCGCAGGCGATCCGGCGTGGGACCTCGCCGCCGCATGGGTGCTGCTGCCCGCGGGCACGGCCTCACGGTTCTTCGACGTGTACGCGCATGCGGACCAGGCGGCGATCCGGCGCGCCCGTGGGCTGGCCGCGATGAAGAGCCTCTTCCTGATGCTCATGGGGCAGAACGGAGATCGGGGCCTTCCCGGTGGCAAGCCGAACTGGGGACCTGCGGGCCGGGCGGCACTTGATCGTGTTCTGAAGGGTGTTTGATGCGGGAATGGCGGCCCCACACGTGAACCCCCGGCCTCCCGGGCGGGGCCTTCCGTCGCTACCCCGAGCCCAGCCTTGGGGACCCGTGCCCGCGGTCGTACGTCCCCTGCGTCCCGCGGGGTCCTCGTTGGGGACACGGATGACCCCGCGGGCGTTGGCGTGTGTGTCGCTGTGGCGTTACGACACCGGCGTCGGCCGCTCCGGTGCCAGCGAGTTGCCCGCCGGGATGTGTCCGCAGTCGGACGGGGCCGGCCTGCCGGCGAACCGGTCCGAGAGCCAGCCGATCGCTCCGGGTGCCCAGGCCGCGGCCACGGGGACGTGGCTGAGCAGGTTGTACTGGTGGAAGGCGATCGAGTCGTTGCCTGTGGCGCAGTACTGCCGGGCGAGGGCGCGGACGTCCCCCGCGACCATGACCCCGTCACCCCTTCCGATGCCCGGCGGGTTGCCGAAGGTCCCCTCGACGACGCCTCCGTTGCCCTGCGCGATGAATCCGGGAACGGTCGGGGTGGCGGCCGAACCCAGGTTGATCTTGTTGACCGCTTCGACGAACGCGGTCACCGAGTTCGGGTCGGCGTACTGCGGCTTCGCCAGCTTCTTCCAGGTCAACCCGGGGTAGTGGCCCAGTGCGTCGAGGAGCGAGCCGTGCTCCAGGTCGCCGTACACCTGTTGCCCGTAACTGTTCAGATACTGCTTCAGGTCGATGCCGTACGACCGGGCGACCCCGATGATCGCCATGGGGATGACGCCGGACCACACGACGGAGCCGTCCACGTACTTGAGGTTGTGCGCCGGATCCACGAGCAGGCCGCCCTCGGCGAAGCCCACCAGCCTCTTGTTGACGTCGGGCGCGTACGCCGGTGCGAGCGCCGCCGCCCAGTTGGTCGCGATGGCGCCGCCCGAGTAGCCCATCAAGCCGACCCTGGTGTCGGCGTTCATGCCGGTCCCGGCCTCGGGGTCGGTCGCGGCCCGGATCGAGTCCAGCGTGTTGGTCGCGTACTCCGGGCCGGCCGCGAAGTCGGCGGTCTGCCCTTCGGTGTCCGGGATGACGACGTTGTAGCCCTGCGCCAGCAGGGGCGCCAGGAAGAGGTTCTCGGCGTTCGCGATGACTCCGCCCAGGGTGACGTCACCGGCGATGGCGCGGGAGGGGCCGTCCTTGGGGTTGAGGGAGTCGTAGAACGACTGGTAGGACACCGCTTTGCTGCTGTCGCCCTTGACGCTGCGCACCACTGTCGTCACGTTCGCGGCCGGGTGGCCCTGAGCGTCGCGGGTGCGGTAGAGCAGCTGGACCGCCTTGACCGGAGTGGGTAACCCCACGATGTGGTACTGCAGCGTCCGCTTCTTCAGCACGGTGCCGGGTGCGTACGAGGACAACGGTGTGCTGCTGTCGTAGGTGTAGAACGGGTCGCTCTTCCCGGCCGTGGACGGCGTGGCGGCGGCGGCCGTGGCCGCCGGAACGGCGGTGGCGGCCAGCGCCGTGGCGATTGCCGTCGCCAGCACCCGTGTGGCGTGTCTGAACATGGTTCCCCCGTGGATCGTGAAGTGAGTGGCAGGAGTGACCCCAGGAAAGTTACCTATAGGTAACTGCACTGTATAGAGCCGCGACGAGGACTTTTTTCGCTGCGGGCCAGGTACCTGCCGGACCCACACCCTGCCCTCGTCCATGCCACTGCTGATCCTCGCGCCGAGCACACCCCCAGGCGCTCGCGCAGCCGTGTCCGGCGGCCGGTTCGCCCAGCCTGCCCAGTCGTTCGGGGGCCGGGGTCAGGCGGGTTGGGCAGTCCGCATGAGGTGCTGGAAGGCTGTCATGCAGGGCAGGCAATGGTGGTCGGTCTGCGCGTTCTCGTCGGCTTCGAGGGGCTGGCCGCACAACGTGGTTCGCTGGTGTTGGACGACGACGTGCCACACCGGTCGATTGCCGTTGACGGCCGTGCCGACGTGCATTTCGTACATGGCAGTCCTCCTTACCGTGGACAGCACTCCACCCCACCATGGCTCCGGGGCCGGCGCCCTCCTATGTGGCGTTCGGGTGAATCCGGCGACATGACACCACCGACGCGACCCGGCCCGGCGCCTGCCGCGCCTCCGCCTGGAGCGGCCCCTGGCGAGGGCGACGACCTCACCGGGTACCGCCCCCGACCGCAGTGGGCCGATCAGGTGGAGACGGCGGCGTTCCGCCCCGTTGCCGCCGTGGTGGGGCAGACGTCGTACGGGGGTGGCGGATCGTCCGCGTGCCTGGAAAATGACGGGAGATGTGTGTCCGTGGCGGATGTCGAGGCGATCGGTGGGCGCCAGGGGGGTTCTGCCGCCGATTTCTGGTTCGTGCTGGGGGCAGGTCTGGAAGGGCGGGAATTGACCAGCCGCCTCGCGGAGGCATTCCGCTCGGAGTTCGGTGACCGCTGTGCCGTGGTGCGCAGCAAGGATCTTCTGATGGCTGTGCGGGGCGGCCGGCCGGCGCTGTCCGACCTGGACGGGTGCGAACTGGCCGCGCCGAAGGTCGCGTATGCGCGGGTGTGGACGCCCGCGGTGCGCACGGACCGGGAGATCACGCTGCTGCGGCACCTGGAGGCGATGGGAACCCTCCTGCTGAACCCGGTGGATGCGGTGCTGGCGTGTCTGAACAAGTTCTGGCACCTGCAACAGCTCGCAGTGGCCGGCCTTCCGGTGCCCGACACCTGGACGTACGCCGATGCGCCGCTGGCGGACGCGATCCGTGCGGGGGCGCCGCAGCCGTGCGTCGTGAAGGCCGTGCGCGGCCATCGCGGCGAGCAGGTGTTCCTCGCTCCCCACAGGGCGATGCTCCAAGGCATCCAGGGCAGTCTCAGCCAGGACGGCCCCTACCTGTTCCAGGAGTACCTGGAGTACTCGTACGGGCGCGACCTGCGGGTGATCGTGGTCGACGGCCGTGCGGTGGCGGCGCAGGTCCGTACCGCGCCGGACGGCGAGTTCCGGTCCAATCTGGCGCTGGGCGGGACCGCGCGTGTGTGTACGGGCCGCTACCCGCAGGGCGAGGCGCTTGCCGCGCGGGCCGCGGAGGTCCTGGGCCTGCGCGTGGCCGGGGTCGATCTGCTCTTCGCGCCGGGTGGTGGCTTCACCCTGTGCGAGGTCAACGCCAATGTCGGCTGGCGCGCCGCGATGCCGGGTGTCACCCCCGCGATCGTGGCGGCCTGCCGGAGCCGCCTGGGCGCGGCGGCCCAGGAGGTGCCCGCCGCCTGGTGAACACCGATGCTGCGCCGGCCAGGAGACGGACCCTGCCCCTGCGGTCCCGCACGTCGCGGCGCTGGCCCCTCCTGAAGAGTCCCAACTTCCGGCTCTTCGCCCTCGGCCAGACGGCCTCCAATACCGGGACGTGGCTGCAGAAGGTGGCCCAGGACTGGTTGGCCCTGGAGTTGTCACACGGCGACGGGACCGTGCTCGGCATCACCACGGCCCTGCAGTTTCTGCCCCTGCTGATCCTGGGTCCGTATGGCGGCGCCGTCGTGGACCGGCATTCAAGGCGGCGGACCTTGGCGGTCACCCAGGCGGTGATGGGAGTCGTCGCGCTGGCTCCCGCCGCCCTGGTGATGACGGGCACGGTCAGCCTGGGCGCCCTCTACGTCCTGGCCCTGACGTTCGGGCTGACCATGGTCGTCGAGAAGCCGGCCCTGCAGGCCTTCATCGCGGAATCCGTCGCCCCGGGCCAGCTGGTCAGCGCCCTGGCCTTCAACAGTGCGGTCCTCAACCTCGCGCGCATGGCGGGCCCCGCGCTGGCCGGCCCCCTCATCGTGCTGTTCGGCCCGGCACCCGCCTTCGTCGCCAACGCCCTCTCGTACCTGGTGGTGATCGTCTGCCTGGTCCGCATGGACCCCCGGTCCCTGAACCCGGCCCCGCCCGCGGCACGTGCGGCCCGTCAGGTGCGGGCAGGGCTGCGTTACGTGAGCGACCACCCCGATCTCGCGCGGACGCTGGGTCTCGTCGCGGTCGTCGCCGCGTTCGGCATGAACTTCCAGATCACCACCGCCCTCATGGCCACGCACGTCTACCGGGCCCCGGCCGCCGCCTTCGGACTCGGCAACGCGGCACTCGCCGCGGGTTCCGTGCTCGGCTCCCTGCTCGCCGTCCGCTACCAGCGGCCCAGCGGTGACCACATGGCGGGCGCGGCAGCCGTCTTCGGTGTCCTCGAAGTGGCGAGCAGCCTGATGCCAGGTCACCTGGCCTTCCTGATGATGCTCATCCCGACCGGCACCGCTCTGCTCGTGTTCCTGACCGCCGCCAAGGCCCGGCTCCAGCTCGGCGTCAGCGACGACATACGAGGCCGGGTGATGGGTCTCTACATGCTGGCCTCCCTCGGCACCACACCCCTGGTCGCTCCGTGCATCGGATGGCTCGCCCACGTGGCTGGTCCCCGGGCCGCACTGGTTCTGGGCGGAGCCGTCTCCGCTGCCGCGGCCGTCACCGTCAGCCTGCTCCAGCGGCGGCCATCGGCCCTCGCCGGCGGCCGGCCCGCCGTCACCGCACCTGGACGGTGACCGTGCCGGTGACGCACCGCCACTCGGCATGACGGGGACGCGGGGGAGCGCTCGTTCATCGCGCCCGGCCTGGTTGTCCCGATGGGGGGGCGGGATGGTGCGGGGAGGCGGCATGATGGGACGTCAGTGACCGTTCGGTGCAAGGGAGTTGACGTGATTCACGCGGACTGTTCCAACCCGTTGAACCGTCGTGGACTGCTCGCCGCGGCAGGGGCGGTGGCCGCAGGAGGCGCGGCGGCGAGCCTGGTCGGCCCGCCGGCTTCGGCGGCTGCCGCGGATACCGGCGCGGCGACGGGGGAGTGGACACGGTTCGGGCCGGTGACGGTCCGCCAGGGCGACACCCGGTACGAAAGCCTGCTGCGCGGCAACAACTTCCGCTTCGTGGGGCAGCCGGACGAGATCCGTGTCGTCGGCTCGACCGAGCAGGTGGTGCGCGCCGTAGCCAATGCCGTACGGGCCGGGCGCAGGGTGGCGGTGCGCAGCGGCGGACACTGCTTCGAGAACTTCACCGCCGACCCGGGCGTGCGGATGCTCCTCGACCTCTCTCCCATGGACGCCGTCGGCTACGACGCGGCGCGGGGCGCGTTCGCGGTGCAGCCGGGTGCCACGCTCGGGCACGTCTACCGGACGCTGTTCAAGGGCTGGGGCGTGACCGTCCCCGCCGGCGGCTGCCCGGAGGTGGGAGCGGGCGGGCACTTCGCCGGTGGCGGATACGGGCCGCTGTCACGCCGGTACGGATCCGTGGTGGACCACCTCTACGGTGTGGAGGTGGTGGTGGTCGACCAGGAGGGCACCGCCCGCGCCGTGGTCGCGACGCGGGAGCCCGACGACCCGCACCGCGATCTGTTCTGGGCGCACACCGGTGGAGGCGGAGGGAACTTCGGGGTGGTCACCCGGTACTGGCTGCGCTCCCCCGGCGCACGCGGGAGCGACCCGTCCCGGCTCCTGCCCGCCGCACCGCGCGAGCAGTTGGCGTACCTGGTCACCTGGGCCTGGGACGACCGGATGACCCAACAGGCCTTCACCAGGCTGCTGCACAACTTCGGAACCTGGCACGAACGCAACAGCGCGCCCGGTTCGCCGTACGCCGGCCTGTACGCGATCCTCATCCCGAAGCACCGCGACGCGGGCGGCTTCCTGATGACCGTGCAGATCGACGCGGACATCCCGGGCGCCCGCGACCTCGTGGCCGAGTTCGTGAAAGCGGTGACCGCGGACACCGGACTCGCGGGCCACGAGACCTGGCTGTCGATGCCGTGGCTGCACCCGACCACCTGGCCGGGCACCGGCGAGCCCGGCAACGTCGGCACCCGCCGCTACAAGATCAAGGCGGCCTACCTGCGCCGCTCGCTCTCCGACACGCAACTCGGGGCCGTCTACCGGAACTTGAACAACAGCTCGGGCACGGCGGGCGGTGGGATGCTGCTCATCGGGTACGGGGGCCAGGTCCGCGCCGTACCGGACGACGCCACAGCTGTCGCCCAGCGCGATGTGATCATGAAGGCGGTCTACCAGACGATCTGGTCCGACGAGCGCGACGACGCCACCAACCTCGCCTGGGTCCGCGACTTCTACCGGGACGTGTACGCGGACACCGGTGGCGTCCCGGTGCCCGGCGCGGTCAGCGACGGCTCGTACATCAACTACCCGGACACCGACCTGGCCGACCCCGAGTGGAACACCTCCGGCGTTCCGTGGCACACCCTCTACTACAAGGACAACTACCCGCGCCTGCAACAGGTCAAGGCCCGTTGGGACCCGCGCGACGTCTTCCACCACGCGCTGTCGATCCGACCGTCCACCTGACGGACGACACCGTCGGTGCGGGGCGTTGCCCGGCCTGCTGGGGAGGGCCCGACCCGAGTGTGTCGCGGGGGTTTTGGGGATGGCCACATCCGCGGCAGGTACCGGTGGTGTTGGGGCGCCAGTCGTCGGGATAGAAGCCCCGGCAGGCGCAGGTGCTGTCCTCGCTGCCGCAGTGGCCCTCCAGATGGACCGTCCACAAGTGGCCACACCGGCACCTGGCCACACGATCGTCGCTCATGTCCTGGCCGACCGCTTCAGCCGCCGTTGGTGTCGGCCGTGCGCATGCTGCTGACCGCCTCACTGATGCTGTCGCGGTACAGCCCCAGCTTGGGGTGTTGCACTACGGTGGCTCCCTCGTTCATCGGGAAGTTGTGCGTGTCGGCGTTCGGGAAGCGCTTGTCCGCAAGGACGTTGATCTCGTCGAAGCCCCCGTTGCTGCCCTTGGCCCCGTTGGGATCGGTGTCGAGTACCGCATAGACGGTGCGTCCCGCGTGGACGGGCACGGCGGGGGCGCCACCCAGCCCGCCGGGCACCTGCGGGTGGATGTCATGGGAGCGGTCCGCGGCGTTCTTCGAGCCCAGGTCGACCACGGGGTAGTACGAGGAGAGGCCACAGGCGGCCTTGCCGTGATTGGCCACGGCGATGACGTACTGGTCCGGATTCGAGTCGAGCTCCTTCACGCTGATGGCGAGCTGCCCGGCTGTGCACAGGTGCTTGTAGGCGTATGAGTCGCTGGTGGCGTCCTTGCCGCTCGTCCCTGTGCCGGCGGTCCCACCGGAGTTGCTCGCGGCGGACGATCCGCTTCCGCCGCTGCCCTTGGCGGCGCCGGAGCCACCGGATCCGGGCGTGGCCGTGGCGGTGCCAGGGCTCGCGGCGGCGCTGGAAGGGCTGGTGGCTCCGCTGTCCGAGCCGCCCCCGCAGCCGGTCAGGGCCAGCGTCGCACCGGCGGCGACGAGAACGAGCGGGATCGTACGACGAACAGTCATGCTGGCTTCTCCGTTTCGGTCTGTATGTGATCCACCGGACATCGGCACACCTGGCCAGACTCCGTGCGGTGCGCGGTTATCCCCGCACACCTCTGTACATGGGACGCAGGGAATGGGGGTTGCCCCACGCGATGTCACAACTGCCAAGACAGGTCGGTGACTTGAACCGCACACTCCGGATACCGCGGACACCGCAGGTACCACTCCGCGCCATCGAGGGCAGCGGCTCCCCGTGGCGATCCGCCGTGTCCGCCCTGTTCCTCCTCGCCGCCGGGACGGCACTGACATCAAGGAGGCATGCCCCCGAGGGAGCGGCGTTCCGCCCGTGATGCGAGGACGGGGGAGCCGCTGTTCGATGCCGCTCGCCGGGCGGGTAGCGTCGGACGCATGGATTCGCCGCTCATGGGGCTCGTGGTGCTCACCGTGTTCACGCTCGCCGCGTTCGTCACCGGGCGGGGCGCGGTGCGGGTGATGCGCCGTGCGCGGCGGTGCTGGTACGTAGCGGTGCCTCCGCTCGTCACCGCCGCCTCCGGATACGGCGTGGCCTGGCTGCTGTGGCCCTCCTACTTCGTCGGGCCCGTCGTGCTCCTGTGGTGGTCCTGCGCGTTCTTCGGAAACATCGCGGGATGGTTCTGCCCGGCGCGCGGGCAGCACGCCTGAACCTCGCCCTCCTCGCAGATGAGGAGAGCGTGGTGGACGCCGGGACGGTCGCGGTCACGGAGGCGCACGAGTGTGCCGTCGCTACGATCGAAGCGGACCCGCGCAACAAGACGCTGGTCCTGGCCGAGGGCGCCGATCCGGAGCCCGGTGCGGTGGACGTCGTGCACCCCACGCGCCGAATGGCCAAGATCCGTAACAGAACCCCCGTGGTCTCGCCCGCGCAGTCACTCCAGGCAGAGGTAAGTCCATGTCACACCTTCGCGGCCGTGCGGGTCTTCCCGCTCTGCGTGATGGACGGCCTTGAGCCCGTGCTCGCCGGCCAGGGCGATGGTCTCCGCCGCGGAGACCGCGAACATGCGTCGTCCCGTGGGGACAGGGCCGTGGCGGAGCGAGAGGAGCATCCGGCCGCCGTCGTCGAGCAGCCGGACCAGGCCCGCCATGGCCGATGGCCGCTCCTGTTCGTCCAGGTGCATCCAGACGGCGGTGAGCATGATCAGGCCGAACCGGCGGCCCTGCCTGCTCAGCCCCGCCAGAGCGGGCAGTGCGTCATCGGTCCACTCGATCTTCTTGCCGGCGTGGATGTCCTGGCCCAGCGTACGGAGTTCGGCGGTCGGCTCGGCTGCGACGACATGGTGACCCAGGGCCGCGAGCGCCGCCGCGTCGCGGCCGCTGCCGGCGCCGACGTCCAGGACGGCGACGGGCCGGGTGGGCAGCAGGTGCAGAACTTCTCGGTGCACCTCGTTGAACGTCACGCTCTCGTACTGCTTGACGAGCGATGCGGCCGCCTCGCCGTATCCGGCGGTGCTGGTCATGGCGTGCAGCCGTCGGCTGGACATGTCATCGGTCATGAGACGGCACTCTAGAGCCCCGGGCGCCGACGCCTGGCGGGCGAGAGGGCCGAAGGGGCGTCGGGAGTACGTGCCGGACGGGGACGTGGCTCGTATCAAGGGGAGAGCCGCCCGGATTTGGCGCGCGACCCTGGTGTCAGGGTCGGCCCGTGTTGGCATCATGCGTCGATATGCCGGAGTCGCGCCCGGGCCACGACAGGGGGAACGCATGGTTGAGGTGACGGTCTTCAGGACCGACGGCCTTCCGGAGCCGGACCGCTTCGACGCCTGGTGTGCCATGGTCGCCCGGGCTCTGGTGGTGACCCGGCTCGCCACCGACCACAGCCGAGCCTTCCACGGGGTGGCTCACCATGTGAGCCTCGGGCACGTCCGTGTCTCGGTCCTGGAGTATTCCGGCATCCGCAGCCGTCGCTCGCCGGCGCTGGTCCGCGCCTGCGACCCCGAACTGCTTCAACTCGGCGTGACGCGCTCCGGCCGTCAGTCGCTCGCCCAAGGGCGCGGCGCCGCGTCCACGGGCGGCGCCGAACTGCTGCTCTCCGACACGTCGCAGCCGTACGAGGCCGAGGTGGCCCCCGACGGTGACCACGCCAGGTCACTGCTCGTCCAAGTGCCGAGGAACTCCCTCACCGTGCCACGGGCCAAGGTCTCCGCACTCATCGCCCGGCCGCTCCCCGCGGCCGACGGGCTGGGCGCACTCCTGGTTCAGACGCTGGCCCGCGCCGAGGCCGACGCGGCCCACTATCGTCCCCAGGACACACATCGGCTCGGAGCGGTCGCGGCGCAGCTCGTCGACGCCTTCCTCGCGCACCACCTCGACCTGGCCGATCCGCCGGAGAGCCGTCCGCAGGCGCTGCTCACAGCCATCAACGCCTTCATAGACCGCCATCTGGCCGACCCGGGCCTCTCGCCGGGGCCGATCGCCGCCGCGCACCACATCTCCGTCCGCTACCTCCACCGCCTCTTCGCTTCCGAAGGCACCACGGTCGGATCCACGGTGCGCGGACGCCGCCTGGAGCGCTGCCGCCTCGAACTCGCCGACCCGCGCCTCCTCGCCCGTCCGGTCCGTGCGATCGGCGCCCGCTGGGGCTATGCCAATCCGGCCGACTTCAACCGCGCCTTCCGCGCCGCGTACGGGATGCCGCCGGGGGAGTACCGGAGGCGTGCATTCCCTTCCTCCGTACGGTAGTTGGGCTTTCGGCGGCCATGTCGGTTCCGCCTCGAACCGGCAGGTCTGGTGGGATCGCCCGGCCGCCCCGACACCCGCACGCGATTTTCGCCCCCGACGGGGAGGGCGTGCGCGTGACGGGTAGTCGGGTCCGGTGAGTCAGATCATCAGCAGTAGCCGTGTGTGCGCCACGAGCTTCCGGTTCACGCTGGTGCTCTGCACGAAGATGGTGAAGTCGTCGTTGTGGTCCGGCTTGACGCGGGCTTCCGCGTCCGGCAGGCCCAGCAGGGCTCGGGCCTCGGGACCCGTGTATATCCGGTCGGTCTTCTTCTCCAGCACCGCGATCTGCTTCTGCGCCTGGATCTTCTCCGACTTGCTCAGCTGGTAGAACGCACAACCGGTCCGGTAGGTGTGCCCGCATTCGACGACCCAGTCCCGGATCGCCGCGTCACGAGCCACCGGAATGAGCTGGTACTCCGACGGATCCACCGGGGTGAGACCGGCCGCCTTGATGGTGTCCTTGTTGACCGCCTCCGCTCCCGTCGAGAACACGGCCCGCGACCCCCGGATGCCCTGGGCGCGGCCCACCATGAAGTTCTCGGTGGCCTGCCGGATGACCTGCCCGGCCTCCTCCAGGCCCTGGGTGCTCGTGGCGTCCCAGATGGCGATGTTGTCCTTGGGGAAGCCGCACTGCATGGCCTCGCGCTTGCCCATCTGGTCCGGCACGAGGACGGCCAGCGTCCAGTTGTCCTCCTGCGTCCGGATCATCTCGGACACGGCCTTGACCAGTTCACGCGGATCCTTGGTCGGGGCATCAGGGACGCGATGGCTTGCGTTCTCCTGGCCGTCGGTCAGTACGAACGTCAGGAAGCTGTGGTCGCCGTACAGTTGAGCCGTCTGCGCCAGCTCCCGCTGCGACTTCAGCGCGGCGGCCAGCAGAGCCGTCATCCCACCGACCCGGTACAGCTGCTTCAGCGAAGGCATTCGCAGCACGTCCTTGTCGTAGATGACGCACTCCACCTTGTCCGCGAAGACGTACACCGTCACCCGGGTTTCCTGGTCCAGTTCCCCCGACCGACGGGCAAGGTACGCGATCTGCTGGTCGGCGACTTCGACGACCTTGTGACTCAGGTGAGACATGGACGAACTGGCGTCCAACACAAGAGCAACGTGATTGATGTAGTTCTGGCTTCCGGACATGGCAGCTCCCCCTCGTTCCCGCGTTCCGAACTCGATGGACCTACCGTCTCACCCACCACTGACAATCGACCTCGGCTCCCAGGCTCGACGGCCCGCCCGTCCCCGGGTGCCCTCGCACCCTGACCGTGCGCCCGCCGTGCCGTCGTGCACGGGTGTCCCGAGTCCGGAGTCGGGAGCCCGGCATCGTCGAGGTCGACCGCGCTGCGCAATGCGGTCGACCAGACGTCCAGAGGAAGATCAACCAGTCCTGAACTGCCACTTGCTGGCAACCCTGTCGTTCTTCTCGCACCACGCCGTGGAGCCGCGGCGGTCGCCCAGCCAGCGCCAGGCGCCTTGGTGCTCGCCGCCTCGCCTACAGGTGATGGTCGCCCGGTAGCTCGCCGGGCCGCGGCCGTCACACCAACCCGAGAACCTGGTGGTGTTCTGCTCCCACACGGTGCACTTCGGTGAGGCAGTCGGAGCAGTGGCCGCGTCCGCGTAAGCGGCCGGTGCCACAGCCGCGCCTCCCCCGACCAGCACCGCGGTCATCGCGAACGGGATCATACGGGTGTGTAGTCGCACGGACTCTCCTTGTGTGAGATGTGAGATGTGCCTGAGATGTGCGATGCGTTGACGTTGATGAGCGCCTCGACCGGACGGCGCACATGTCTGCATGCGCGGAAGAGCCTTGCAGCAATGCGTACGCGGCGCCTTCGCGCGGAGCGACAGGACGTTGGCCGCGAGCGCCGTCTTCCACGCCGTGGCCGCCTTCCACCGGCACTGCGCAGCCGGAGTCTTCGTACAACTCGGTCGGATACACCGGCCGCTGGCCGGGTTCGCTCACCGCTGGGTGCGGCGGAAGTCTCCAGGCGTGCGGCCCGTCTCGCGGGTGAAGAACTTGCCGAAGTTGGTGGGCTCGCTGAAACCGAGCGTGCGGCTGATCTCGGCGACGGGCAGGTCGCTGTGGGCGAGCAGCCGCTGCGCCTGCAACGTGACGCGGGCGTCGGCGAGTTGCTTGGCGCTGCGGCCGGTGGCGGCCAGGCACGCGCGTGTCAGGGTCCGAGGGGCGTAGCCGAGCCGCGCGGCGTAGTCCTCGACGGAGCGGGTGGTGGCGAAGGAGCGTTCAAGCTCGCGCCGGAAGGCGAGGTAGACCTCGGCGCCTGGTGTGGCCGGGGCGGGGCGTCCCGCCGGGTCCCCGAGGCGTGAGACGCGGATCAGCAGTGCACCGAGGAGTTGGCGCAGCAGCACTCCGGTCAGCTCGACGTGGTTGTCGGCGGGCACTGTTGTGCCCCGGGTCCGCTCACCTCGCAGGTCCCGGTATTCGGCGTGCATCTCGGACACGGCGCGATCGAAGGCGTCGAACTCGTCGGGCTGTAGCCGCCATGCGACGGGACCGAATCCGTCGAGCGCCTCGCGCGTCGCGGGCAGGGGTGGCGGGAAGTCGGCGGTGAACAGCAGCAGGACGGCGTCGAGGTTCGCGGGGCGGCCGTTCGCGCTGGAGGGCAGACGCTGCACCTGGCCCGGCCGTAGATGCAGCAGCGTGCCGCGTGCACAGGGGTGCATGACGAAATCGACCATCGCGGTGCCCTTGCCACCGCGCACGAGCAGGATCTGGTGGAAGTCGAGGCGGCTCGTCCGTCGGGCGACCGAGCTCTTCAAGCGCGCCTTCAGTTCATCGAAGGTCAGCACTTCGATGCCGGTGTGCAACGGGTCGGGGTTGTCGTAGGCGATCTCGATGACGTCGTACTGTCCACTTTCGACCATCTCAAGTCCTGACCCTACCTCGTTCGGCTGACTGCTTCGGGGCATCGTGGAGTCACGGCCGAACGGAGACCGCCACAGCGGGCACCGAGTCGAAGAGCCGTGACCATCACCCCTTCGTGAAGTAAGGATCTTCCCTATGTCTCCTGTTGTCACCGACCCCGCGAAGCTGCCGATCGTCTTCCAGGACGCTCTGAACGCGGGCGATGTCGAGGGCGTGCTTGCCCTGTTCGCCCCGGGGGCGGGCATGCGCACGGCGGCCGGCGAGCACATCACCGGCGCCGAAGCGCTGCGTGTCGAGATCGGGGGAACCGTCGCGGCCCACGGCCAGTTGACGAACGTTCCGCGGCACACACTGGTCGGCGCGGAAACCGCCCTCCTGGTCACCGACTGGACCCTGGAGATCGACGGCCCCGGCGGCGAACGGATCGCCCCGACCGGCACCACCGCCAACATCGCCCGCCGCGACACCGACGGCGGCTGGCGCTTCACTCTCCTCAACCCGCTCGGGACCGCCTGAGCCCACGCCGTACGGCATGACGTGACGGGAGCGGCGTGGCGTCATGCCGGACGTCGTCAGCGGTGAAGTCGCTTGCGCGGGTGGGGAATTGACTGCTGGTCTCCCGCCGCCGATCGGCCACATGCTCACGGTCCTGCTTCTTGAGGCGGCGGGCGGACGACGGCGGCGGGATCGTCGAAGGTGGCTGGAGGCGCCTCAGAACCGCCGGTCAGAACCTCCGGTCAGAACCTCCGGTCAGAACCTCCGGGCCGATTCCTGCGCGTGGGCCATGCGCCGCAGGCTCAGCAGCACAGGTTCGTACAGCACCGTGAGGGCGACGGCCGCCTCGATCTGCTCGGTCGGGGTCGGCTGCTCCTCGACCATGTCCAGGTCGGTGACGGCCAGTTGCGCGGCCAACCGCCCGTACGGCAGCAACTGCTCGGTGCCGCAGGGGTAGCCGAGCCGGACGAGGGCGGCGACCGAGTCGACGAGCCGTCGGTGGGCGGGGTCGAGCAGGTCGAGGCCGGGGCCGCACGACCAGCCAAGCCGCTCCAGCAGCGCTTCTACCGAGCGGCGGGCGGTCTCCACCGCGGGGTCGTCCTCGGCGGGCCCCTCGGCGCAGGGCAGCGCCCGGGTCGCCGCGCCGAGGCGCAGGTGGTGGTCCAGCGACTCGTCCCCTGGGTGCGGCCTGGGGAGTCGAGCCCGTGGGCCGGCGCGGAGAGCGGGCGGCGCAGCGCCTGGCGAACGGGGTTTCCCAGAAGCGGAGTTGACGGAACCCCGCTCGCTGCGCCGCGAAGGCCGGGGCGCACATCCGTACACCCGCCGCGTCCGTCGCCCGTCTGGCTGCCTGTAATGGTGCGGCGGGCGTGCTGCGCGTCGTTCAGCGCGTGCCTGTGAGGACCCGGCCGGACCAGATGTCGATCACCACCTGGTGGTGCTTGCGGTGTGTCGCCGCTGCGCCGGCGGCGTAGTTGTTGTCGACCTGCGCCGCCTCGGCCGCGTCAGGCGTGGCGTTCGCGCAGGACGTACCGGGGCCGTGGCCGGACATGAGTTCCGAGCACGGGCCGCTGTAGTGGTCGGGCAGCCCGAGGATGTGCCCGGTCTCGTGCGCCGCGATCCGGGTCGCGTCGTAGCCCTCGTCCACCGCTTGCCGGCCCAACTGCACATCACCGCTGCCACCGGGAAAGACCGGCCCCAACGTGGCTTGCGGCCAGCCGCTGGTCGCCTCGTAGACGTAGTCGGCCGATCCGGGAGTGCTCGCCGGTTCCAAGCGCACGTTGTGCACCGCGTCGTTCCAGTTCTGAACGGCCTGCTTGACCGACTCGGCCCACGGGCCGGCCGCGCCGGCGTCGTAGGTCAGGGTGACCACCGCTGAGGGCGCGCGCGGCGCGGAGTCCGCCGAAGCGACGCCGATCGTGGTGCTCAGCAAGGCCGGGACGAGTGCCGTCAGGACGGCTGTTCGCTTGCTCATGAGACCGCTGCGCCTCCTTGAGTCCCAGAGTCTGTGTCTGAACTCCGTCCGGATCAGGCACACGCTCTCAGCTGCTGCCCGCAGTGAACATGTTTATCGCGGACATGACAATATCTACGGCGGTGCTCGGGTTCCGTAGCCGTCAAGTTGGCGCAAAATGCTGGGAGTTGACGGTACTCGCCATAGGTGCCGGGTGTCGGTGCCGGATCAGGGTCTCCAGAATCAACAGCACCTCGCTCGAACGCCGTCAGCCGTGTCCGCCGCGGGCAAGGGCGGTACGGGCGGCCTCGGCCCAGTGCGGGGCGCCCGTGCGCTCGGCGATGGCGAGCGCGTGGCGGTGGTGCGCGGCCGCCTGTTCGGGCCGGCCCAGGCAGCGGGCGAGCTCGCCGAGGTAATGGGACACCGGGCCGAGGGTCACCACGCCGCTGCCCGCACCGGCCAGGCAGTCGGCGGCGGGCAGGAGTTCCTCGTAGACCGACGCGGCCATCTCGCGGTCGTCGAGGGACACGGCCAAAATGGCGGCGAGGCCGAGGCGGGCTTCCAGCAGGTAGTCGCGGGGCAGCTCCCGCGCGGCCGAGGTGACGGCGCGCGCCTGTGCGGTGTGGCCCTCGGCCAGCAGCATCAGAGCCTTGCCGCGGGCGTAGTTGGAGCCCCAGCGCCGGTACTGCTCGTCGGCCTCTCCGGCCAGGTCGAGCAGCGTGCCGTTCTGGATGTAGAGGCAGAAGACGGCGAAGTGCAGCAGATCGCGTTCGATGCCCCACATCCAGGACTCGCCGAGCCGTTCGGTGGTCCGGCGGTAGGCGGTGTCGGCGTCCGCGAACCGGCCCGCGATCGACATCCGCATCGCGCGGTACCAGCCGAGCAGCGTTCCCGGCAACGGCAGGTCGTAGCGATGGGCCAACCGCTCGACCGCGTCGGCGTGTTCATCGGCCGTCTCCGGCTCGGCGAGCGCGGCATGTGCCTGGGCGAGGATCACATGGCCCAGCACCTCGACGGCGGCCAGCTCGTGACGGAGCCCGAGAGTCAGCAGCTCGCGGCCGATGGCGAGGCGTTCGCAGGCGAGCCCCGCGCGATGATAGGCGTGCGCGTGCCGGGCGTTGAGGGCCTGCGCGAGGAGGTCCGGCCGGTCCAGGCCGCGAGCGAGGGCCTCGGCCTGGTGCGCGGCCTGCCGGCCCCGGTCGTCCTGGGTGCCGTCGAGTTCCAGGGCCAGCGTGGTGAGCACGCGGCAGCGCGACTCCTCGGCGTGCGGGGGCAGCAGGCGCAGGACGCGCTCGGCCGCGGCCACGACCTGCTCGTCCTTGGCCGCGTAACGGCGGTTGGTCCAGATGGTCGGTACGTCGAAAGCGGAGAGCAGGTCCGCGGTGAGCGCGGGGTCGCCGAGTTTCTCGGCGTCGGCGATGGCCGCGTTGCGCCGCTCGCGGGCGGTGACCACGTCACCGGCCAGGGCGAGCGCCCTGATCGTGCCCATGATGAGGCCGAGGCGGGTCCGTTCGTCGTGGACTTGCGAGCGGTCGTGGGCCGTCACCGCCTCCTGCCACAGCCGGGCCGCCTCACGGTGGGCGAACCGCCATGCGGCCTGTTCCGCGGCCGCCCTCGCATACCGTGCGGCGCGCGGGGCGCTCGCCCGGTCACCGGCTGCCAGGAAGTGGTAGGCCAGCAGGCTCACTTCGGTGGGGCGCAGCCGCTGGATCTCGGTGCCGGCCCGGGCGTGCCAGCGCGCGCGGCGCAGTTGTGGAACCTCCTCGTAGAGGGCGTCGCGCACCAGGATATGTACGAAGCGCACCTGGTCGGGGCCGTCCTCGACGAGGAGTCCCGCGGCCAGAGCCGCCTCGACGGCGGTGGCCACGGTCTCCGGGTCGCTGTCGGTCATGGCGGCCAGGACGTCCAGGTCGACTTCGCGGCCGAGTACGGTGGCCTGCCGCAGTAGGGCCTGGGCGGTCTCGGGCAGCCGGGCCAGGCGCTGGCGGACCACCGCGTGTACCCCGGTGGGCACTTGCGAGAGGGCGTCCTCGGCGCCCGCCGCGCTGATCAGCCGCGCGGTCTCGCACACGAAGAACGCGTTGCCCCCGGTCCGCTCGGCGATCGCCCGTACCGTCGCCTCGTCCAGTTCGGGCGCCCCGGACCACAGGAGCTCGGCCACGGCCGTCTCGGACAGTCCCGCCAGTTCGACGCGGACCGGGGCGTAGCGGGCGAGTTGGCCCAGCGCGTCGCGCAGCCCGGGTGACTCCTCGTGGGGCCGGAGCGTCGTCACGACCATGATGGGCGCCCCGGCGGCGCCGTCGACGAGGTGGGCCAGCAGGTCCAGGGTCTCCTCGTCGGCCCGATGCAGGTCCTCGATGACGATGAGCAGAGGGGCCGTACGGGCCGTGGCGGTGAGGTGGTTGACGACGGCGTGACGCATCCGGAAACGCCCGCCCGTCGCGTCGTGGGGGGTGTGCGCGGACGCGTCCTCCAGCAGCGGGGCCAGCACCCGGGCCGATTCGGGGGGCGGCTCGTGTCCTGCGTCCGCGAGTTCGGTCAGAAGCTCGGTCCACGGCCACGCGGCCGGTGCGCCGCCGCTCTCCGGGCAGCGCCCCCGCACACAGGTCCAGCCCCGCTCGGCGAGCCCGGCGCCGACCTGCTCGACCAGCCTGGTCTTGCCAACCCCGGGCTCGCCGGTGACCAGGGCCAGGGTCAGCCGCCCGGCGGCGGTCGCTTCCGCGGTCGCCTCAAGGCGGGCCAGTTCGTCCGCGCGCCCCACGAACGGCGAGGCGGCCGGGAGGGCGACCGAGGGGGTGAGCCGCGCGACGGGCCGGGCGGCGGGGGCCGGTTCCAGGCGGGGTGCCTGGGCGAGGACGTCGGCCTCCAGGCGGCGCAGTTCCGCACCGGGCTCCACTCCGAGGTCGTCCATGAGCACGCGCCTGACGCGGCGAAGCGCCGCGAGCGAGTCACCCTGGCGCCCGGCCTGGTAGAGGGCGAGTGCGAGCAGCCGCCAACTCTCCTCGCGCAGCGGGTGGTCGAGGACCTGCGCTTCGAGGTCGGGCAGCGGTTCGGCGGCACGGCCGAGCGTGAGCAGGGCCTGGGCCCGCTGCTCCACCGCCCGTGCGCGGAGCTCTTCGAGCCGGACCGCCTCCCGTGCGGCCCAGCGCGCGGTGGCGAACTCGGCGTAGGCGGGTCCGCGCCACAGCGCCAGCGCGTGGTCGAGCCGCTGCAGCACTGCCTTCGGGGGAGTGCCGCTCGCGCGGGTCGCCCGCACCGCCGCCTCGAAACGCCAGGCGTCCACCGCTTCTTCGGGTACGCGCAGGGCGTAGCCGGTGGGGGCGGATATCAGCAGCCGCGGCGGTGTGCGCGGGGGCCGGTCCGGCTCCAGCGCCTTGCGCAGCCCGAAGACGACGGTCCGCAGGACGCCCGTGGCGCGCAGCGGCGGCACCCCGTCCCAGAGTCCGTCGATGAGGCTCTCGACGGACACCACTTGACCCTGCGCGGCCAGCAGCCGTGCGAGCATCATGCGGCGCTGAGGTCCCTGCACTTCGACGGGGCCGCCGTTCCCCGCCACTTCCAAGGGCCCGAGCACCCTGAACGTGAGCATTGAACAGCCCCCTCCTGCCCCCGCGGCAAATCAGCGCACCATGCGTATGCGCCTGACAACCCTGCCACGAGGCGGCCACGGGGTCTCATACCAACTGGAAGGTATGGGCTCGGTGGACGCGCTGTCAGATCCGCGATCACCCGCACCATCCGAGCCCTCACGCAGGAATCCCCGTCGCAGCTGGACGCGCAGGTCCGTACCCGGGACGCGCAGGTCCGCCCCGGGTACGTGCGCGCCCTCAGCCAGGGGAGCCGCTGGGGCGGCGGCTTTTACACCGTGGTCACCAGCTGAGCCGGGCCGCCACCGGCAGGTGGTCGCTGCCGGTGGCCGGGAGCACCCACGAGCTCGTCGGCTTCACGCCGCGGACCAGGATCTGGTCGATCCGCGCGATCGGGAACCTCGCCGGCCAACTGAAGCCGAAGCCGTCACCGGCCGCGTCCTGGGCCGAGTTGAGCTGCGAGGAGATGCCGGCGAACGCGCGGTCGTCCGTGGTTCCGTTCAGGTCGCCGAGCAGCACCACCCGGTCGTTCCGCTCGGAGGCGACGGCCTCGCCGAGCGCCTGCGCGCCGCGGTCCCGGCTCGCCGTCCAGAAGCCGTTCCTGGGAAACACGCGTACGGACCCCAGGTGAGCCACGTATACGGCGAGGGGCCCCTGGTCCGTGGCCACCGTGGTGCGCAGCGCCCGGTCGTAGGCCATCTTGACGTCGACCGGCTTGGTGTCCCCCAGCGGTCCGTAGTCCATCTTGATGTCGACCCGCTGGGTGTCCGACAGCGGCAGCCTGCTCCACACCCCGACCGTGCCCACCACCGCGTGGTACGGGTACGCCTTCGCCAGTTCCTTCTCGTACAGCGGCTTGGCCTGCTGGGTGATCTCCTCCAGGGCCAGTACGTCCGCCTTGGAGGCGGCCAGGTCGCGGGCGGTGCCGGCCGGGTCGGTGTTGTCGGCGTCGACGTTGTGGGTGGCCACGGTGAGGTCGCCGCCAGGGCGGGACTTGTCGATGAGCAGCCCGCCGAAGAGGCTCAGCCACACCGTGACGGGCAGCAGCAGCGCGGCCACCGCTGAGGCGGAGCGGCGCCACAGCGCCCCGGCCAGCAGCACCGGGACGAACAGGCCGAACCAGGGCAGGAAGGTCTCCACCAGGCTGCCGAGGCCTCCGCGGTCCGTGATGTGGGCGTGCAGCAGCATGAGCAGGCCCAGGAGCAGCGCCAGAGTCGCGAGGACAAGGCCGCGCTTCCAGAGTCCCGGCCGGGCGGCGACCCCGAGGGCCCGGCGGATGCGCGGACGCAGGTTCCCGAAGCCGGTGGCTGGGCGGCCGGCGCCTTCCTTTGCGGTCTCCGCCGTGTCCACCTGCGTCATCGTCTGTCCTCGCTCACTGCTGGTCACTGTTGCGTCCTTGGGTCCTGGGCGGGGTCGGCATGCATGCGCGGGCAGCGACGATCGGTCGATGGGGGCCCGGTTCGCAGTGCAAGGGCTGGTTGAAGAGAGTCACGCCGCCAGACCCACGACAGGGAGCCCGCGCATCCGGCGGCTCGGTGTTCTTGCTGATGGCGGGCGGGGTCCGAGGCATGCCGTCAGTCAAGACAAGGAGCTGTTGCCGCCACGTATGCCGTTTTCGATACGCCGGCGATATGCGCCGACTCGTAGCCTTGACGACATGCGTGTGCTGATCGTCGAGGACGAACCCTATTTGGCGGAGGCCATCCGCGACGGCCTGCGCCTGGAAGCGATCGCGGCCGACATCGCAGGTGACGGCGACACCGCTCTGGAACTGCTCGGCATCAACAGCTACGACATCGCCGTCCTCGACCGGGACATCCCCGGGCCGTCCGGCGACGAGATCGCCCGACGCATCGTCGCCTGCGGCAGCGGCATGCCGATCCTCATGCTCACCGCGGCCGACCGTCTCGACGACAAGGCCTCCGGCTTCGAACTCGGCGCCGACGACTACCTCACGAAACCCTTCGAACTCCGAGAACTCGCGCTCAGGCTCAGAGCACTGGACCGCAGACGCGGCCACAGCCGGCCCCCCGTGCAAGAGATCGCGGGTCTGCGTCTCGACCCGTTCCGCAGAGAGGTCTACCGCGACGGCCGCTACGTGGCGCTGACCAGGAAGCAGTTCGCCGTCCTCGAAGTCCTCGTCGCTGCCGAAGGCGGTGTCGTCAGCGCCGAGGAACTCCTGGAACGCGCGTGGGACGAGAACGCCGACCCGTTCACCAATGCCGTACGCATCACCGTCTCGGCACTGCGCAAGCGCCTCGGCGAACCCTGGATCATCGCCACCGTGGCCGGCGTCGGCTACCGCATCGACACGCAACCGGAGGCCGGACACGGGGGAGGCAGGTGTGGATAGGCGGCCCGGATTGAGCGTTCGCCTCAAACTCACCCTCAGCTACGCCGGATTCCTCATGGTCGCCGGCTTCCTGCTGCTCGGCGCGGTGTGGGTATTCCTCCTGCGCTACGTCCCCGAGCGTGCGCTCATCGTCCCCGGTTCCACCGGCACCCTCACCGGTGATGTCTTTCCCGTCCGGTCCAACCTCCTGCGCGTTTTCGCTCCGAGGGCAGCCGCCGTGCTGGCAATCCTGCTCGTGTTCGGCCTCGTGGGAGGGTGGATCCTCGCCGGCCGGATGCTCGCCCCGCTGACCCGGATCGCGGACGCCACCCGCATGGCCACCAACGGATCGCTCTCCCACCGGATCCGGCTACCGGGCCGCAAGGACGAGTTCCGCGAACTCGCCGACGCCTTCGACGCGATGCTCACACGGCTCGAAGCGCACGTCGCCGAACAACAGAGATTCGCCGCCAACGCCTCTCACGAGTTGCGCACCCCGCTGGCGATCTCGAAAGCGCTTCTCGACGTGGCCCGCAGCGATCCGAACCACGACACCGGCGAACTCGTCGACCGCCTCCACGCCGTCAACACCCGCGCGATCGACCTCACCGAGGCACTGCTCCTGCTCAGCCGCGCCGACCAGCGGTCCTTCACCCGAGCACACGTCGACCTGTCCCTCATCGCGGAAGAGGCCGCCGAAACCCTCCTCCCCCTCGCGGAAAAGCACGGCGTCACCATCGAGACCACCGGCGACGTCACACCCACGCTCGGATCGCCGGCGCTCCTGCTGCAACTGACCACGAACCTCGTACACAACGCGATCGTCCACAACCTGTCCGAACACGGCACCGTGTGGGTCCGAACCAGCGCCCGCCCCGAGACGGTGGTGCTCACCGTCGAGAACACCGGTGAGCAGCTCACCCCGGAGCTGGTCTCGACACTCACCGAACCGTTCCAGCGCGGCACCGAACGCATCCACACCGACCACGCGGGCGTCGGCCTCGGCCTGGCCATCGTCGAAACCATCACCCGGGCACACGACGGCACACTCACCCTCACCCCGCGCTCCGCCGGCGGAGCCCGCGTCACCGTGGAACTACCCGCGACAGCCCCGCCAACCGACCGGTGACTCATCAGGGAACCGATACGCGGCTCACGCGATAGATCTGCGAACGGCGGGAGCCGGCGATCCGCTCACCGACCTCCGTGCCGACATCGGGGCGCTAGCGCGCGGCGAGCCGCTCCAGCAGGGTGGCGCTGCGGGCGAGCAACTCCCGCTCCTCATCGGTGAGTTCGGCCTCGATGGCCTGCGCGAGCCAACCGGCTCTACGCCCGCGCTCCGCTTCGAGCGCGGCCCGGCCCGCCTCCGACAGCTCGACCAGCGACTTGCGGCCGTCCGTGGGGTGTGCCCGGCGCGTGATCAGGTCCTGTTCCATGAGCAGCCCCACCGCCCGGGCCATCGACTGGGGACGTACGCGCTGATCGGCGGCGAGGTCGCTGGTGGTCATGGCGCCATTGCGGTCGAGCGCACCGAGCACGGCGGCCTGACCCAGCGGGATGCGGTCCTCGTGTTTGACGCGGCGGGTGAGCTTCCCCATCGCGGTGCGCAGTTCGGTGGCGATGGCGGCGGCTTCCGAGGTGGGCATAGGGCACTTTACCCCGTTGGTCAGCAAAGCTGCGCACCTGACCTGCGCAGCAATGCTGTACAGCAAAACTGAGCAGCATTGCTGTATGGTTTGGCTTGTCGGGCTCAGCGCCAGCGCTGTCGCAGCCAGGGCCACGGCATACGACAACGGGAAGGAACTCCCATGTCCGCAAAGGCAGTTGGACCCGCAGAAATCACCGACGCCGCCATTGAGACCGTCACCGCCCGCCGGATCATCGACAGCCGGGGCAACCCGACGGTCGAGGTCGACGTCGTCCTGGCGGACGGCTCCCTGGGGCGTGCGGCGGTCCCCTCCGGCGCCTCCACCGGCGCTCGGGAGGCCGTGGAACTGCGCGACGGGGACTCCGCGCGCTGGCACGGCAAGGGCGTCGACCGCGCGGTGGCTCACGTCAACGGGGAGATCGCGGCGTCCGTGCGCGGCCGGGATGCGGCGGACCAGGCGGGCCTTGACGCCGCGCTGATCGCCCTCGACGGCACCGCCACGAAGTCCCGGCTCGGCGCCAACGCGATCCTCGGCGTCTCCCTCGCCGCCGCCAAGGCCGCAGCGGCGGCTCACCGTCAGCCCCTCTACCGCTACCTCGGCGGCGCCGACGCCCACCTCCTGCCGCTGCCGATGATGAACATCGTCAACGGCGGCGCCCACGCGGACAATCCGCTGGACTTCCAGGAGTTCATGATCGCGCCGGTGGGCGCGGACACCTTCGCCGAAGCCGTCCGCATGGGCAGCGAGGTCTTCCACACCCTGCGCCGCGATCTGCTGGCCGCCGGGCACTCCACGGGCGTCGGTGACGAGGGTGGCTTCGCGCCCGCGCTGCGCACCGCCGAGGAGGCGCTCGACTTCGTGATGACCGCCATCGAGCGCACCGGCTACCGCCCCGGCACGGACATCGGCCTGGTCATGGACCCGGCGTCGTCGGAGTTCTTCCGCGACGGGGCGTACGACTACGTGGGCGAGGGGGTGCGCCGCACCCCCTCCGAGCATGCCGAGTACTTGGCCAAGCTCATCGACGCCTACCCGGTCGTCTCCATCGAGGACCCGATGGCGGAGAACGACCTGGACGGCTGGCGCGAGCTGACCGCCCGGGTCGGCGACCGCTGCCAGCTCACCGGCGACGACGTGTTCTGCACCAACGAGACGCTGCTGCGCGAGGGCATCCGCACCGGCGTCGGCAACTCGGTCCTGGTCAAGGTCAACCAGATCGGCACCCTGACCGAGGCGCTGACCGCCGTGGCCACGGCCCACCGGGCGGGCTGGACGGCCGTCATGTCGCACCGCTCGGGCGAGACGGAGGACACCACCATCGCGGATCTGGCGGTGGCGACCGGCTGCGGCCAGATCAAGACCGGCTCCCTCTCCCGCTCCGACCGCACGGCGAAGTACAACCAACTGATCCGAATCGAGGAGGAGTTGGGCGACTCGGCGCGCTTCGCGGGCCGCTCCGCACTGCGTCGGGCGTGAACAGCAGGCAGAGCTAGAGACCACGCGGGCCCCTCGATCACGATCTGGGGGCCCGCCGGCGTGCCGGGAGGCGACCTGTGAGGCGGGGCGCAGTCGGTCGGCGTCAGGTGAGGGAGCGCAGGTGGTCGCGCAGGCCCGCGCCGTACGCGGTGGGGGTGCCGTCGTAGCCGGTGATCAAAGAGGGGCCCGATGAGCAGTCCCAGGTGTTCCAGGTCCAGCCCAGGTAGGAGATCCCCCGGTCGTCGAACCACTTCATGGCCCGGTCGACGAAGGAGTGGGCGCAGGTGTTCTCGCCGATCTCGCCCGCGACCATCGGGACCTTGGTGGCGACGGGCGCGAGGGTGGCATCCCAACAGGCCTCGCCGGCACAGGAGTTGAAGTTGTAGCCGTGGTAGGCGGCGGCCAGGTTGCCCGCCGGATCGGTGGGAGCGCGGGCGGTCCACTGGCTCAGGTCGTTGGCGTAGGCGATGCCGCCCGCGAGGATGAGATTGCGTGCTCCGGCGCCCCGTACGGCATCGACCAGATCCTGCATCCCGGCGACCTCATAGCCGATGCCGGGGCAGCTCCCGCCGTCCCGCCAGCAGGCCCACGCCTGATCGGTGGTGGAGGTGGCGCGGTCCGGATACGGCTCGTTGAACAGGTCGAACGCGACGGCCGCATCGCTCTTGAAGGCGGTGGCGACCGACGTCCAGAACGCGGGCGCGTACTGAGCGTCGGGCATCGGCTTCTGGCAGCTCGCGTGGAGGTCGGAACAGCCGGACGAGTTGCCGGTGTACTGGCCGTACGACCAGTGGAGTTCGACGATCGGCGTCATGCCGTGGGACTCGACGCGGTGTACGAGGTCCTGGACGGCGGCGATGTACTTGGCGCCCGCATAGGCGGGGTCGATGTTGGCGAGTCCCAGCCAGCATTCCTCGTTGAGGGGGATGCGGACGGCGGTGGCGTGCCAGTCGGCGATGGCCGCGACCGACGCGTCGTCGACCGGGCCGTCGAAGAAGCCACGACCCTGTACACACATGAACTCGCCGCCGGAGCGGTTGACGCCGAGCAGCCGCCGGGTCGCACCGGCCGCGTCGACGAGCTTGTTGCCCGACGCGCGGAGCACGGGTGCGCCGGTGCCGGGAGTGGAGGGGGTGGGGGACGGGCCGGGACCGCCCGTGGTGCCGCACGGGATTCCGTTGAGGGTGATCTTGGTGGGAGGAGTGTTGGTGGCGGACCGGGACGCCAGGAATCCGGCGGTGACGCTCGCTCCTGTGGCGAGCGAACCGTTCCAGCTCTCGTTGGACGCGGTGACCGCGGTGCCGGACTGGGACCATGCGGCATTCCAGCCCTGGGTCACCTTCTGGCCGTCGGCGAAGTCGAAGCCGAGACTCCACCGCGTCAGCGCGGAACCGTTGTTGGTGAGGGTGACGGAGCCCTGGAAGCCGCCGTCCCACTCCTTCACGGCGCTGTACGTCACCGAGCAGGAGGGCTCGGCTCCGGAGGCGGTGACGAGGGGGACGACCGCGGCGCTCGCGAGGACGAGTGCGGCGGCGGTGAGCGATACGGCCAAGCGCGGGGGGTGTCTCATGAGCGGATCCTTCACGGTCGGAATGTTGAGGGTGTTCAACGTTCGACGGATGGAAGCGCTCCCACTGGTGAGACGACACGGTAGAGGCTCAACTGGCCCGGAGCAACAGTGAGTTGGGTTCAACTCCCTTTGAAATACGGGGGATTGGGTGTCCCCGCGCGTCGAACGTCTTCGACTGCGCAAGCATCTTGACCCTCACACCGCTCAACTCCATGATGGGAGCGCTCCCACTGGTTCAAGGCTTGTGCATGACCCCACGCCCCGTCCGAGCCGCCAAGGAGGCTCGGACGTGCCACCAGGAAAGCAAGAACGCCGAGCGGCCCCGGGGACCTGGGAGGCGTCGGCAGCGGTGTGGCCGACGACGAAGAGCGAGAGCGTGTCGTACCGCTGTGGACGGCCGCCCGGACCTCAACTACGCGGAGGGCACCCGCAAAGCGGCCAGTACCGGCAGATGATCCGTGGCTGCCCGGAGGTCCCGCTCCGAGAGGGTGGGGAGCCCCATCGGCACCCCGCACCCCAGCACCTCCACGCCCTCCGTTGCGAAGACCACGTCGATCCGCTGGAGCGGATCGCCGAGCCGGGTGGTGTGTTCCCGCCCCCACGGCTTGGTGGCCCAGCCGTCCTGGAGGGTGCCCGCGAGCAGGCCGAAGGTACGGCCGTCGGGCCGGTCGTTGAGGTCACCCGCGGCGACGGCGTACGGCACGTCAAGGGCGGACAGCCGGTCGAGGAGCAGCCGGCCCTGCTCGTAGCGCTCCTTGTCGTTGACGCTCAGGTGACAGCTGAGCACCCCGAGCCTGACCCGGCCGAACCGCAGTACCGCGGTCGCGAAGCCACGCTGGTGCAGGCCGGGAGTCCGGGGCAGCAGTACGTCCTCGGTGCGCTCCACATGGGCGCGGAGCGAGCAGAGGATCATGGGCCCGGAAGCGGTGGCGCCGCCCGAGACGTACACAAGCTCGGAGGTGCGGGCGAGGCGGGCGGCGGCTTTGCGCCATCGGAAGAACCGCGGGGCTTCCTGAACGCAGACGATGTCGGGCCGGCAGCCCCGGATCACCCGGGCCAGGGCGGCGACATCGTCGCGCATCGAGCGGATGTTGTAACTGAGCACGCGTACGACCACGGAGCCGTCGGGCTCCGTCGCCGAGTCGGGCAAATCCTGCACGCTTCCCCTTTCCACGCTTCGCCTTCCCTTCGCGCGGCGCGACGCGAGACGGCGGTGTCCGCCGATTCCGAGCCCACGTGAAGGGGCTTGGCACCGCCGGAACGCACCGTAGCGGTCCATCTCCGCTGCCGCAGAGCCGAGTATCCCTACGTTGTGACTCAGTACCTGAGCACCTGAGTACATGAGTTGAGTACGAACGCTCAGGTCCGCTCCCGGCCGCGCGGCGGACGCTGGGTCCATGACAACACCATCCTCCGTCTGCCCGCCGCCCCTGCCGTCGACGCCTCCGCTCCCATCCGGTCAGAGGCGCACCCGGCGAGCCTGGATCGCCTGCGGTGTCGGCGTGCTGATTCTGGTGGTTCTCGCCGTGGCGGCGCAGTGGTGGCTGACCCGGGACGATGACAGCTCCCCGCTGGCCGGGCGGCCGCGTGTGACGGATGCGGCGGCGGGTCTCTCGTACGCCGTACCCGAGGGCTGGAAGCGCAACGACGACAAGGACCTGATCAAGGCCTTCACTTCCTCGATCGCCACGGAGGGGCACGACGACCACGGCGGGGCCGTTGTGCTCGCCGGGCGGGGCAGGCCGGTCGAGGAGTCCGTGCTGCGGCAACGGACGGAGGCAGCGGCGCGGTCCAACGCGGAGTTCTTCTACCCGGACGGCAGGTCGACGGTGGAGGAGTCCAGGGCTACGACGGTGAGCGGCCGTCCCGCGTACACGGTGGTGCTGAGCGTGCGCGACGACAGTGGGAGGGCGGGTCGGATGCGTCTCACCATCGTCGTGGAGAGCAGCGACCAGTCGGCCTTCCTCCTCGGCATCACCCAGTCACCTGAACCGACCGACACCCGCGAGGTCGACGCGGTCCTGGCCAGCGTCAGGGGGCGGTAGCGGTCGGGGCGCGGCCCGGGGCCGGCTGCGAGGGGTGTGAGGCGGGGGGTGTGCCTGTGCTTGGGCACCCCGTGGCCAGGATCTGGACCGGGCGGCCGGCTCGGCGCCCGGTCCTGGTGGCTGGCCCGTGCCGCTACAAGGGGCTGATAGCCCTGTAATCGTTCGGGCCGCGCCGACAACGCGGACCCCCTCGGCGACGAGCTGCCGGGTGATCGCGAGGCCGACACCTCGGCTCGCCCCGGTGACGACAGCCGTCTTGCCGACGAGGTTGAGTTCCATGACAGACTCCTTGCAGATTCTTGAATCACAGGTACAAAATCAATGCGAAAAAAATTGAGCCGCCAGTCGAGTCGGCCGTCAGTCGGGATGGCCGTCAGTCGAGACGGCCGTCGATGGAGACAGCTGACTACAGCGACGCCATTGCGGCGTCCACGACCCGTCTCAGTTGCGCGGCGTCCTCGGCGGTCTTGGCCAGGACTCGCATGCCGATCACCGTCGCGAGCAACCAGGCGGCCAGCGCCGCAGCGTCGCGTCCGCCGTCGATCTCGCCCGCCCGCTGGCCTTCCTCGATGGTTGCCCGGAACGCGCTCTCCGTACGTGCGAACATCTTGCGCACGGTGCCGGCCGTCCCGGCGTCCGAGGGGGCCAGCTCGGTGGCGGTGTTGACCGCCATGCAGCCGCGTCGGTCCTGGTCGCCCAGGTCGAGCTCGACCAGGGCCTCCAGTGCGCCCCGCAGCCGGTCCTTCGCTGAACCGGGATGGTCGAGGAGATCCTCCAGCCAGGCGGCCTGTGAGTCGCGGTAGCGTGCCAGCGCCCGTTCGAACAATGCGTGCTTACTGCCGAACGTGTTGTACAGACTGCCCTTGCCGATGCCGATCTCGTCCACGAGGTCCTGAGGTGTCGTCGCCGCGTACCCCTTGCGCCAGAACACGCCCATCGCGCGCTGCACCGCCACGTCCGGATCGAACTGCTTCGGCCTGCCCATGCCGTTACCGTAACACCGTTTTTGACTTCGGGGTCAAATATGCGTCGCTTCTCGGAACCCGGGCTCGACGCGGCTTCCCGGCCCTTCCTCATCGGCCATCGGCCGCCGACCGTCGGCCTCCGGCGGCACGGGCTCGGCCTGGCCCAAGCCATGCGGCGGGTGTGGGCCCGTGCGGGATGGGCAGGGGTGGGAGGTGGGCTGACGCAGGCGCGGTGGGGCAGATATGCCGGATGTCGTGTATCGGAGGGTATGCGGCTAGGTGGAGTGTTGCGGCTGTCGGACCGTTCACCAGCCATTTGCCGAGGTCGGTTAGTGTGCATGGCTGAATGACACGAATGGGGGCGTAGTACACGGAGGACAGGGCTGTGTCGGACGAAGGGCGGCTGGTCACCGGGCGGTACCGGCTGGTCGAGCGCATCGGCCGCGGCGGTATGGGCACGGTGTGGCGGGCCGAGGACGAGGTGCTCGCCCGTCAGGTCGCACTCAAGCAGCTCCATCCGCAGCCGCACCTGTCCGACCACGAGGTCGCCACGCTGTACGAGCGCAGCCGCCGCGAGGCGCGCAGCGCCGCCCGCGTCGTCCATCCCAATGTGGTCGTCGTGCACGACGTCGTCGAGGACGACGGGCGGCCGTGCATCGTCATGGAGTACGTCGCCGCGCCCACTCTCGGTGACGCCCTCAAGGGCGGAAACACCCTGCCGCCCGAGGAAGCGGCCCGTATCGGCCTCGGGATGGTCGCCGCCGTCCGGGCCGCGCACGCCGCCGGTGTCCTGCACCGCGACATCAAGCCCGGCAACGTCCTGCTCGGGGCCGACGGCCGGGTGGTCCTGACCGACTTCGGCATCGCCCGCACCGCCGGCACCTCCACGCTTACACAGACCGGCGAGATGGTCGGCTCCATCGACTTCATGGCCCCGGAGCGGATCCGCGGCAGGCAGCCCGGCCCCGCCTCCGACCTGTGGTCGCTGGGCGCGACGCTGTACCAGGCGGTCGAGGGGAGGCCGCCGTACCGCCGGGACACCGCCATGGAGACGGCGTACGCGATCGCAGTGGACCCGCTGGAGCCGATGCGGCAGGCCGGCCCGCTGGAACCGCTCATCGGGCTCCTCCTCTCGAAGGACCCCGAGGACCGGCCCACGGCGGAGGAGACGGAACGCGCGCTGCTGGCCACCTGGTCCGGCGGCCCGACCGCCACGCAGCCGACCGCCACCCACGACGGGCCCGACGACAACCCGGACACGGCAGGGACGTCCCCGACGCGGCCGATCCCGCCTGCGCCGCCGGAACGGGGCGGCCGGGGCCGGAAACGAGGCCGCCGCCTCCTCGTGGCTGCGGCGATCGCCCTGGTCGCAGCCACCGCGGCCGGCGCGCTCTACGTGTCGTCGCAGCGCGGCAACGCTGATCTCGACGGGCGGAAGCCCAGCACCACACCCAGCCCGTCGGCCACGCCCTCGCCCATACCCGACGGCTACCGGCTGGTACGCGACGAGCAGCTCGGCGTCTCCTTCCCCATACCGGACGACTGGAAGCCGAAGCCGAAGACGGGTGCGGGCGGCGAGGTCACCTACACCGACCCGGCCGGCCTGGCCGGCATCACCATCGGCATGGTGGACCCGGCCGGCTCGCACCCCGTCGAACACTTCAAGGACATCGAGACGAACACCCAGGCCAACTACGCCACGTACCGCAGGCTGCGGATGCAGAAGACCACGTTCAAGGGCAAGCCGGCCGCGGTGTGGGAATTCACCTTCCAAGGTCGCGCCCGTACCTTCCACGCCATCGACCTCGGATACGGCACGGCGGGCGGCCGGGAGTACGACATCTACCTGTCGGCGCCGGACGCTCAGTGGGCCACCTACCGTCCCGTCTTCGACGCCGTGAAGGACGGGTTCACCGACTGACCCCCCTCCGAAGCAGATCGGTGTCGCGGGGTGGGTGACTCATGGGGCACGGCATCGAGGCGGTCGGTGTCATAGGCGAGGTGGGAAACCACCAGGACCGAACAGCCACTCTCCCGCAGCGATTTGGCGAGGTCCCAGAACCTCGGATACGTCTCCCAGTCGAAACCCCGGTAGGGCTCGTCGAGGAGCAGCAGCCGAGGGTTGTGCATGAGTGCGGGGGTGAGGCGTCGATCTCCTGCCGGGGCTCGACGGTGAGCAGGATGCGCCTGGCTTCGCGGTCTTCGAAGAGCCGCTGGGGGCCGTGCGCGAATGTAGGGGTGCCGAAGAACGCGCAGGGCGCGTACGCCACTTTCTTGCCGATCTGATGCGGCGTGCGGATGGCCCACACGTCCCGCGCGGCATCGCGTCCGGAGGTCTTGAATCATTCACTGATCGTGAACTCGTCGACGCTACGCCAGTCGACCACCGGCAGCATGTCGGCCGTCAGTTTCGCCTTACGAAAACCCATCTCTCACCCCTCCGTGCTCGTGCTCCCCTACCGTAACTACACCGAACCGGCAGGCAGCGAGGGGGCGCCGCCATTCCGCCACCAGGCCGCCGCCGTGCAACTCACGTTCACGGTGGAGGTCGCGTCGCGTCGACGAGCTCCGAGTTTCCAGTTCGGCATCCTCATCGAAAACGCCAGCCTCGCTGAGCTGTTGAGCGCGAACTGTGTGATTGTCGAGATGGCGCGACTCTCGTTCCGCAGAACGGTCGCGGCTCGCCCTGATCCATTCGCAGGGGCGAAATTCGGCGTGTCACTGACGAGTTGGGTCATATTCCGCATTAGTTTTCGTGGTCGTACGAAGTCGATCAACTTCTGGTCGCTTCCGTTCGACCTACCGGAGATGAAATTGCGCAAGCTTCGTAAGGCCGCCGTTGTGATCGCTGTCCTGGGCAGCGTTGGCCTCCTCGGCGCGGGCACCGCGGACGCCCATGGTGGGAGCCGGGGCGGGACGAACTCCTTCTCCGGCAATGGGGAAGACGGCAGGAAGGGTGACGTTTTCAACGTCTCCCAGGGCACCCAATGCCGGTCGCACGACCTGAACATCGACGTCCTCGGCGCGGTCGGCGTCCTCAACGGCGTACTGGGGGGTGCGCTCAACGGCGAGGGCAGCGCGGGCGCACAGCAGAACAAGCTGGGCTCCAGCATGGGTTGCAACAACGCCGCCTTCGAGAAGTAAGGACTGGCGGTCCCGGTGCCGAGCCGCTGTCTCGGCACCGGGACCCATCGAGTACTCGCTCTGTGGCGAGGCAGCGTGGCTGGAACTGTATCGGCTGCGCACCTATCTAGCTGCCTGCCTACCGTCCCCGCTCCCTCCGGCCGAGCATGACCGGCGGCCGGGCGGCCGGGTTGCGGCCATGGACCACCGCACTGGTGATGCAGGGGCTCAAGCACCGGCACATCCCGCCGGATCGGGGCGGGCGCCTACCTGCGGGTACGCAGCGGTGGCCTCGGCTTCGTCGTTCTGGACGACGACCCGGGCAACCCGGTGGTCATCGTCGGCTGTGAAGCCGCCCTCATCAAACCCCTCACATCGGCGAAGACGCGGGTCAACATGCTCATCGCGTCCGTCCGCGAGGTCTGCGAGCATGCCTTCGCGGCCGCGCCCGCGCGATGCCTCCGCATCTGCGGCGAACCAGCGTCATCATCCGCTGTCGCAAGGACACCGGGATGCCGCCCGGGGGCGACGCCATCCGCTGCCCCAGCCACGTTCTGCACGCCGAGCCGAACGCCCTGGTACCCCAACTCGCCTTTCCTTGCAGGGGATCGAAGCATCCCCCGCGCCGAGCCTCGGCGGAGTCGCACAGGACTGAGCCGGGCCAGCGGGGGAGTCGTCGGCGGCAGGCCGTCACGACGGCGGAGCCCAGGCCGAGGTGGCCGGCCCAGGCGCCGACGAGGAGCAGAGCAGTGCACCATCGCAGGCTGAGCCGCGTTTCTCGCCGCCCCCTCTGCGGCCGGATCGACCGTGTTCCCGAACCATCGGCGTGAGGTAATCGCACGCCGATACACGGGAGTTGTATGTCGAGAGGGCCGTCGTCACGCAAGCCGGGGCCACAGGCAAGCCGGGATAACCGGCAAGGATTGGACAACAGGGCCTCCGGGGTATTCGATGGCACCGCAACCCCGAGCCACCAAGAGGCCGTGCTCTCATGCATCCACCCGACCGAGATCGCCCAGCCGAGATCACTTGACCAGGGATCCTGTGCGATCAGTACCGTCCCTATGGCCGCCCATAGGAATACGGCGTATTAAGAGTCAACCTCAGTCGGATACAGGCGCCGTGTTGTACTCAAGGCGGCCTGTGCTCAAGGCGGCTGGGGCCACGGCGCGGGTGCTGCGAGCAAAGCGTGCCTGGATTGGTCGTTCGTACCGCCGGTGGACCAGTAGAGCCACCGCTTGCGCCGCCACCATCAGCCCTGCTGCAAACAGGAAGCCGTTCAGTACCGCGAACCGGTGATTGACGCCGACGGCCTGCCGGGCGGACATGAACAAGGGAAAGTGAACGATGTACAGCGCATACGAAGCTTCCCCCAGCGCGACCACGGCCGGCCGGGCGAGTAACCGGCTCCGGCCTTGGACATCGCGTACCGTCAGCCCGGCAATGATCAAGGAGAAGGGCACGGCATAGCTGGCTCCGAGGCAATATGTCAGAGGAAGGAATGGAGTTGCGGCGAGTACCGTCGCCAAGGCTCCGATACGGGTCGGCGCGTTCAACTGTGACCAGGCGCCCTCCTGGACGAGGCGCGCAGTGACGATTCCGAGCAAGAACTCCGTCAACCGCACGGGCGGGAAGACGTAGGCGAACCAGAGCGTGTTCAGGCCGAGTGGCCAGCCCGGGAGCGTTCGTCCGCCGAGCCCCATCGCCAGTGCGGGGAAGGTGAGGATCGCACAGGAAAGAGCCAGCCACGCGCGACGCAGCCCGGTCCGGGTCAAGCGGCGGACGACAGGAATCAGTACCGGGAAGAGCAGGTAGAAGAAGGCCTCGCAACAAACAGACCAGGACGGGTCGTTGAAGCCGTTGAATGCTTCCGGAACGGGCACCCAGACCTTCATCAGGAGCAACTCTGCTGCCCCGCCCAGCACGGTTGCGCTGCCATCGACCGCCATGGGGCTGGGGGCGGTCGCGACCACGAAGAAGATCGCGCCCAGAACCCACCCCAGCGCATGGTTGGGGTAAATCTTCCAAAAGCGGCGTCGCCAGAAGGCTTGGGCTCGTTCCCCCGGCCGGTACGACCAGGCAAGTACGAAGCCCGAGAGGACAAAGAACCCGGATACCGCGGAGGTGGCAAGGGGCGCCGCTGCGACGGAAAGCACGGCCTGCAGTCTTTCGCTGAAGAGTGCCGAACCCGACAAGGCATGGGCCATGAGGACACAGGCCGCCAGGAGGAAGCGCAAGCCGGTCAGTGACGGAAGTTTCTCAGAGCCGGTAGGGGACAGCATGAGACCGCGTCTCCTTCGCCCCGGGGCGGGATTTGATACCCAGTGAGCATTTGCTCCCGGAGGAAGGCGTTCAAATTCTCCCGCCGGCGCTGGAGTTACCCCGTTGGTCCCCTATCCTGGCGCACTCGACTTACATAACGCCTTGGTTGAGTATCGACGGCGCGCCTCATCACCCATGAGGGTGACCGCCGCCGGAGCCTTGCGCCGACTCGGACCTGGGTGGCGCACGGGCCGCAGCGTCGGCATGACGATCACAGTGAACGGCGATGGCCTACCAGCCGCGCGGGCACTGACCCCGGCCGTCCCGGCCGCCCTGCGGTACCTGGTCCGCGACGCGCTCGCACCATGGAAGGCGGAGTGTTCTGCGGGTCAGCGTGGATCTGCCTGTCCACGCTGACCCGCAACGGCGGCGCGCTGCGGCGGCAGTGATTGCAGGGCTCGCGCGGGACTTCGACGGCACAGGGCGGGCGCCGGTCCGGGGCGCGTCGGTGGTCAGTGGGTGCGGAACTCCTCGGCGGCCAGCAGCGCGGTGTCGGGGTCGTCGGAGAACAGGCCGTCGATGCCGGTCGCGAAGAGCGCCTCGAAGTACGCGAGCGAGTTGCCGTAGTCACCCGGGTTCGTGCCGACGCGGAAGTCCAACGGCAGGAAGCTGTTCTCGTTCCGCACGGTGTACGGGGTGAGGAACAGTCCCGCGGCGTGCGCGTCGCGGACGAGGGCGGTGGGCTTGCCGAGTCTGCCCTTGTCGTCCTGCGCGATGATCTGCGGCAGCCAGGGGCCGATGCCCTGGGCGAAGCCGGCGATCCACTTGAGCCCCTCGGGCTTGAGGAGGTCGGCGGTGGTGCGGGGGTCGCCCGACTCGATGAAGTCGGCGGGCTTGACGGACGGCTCGTCGACCAGGACCACCTTCGGGCACTCCACACCCAGTTCGCTGAGCCGCTGAAGGCTGCTGGGTTCGAAGGACTGCAGGAGGTTCGGGGCGTGCGCGGTGTGCCGGCCGTAGCGGCGCAGCAGCTTGGCGAGCGGCTCCTCGACGCCCAGGCCCAACTTGCGGAAGTAGGTGGGATGCTTGGTCTCGGGGAAGATCCATACGGAACGGCCGCGGCGGCGCCCCTCGCGCTCGGCCCACTGGAGGACCTCTTCGAAAGTGGGTACTTCCCAGCGGCCGTTGTACAGGGTGTTGTGCTGACGAACGTCGGGGATGCGCTCGTTGGCGCGCAGGGTCTTCAGCTCGCTGAGGGTGAAGTCCTCGGTGAACCACCCGGTGATCTTCTTGCCGTCCACGGTCTTGGTGGTCTTGCGGCCCGCGAACTCGTGGTGGTCGGCGACATCGGTGGTGGCGGAGATGTCGGGCTCGTGCCGGCAGACCAGGTGCCCGTCCTTGGTGGGGACGAGGTCACCCGCCTCGATGACGTCCGCGCCCATGTCCAGGGCGAGTTGGTAGGAGCCGAAGGTGTGCTCCGGGCGGTATCCGCTGGCGCCCCGGTGACCGATGACGAACGGCACGGGCAGGTCCGCGGGCCGCCCGGCGGGCGTCCGCCGGTGCTCCGGGGCCGCCGTACCGGCTGCGCTCGCCGGGCCCGCACTGGCGAACACCGCCGCTCCGGCGCCGAGGGCCGCGGCGCCCAGTACCGTCCGCCGCCCTGGCTCCTGCCGCTTCTCCATACCGTGCTCCTCGCTGTGCGTTGTCTTGCCATGTCCGGTGGGGCCGGACTTTTCGTGCCCATCCAACGTACGTAAGGCCGGTGTACGTAACCGGTGTACGTAAGAGGTGTCCCGAGACGTGTTCCGAGACTTGCCCCGAAAGGTGTCTTGAGCACGTCATCCGGATGCCCTCCCCGATCGTATGCACGAGCGGGCACCGGCGAGACGGGCGGGGTGGGTTGTGACCTCGGTCGAGAGGATCGCGCATCCGCGGTTCAAAACGGCTGATCACCGCGCATGAGCGGGCTGAAGTCGACGTCCAGGTGCGGGTCGTACACCTCGGGCTCAGGGTCGAGTTCGTGCGGCAGCCGCCCACTCGGCCTCGGCACGGCTCGGCGCCATGGACAGGGAGCCCCGGGCGGCGCACTGTGTGCGGATCAGCGGGCGATCGAGATCGCGAAGGGTGCGAATCCGCTGGACCGCATCACATGCGGTACGAACAGTATCGCGGCCTCCGTGGCGCGGGCGGTCTGGATCCCGCCGAGATCAGTGATCCACTCCTTGCGCCAGCCGAGGTCGGTGAGCAGGTCACGGACGGTCTGCTTGGCCTGCGGGTCCTCGCCGGAGAGGAAGGCGTCGGGTGCCTGGGCGAGCGTGGCCGGCGCGGTCATCACGGGGAAGAGCATGGTGTTGAGTGTCTTGACGACGCGCGTTTCGGGGAGCGCTTCCTGGAGTTGTTCGGCGAGGCTTGAGCCGGGGTAGATCAGGTCGCCGGGCAGTCCGTCCGGTCCGTCGACGGTGGCGTTGGACACATCGATGAGGATCTTGTCGCGCAGTTCCCCGCGCAGGGCGACGAGCCGGTCCAGCGAGCCGGCGCCCGGGGTGGCGTTGATGACGATCCGGGCTGTCCGGGCAGCGTCCGCGGCGGCGCCCGGCGCGCGGTCCGCCACGGTCACCTCATGTCCCGCCCGTATGAGGGCTGTGGCCAGGTTGCCGCCGACGCGGCCGTTTCCGAGAACTGCGATCGTGGTCATGATGATGTGGTCCTTCTCGTGGGTGCGGGTGGGGTGGTGCGCGGTCAGCGTGAGAGCGTGGTGACGGCCTCGGCGTGGACGCCGGGCGCGGCGGCCAGGAAGCTCTCGCTCTGCGGGGTCCAGGGGCGGCCCTCGGCGTCGGAGATCCGTCCGCCGGCCTCGGTGACGAGCAGCGCCCCGGGCAGCAGGTCCGCGCGGGCGCCGGAGAACTGCCAGAAGGCATCGATCCGGCCGGCGGCCACGTTGGTCAGGTGGAGGGTCGCGGGCACGGCGGTGCGGACGACGAGCGCGTCGAAAAGCATCGCGGTGATCGAGGAACCGACGCGCCTCACGACCTTCTCGTCCTCGTCCGGCCGGGCCTGGCTGGTGGCCACGATGCCCAGGCCGAGGTCCGCGGTGGGGGAGACGTGCAGCGGCCGGCCGTCGAGGTGGGCGCCCGCGCCGGTGAGCGCGGTGTAGGTCTCGCCGGTCAACGGCAGGTGGACCGCGGTGAGCACCGGCTGGTTGTCGCGTACGAGGGTGGCGGTCACCGCCCATTCGGGCAGGGCGTGCAGGTGATTGACGTTGCCTTCGGCCGGATCCACGACCCACCATTCGCCGGGCGGCAGCGCCCCGCCGTCCAGCTCGTCCTCCACCCACCCGGCGTCCGGGCGCAGTTGCGTGAGGCGGGGGCGCAGGATGTCGAGGGCCGTGTCGTCGTTGACGGCGAGCGCGCGCATTAGCTCTTCGCGGGTCTGGTAGCGGACCACGTCGCCGAAGCGCTCACGCAGCGCCGAACCGGCCGCGCGCACCGCGATCGCGGTCTGGTCGAGCAGGTCCGCGTCGGAGGCGGCGACGTCAGGGGTCTGAGGCGTTTCGGACATGGTGAACTCCCGCGTGAGGAAGGGGTGATGAGGCTGGTCGAGCCAAGCTGTGCGTTCCGTCTTGCGCTCTCCTCTCGAAGGTAAGCCACCCCTTCGTTAACTTCAAATGCATGTAAAGCACGGCTAGGATTACTCACATGCAATTGGATTTGAACCTGCTCACCGCGCTCGACGCGCTCCTTGAGGAGGGAAGTGTGGCCGGGGCCGCCGCGCGCCTGCACGTCACTGCCCCCGCGATGAGCCGGAGTCTGGGCCGAATCCGGCGTACGACCGGGGATCAGATCCTGGTGCGCACCGGCCGCACGATGACCCCGACGCCGTATGCGATCGCCGTCCGGGAACAGGTGCACGAGCTGCTGCACCAGGTCCAGGGGGTGCTGGCACCGAGCCGTGAACTCGATCTCGCAACGTTGGAGCGCACTTTCACACTCCGCTGGCACGATTCCCTGGTCGCCTTGAGCGGCCCCGCGCTGCTCGCGGCCGTGCGCGGACCGGCGCCGGGCGTGCGATTGCGCTTTGTCGCGGAATCGAGCGTCGACACCCCCGAGTTGCGGCGCGCCGAGGTCGACCTGGAGGCGAACGCCAACCCCCCGAGCGCACCGGACATACGTGCCGAGAACGTGGGCGAGACCCCCCTCGTCATCGTCGTGAGGCAGGGGCACCCCCTCACCCGCGTCCGGACCGTCACCGCGAAGCGGTACGCCGCCGCCGAGCACGTCAACGTCTCGCGACGTGGAAACCTCGGCAACGGCCTCGACGACGCCCTCGCGCGGCTCGGCCTCACCCGCCGCGTGGTGGCGACCGCGCCCACGGAAGCGGCCGCGCTGGAGTTCGCGCGCGACTCCGATCTCCTGATCAGCGTCCCCGAAGCCACCACGCGGTCAGCGGTCGCCGACCTCGGCCTGGTCGTGCTCCCCCTCCCGCTCGAACTGCCGTCGGCACCGATATACCTGTCGTGGCATCAGCGCTACGACACCGACCACGCCCACGCCTGGCTGCGTGGGCTGGCGCGAACCGCGCTAGCCGCGTGCGGAGCGTCGTAGCCGGTGCCGTCCGGCGGCTTCACCCATACGTCCACGCGACCACCTTGATGCCGCACGGCCGGCCGGAAACCGGGATCTGTTGTGCTGCCGGGCACGAACTCATGCGCGCGGCGTGATCGAAGACCACACGCCGAACCACTGCTCGGCGCCGTACGCCTCGAATCGCTGAGGGCCACCGAGGTAAGTACCCACCTCTGGCGAGGAGTTCAGCTCGATGTCGAGCCCACTCGCGTTATGAGCCCACTCGCTCCTCCACCAGCTGCTCCTCGATCAGATCCGCGGCGCGGCGGGTGCCGCCCTCGGCGCGCACCTCGGCCCACAGCCATGCCGAACTGGCGGCGACCTGCGGATCGCCGATGAGTTCCATCAGGGCCGTACGCAGTGCCGCCGCCGTGACGTTCGCGGTGTCGATCCGGCGGGCAACGCCCAGTTCGACCAGCCGGTCGGCGTAGAAGCACTGCTCGGGGCCGTGCGGCACCGCGATCACCGGCACGCCTGCGTACAGGCACTCACTGCTGGTGCCGATGCCGGTGTGCGTGACACAGGCGTCCGCCTGCTCAAGGATCGGCAGCGGTGCTGTCCACGGCCGCACTTCGAAGTTGGGAGGAATACGTTCCCCCAGCTCGGCCGGGTCGCTGCCACTGCCGATCTGGAGCACCACACGCCAGTCCGGAAGATCCGCGAAGGCCGCGACGCACTGCTGGTAGAGCTCCTGCGGCCCGGGGTAAACCGAGCCGAACAGCGACACCAGCAGCACCTTCTCCGCACCGGCCGGCCGTGTCCAGCCGCCCTGCTCCTCGCCGACGCCGAAGCACGGGCCGACGAACGACACCGCATCGGCGTCGACCCGGTCCGCATACGGCTGCATGGCTCGCGGGATCATGGCCAGCGCCCGCGGCGGCCGACCCGTGAACTCTTCCACGTTCGTGGTCACCGCACCGCACCGGTCCAGCCAAGCAGCGAACCGTGCCCGGTAGGCGGGACCTCCGGGCAGCCCGGCAAACGCCGCCCCGACCTCCTCCTGGGCTCCCTCCCACGCCACGTGCGTCGGCGACAGCTGGACGATGTCGCGGCCCTGCGCCTCGGCCAGCGCGCGGGCCGCGTACGCGCCGATGTCGTAGAGATAGAGGTCGGCCGGGGCGTCGTCGTACGCGGCGTGCAGCTGTGGCAGTACGGCCATCGCTTCGTCGAGGAAGAGGGAGGCGGCGGCGATCGGGTCCTGCGGCCAGTCGCTGTCGGCGACCGGCAGCGTGGAGGTCAAGCGGACCATCTCGGCACCGGTGTCCTTGATCAGATCGGCCACGTGGTCGGCGTTGGCGTACGTCACGCGATGGCCGCGGGCCACCAGCTCACGGATGATCTCCAGGCTGGGCAGCACATGGCCGACCATAGGCGTGCCGATCATGGCGATATGGGCAGGACGGGGCATGTCGGGACTTCCTTAGATTGAGGCCTACGGTAGGGAAACGCTGAGGGGTGCAACTGGGCAACGCGGCAGTGCGCAACAGAGCAACGAAGCGCGCGGCGCCTGGGACACTCCTGCGCGAGCGGGGCGCAAACGGCATGGTGCGCACTACGGCGCTCGCGACGTCGCCCTAGTGCGGAACCTGGCCTTGAGCCGGGCGCGAGCTCCTGAGGGCGCCGTTTTCAAGCGCACGGCAAGGCCGGAATTAGCCATTCCGTCCAAGGTCGGTGATCATTCGGTCCGCAGGCCTGAAGTTCCTTACTGCGGGCCTGTATTACGTTCATGCTGCCGCGCTTGTCAGGCACCTTCAGGGGGAACCGTGCCCGCTCAACCCACCACAAACACGTCTAGAAACATGCAGGGCGCGCGGAGCGCGTCAAACGCAGGAGGAGCTCCCGCCGATGAGCGCCCGATGCCGCCGGCCCGGTCCGGGGGCGCCGCCGCGGTCGGCTGGGTCCTCACCATCGCCCTCAATGTGGTTGCTCCGATCCTCACGTACAACACACTCCACGACCACGGCTGGAGCGAGTTCACCGCGCTCCTGGCGGGGAGTGCCTGGCCGGTGCTCGACAGTGTCTTCCACCTCGTGTGGCGCCGCCGTCTCGACGAGTTCGCCATCGTCACCATGGTGTTCCTGGTGATCACGGCCGTGGTGTCGCTCGTGGGGGCGCACTCGGCCCGAGCCCTGCTGCTCAAGGACTCCGCCGTCACGGGGCTGTTCGGGCTCCTGTGTCTGGCGACGCTGCTGGCTCCACGCCCGCTGATGTTCTACTTCGGCCGCAAGTTCGCGACCGACGGCACAGCCGCGGGCGCCGCCTGGTGGAACGGCCTGTGGCAGTTCGAAGGATTCCGTAAGACCGTCATCACCATGACAACGGTCTGGGGTGTGGCCTACTGCCTGGAGGCCGTGACCCGGATCGGGCTCGCGTACGCGCTGAGTACGGACACCATGGTGACCCTCAGCCCGTTCATGATCTACGGCGTTCTCGGCGCCCTCGTCGTGTGGACCACCCTGTACGGCAAGCGGTCGCGCCGCAGAGGTGAGCAGCTCGCCGCCGCGGCCGCTGTCCAGAGCTGACCGGCCGCGCCCAGCCACCATCGCGCCCAGTCACCATGGTGGGCGCGGGAAGCCGTAAGAGCCTGTGTCTGAAACCCGTCCGGATCAGACGCAGGCTCTCGGCGTCCGACCGCCAACGTCCCCCCGTTCAGGGGCCGATCTGGCGCTTCTCGCGCAGTTCACCGAACAGGCTCGGACAGGCCTGTACGAAGTGCTCGGCGCTGGATTTCAGGGGTGGGCGCTCACTCCGTGGTCGTGGGGGTAAAGGCGGGCGAGCGGTTCCAGTTCCCATTGCCCCAATTGCCGCCCCCGAGGGGACCCACCTGGTTGGAACCCCCGCCGCTGCCAACGGTCTGGGTGATGATGCCGTGGGGTTCGCCGTCGGCGGCGGCTGTTGCCGCAGTGGCCAGGACGGTGACAGTAGCCAGGGCAACAGCGGTGAAAGTGGAATGTACTCGCATAGAGCTCTCCTATGGGTGGATACGGGACACTCTTCCCGGCCGCCTGGCATCCATACCGTCAGGAATCACATGTACACGGATGGGTGATGGCGTCCCCGGGGCGGCTGTGAACGACCCGGCGCCCATCGCGACTTGGGCGACGAGTTCCGGCGGCGTATCGCCCACCAGCGCGTAGTCCTCTGACGTGTGTCCGGTGTGCCCGCACTACTGGAGCCGGACCCCTCTCCTCGCCAGATAGGTGACCGGATTAATGTCCGACCCGTACCCGCGCCGGGCCCGGATCTCCAGGTGAAGGTGGGGTCCTGTCGCGCGGCCGGTTGCTCCACTGTTGCCGAGCCGATTGCCGGTGCCGATGCGGGCGCCTTGGCGTACGGCGATGTGGGAGAGGTGCCCGTACACCGCGTAGTGGCCGTCCGGCAGGCGCACCGTCACCGCGTTGCCGTACGCCCCGGACCAGCGCGCGAGGACCACTGTGCCCGCGCCGACGGCGTACACCGGGGTTCCCTTCGGCACGGCGAGGTCGATGCCGGTGTGGTGGCCGCCGAGCCAGTCACCGCGGACTCCGTAGCGCGCGGTCACGCGGTAGCGCCGGCGGAGCGGCAGGGCGAACTGGCGTGGAGGCCCTTCCGGGGCGAGGACGCGGGCGTCCGGGACCTCTGCGTCCGCCTCGGCGAGCGCCGCCTCGAAGTCCTCGTCGAAGTCGGCGTCGCAGCAGCCGTCTGGCTCCGCGACGGCGTGCGCCATGGGTCCTGCCGCGGTGAAGGCGCCGCCGGCCAGGACGGCTGCCGCGATGCTGAGTACGTCACGTCGTGTGCTGCCCGCTTGGCGCGGGCTCTCTATGTCGTAGCCCATGCCCGACAGCCCAACCGCGATGAGCCCGGTGCGCACGCCTGACTGCGCCGCATGGCGTAACGCCCTCACCACGGCATTCGGCCGTCGGAGTACACCCGTGTGCCCCGGGGGACACCTTCATCTACTCGCCCAACCTGCATGGCCGCTATGCAACGTGCCGATCTGCTAAGGCAGTTGACAGCCTGGGCACCGCACGCTGCCCCGGGTCCCGCCCGCCTGCTGCGCCGTGTTTGTGGCGGGGCCGACCGCTCTGGCGACGGCTCGACGGATGCGCAGGGTGCCGCAGAGCACCCGGCAGCGGCGACCGGCCCGTACGGAGTGAGGCGCTTCCGCCGCAGTGGGCGGAGCCGTCCGGACGACGGCGACGCCGAGGGCAGGCCGGATGATGGCTGCCCGATCTCCCCGTGATCCGACGTGGGTCGGTGGGGGCCGGTCGGTCAGTGCGCCAGCGGGCGGGAGTGTCTGCCCGAGGCCTCGTCGATCTCGGTATGTGCCTTCTGCAACAGCTGCGACGCGAGATCCATGAGCGCACGTGCACCCGCGATCTCTTCTCCGACCCGTAGCTGATCCGGGTCGGCGGGGTGGCGCATGGCGTAGCCACGTGCCTTGATCTCGGAGCCGTCGGCAAGCCTGATCAGGGCCACCGCGCCGGTGCGGTTCCCCTGTTCGGAGAACTCCAGCTCCACATGCCATCCGACGAGCGTGGACATGGCACACCACCTCCAGGCGCCCCCCTGCTGTCTCCAGCATGCGCTCCCGGCGATTCAAGTACGACCGGAGCCGCGGCCACCCCTGTCCGCCGAGGACGAGGCGCCTGCTGTCCAACCGGAACAAGCCGGAACAAGCCGGAACAAGCCGGAACAAGCCGGAACAAGCCGGAACAAGCCGGAACGATTGGAAAGCTGAGACGGCCCGATGGGCGGCTGGTGGCCCGGGCCGCTCGCCCCTCAGTCGAACGCGGAGAACGAGCCCTCTTCCCTGTTTCTCTGGGCACGACGCACCTCGCTCCAGTCCAGTGCCTGTCGCGCCTCGTGCTGAGTCTGCTCGGCCACCGTCCGGGTCTCGGTCAGGACGTCGCCGCGTTCGCGGACCAGGCGCTGGTAGATCGGTGGATGGGATGTCTCCGTGGGGTTCATGAGGCTTGATCTTTCCCGTTCGCCGTGGATCTGTCAGCCGGCGGGCCCGTTTCGTCCTGTGACGTCGGACTCAGCCGGCCGGGGTCTGTCACCGACCGGCTTGGCTCAAGCGTGGTGGCGGGGAGTGTGGGTGGAGGAGCCGGGGTTCCGCGCCTGTCCCGGGGCCCGGCCCCTGCCCCCCTGTTCACTGCCGGACCGGCGGCGGTGGCAGTGCCCTCGCCGCCGGCCGAGGAAGACGCCAGGCGCAGCACCCCTCACGGTCCTGCCGGTAGGGGACGGCGGTGAAGCCTTGGGAGAGCGCAGGCCGCCGCGAGTGAGAATGGGCCCCAGGGTGAGGGCGACGGCCTTCCCGGTCAGCCTCCGTGCACGGTGAGCCGGTAGCCCTCGGGGCCGGTGAAGGAGAACGTCGGCCCGAACGGGCTGTCCTGGAGCGGGGTGACGCCCTGAGTGCCGGCCGCGAGGAGCTGCTCGCGCAGCGCCGGGGCGTCGGTGCTGCGCAGCCACAGCGCCACACCGAGACCGGGACGTGCGACGGCGTCCAGATCGACGTCGGGCAGCGGCTCACGCACGGCGAACGGGATCGGGGTGGTGGCGAAGACGACCGCGTGGGCCGGCCCATTGGGGTCCCGGCGCAGTCCGAGCTTCTCCTCGAAGAACGCGGCCGCAGCCGGTACGTCCCTCACCTGCAGGGCGACGAAATCGGGGCCTTCGACGGTGGCGGTCATGGTGACTCCAGAGGATGGTCGCAACAACTTGTATGTCAGAGCTTTGACATAAGAGAAGGTAGACGTCACTTCCGTGTGTGTCAAAATGCTGACATGGAAGATCGTGCGTCAGTGTCTGCGCCCCATCCAGCGAAAGACATCACCGAACATGTGGGATACCGCCTCAAGAAGGCTTCGGCTGCCTTGCGCGGCGCCATGGACAAGGCTCTGCGCGAGCATGACCTCACCGTCCCGCAGTACTCCTGCCTGGAACTCCTCGATGAACAGCCCGGCCTGTCCAACGCCGACCTCGCCCGGGGCACCTTCGTCACCCGACAATCGGCCAACGTCGTTCTGCGCGGTCTCAAGGACGCCGGCCTGATCACCCAGGCCACCAGCACCGACCACGGCCGGGCCCTGCCCATCCACCTCACCGCGGCCGGGCAGCGGCGTCTGCGCGCCGCCCGCGGCGTCGTCTACGCCATCGAACAACGCATGATCCAGAACATCCCCGCGCGGCGGATGACGGCGCTCCTGGCCGACCTCGACACGATGACCGAGGCCCTCGGCGGATGACCGCCCCCCGGCCCTCACGGACCGTCCTTTTGGGCGACCCGTCGCCTGGGCGCGGCGAGGACCGCAACATCGTCTGGGCCTCGGGGCAGCTACCCCGAGGCCCGCACATCAGCGCCGTCTCACAGGGCGAGCCGGGGGCGTTGAGCGCGGCACGGCTGTCGGGGCGGGCGGGTCCTGGGTGGCTGCTCGATGGTCACCCAGGACAGCCGTGGCTACGGGCGGAGCACGATCTTGCCGTGGGTGTGCCGCCGTTCCAGCTCGCGGAACGCGTCTCGCACCCGTTCCAGCGGGTAGGTTCGGGCGATCGGCACCTCCAACTGCCCGCGCGCGGCGAGCCGGGCGAGTTCGCCGAGCACGACCGCGCACGCCGCCGATCCTTCTCCGTAGGTCCGCGCACCGACCCTGGCCGCGGCCTGCCAATCGCTGATGGTGTTGATCCGCTCGGGCCACACGCCCAGCTCCACGGCCAGATCCACGTAGCCGTCACCGAACGTGTCGATGAACGCGTCGACGTTGCCGCCGGAAGCCTGCCGGATCCGATCGGCCACGCCGTCCCCGTACTCGACCGGGACGACACCGCGCTCCTTCAACCAGGCGTGGTTCAGCTCGCTCGCCAGCCCGATCACCGTGGCGCCACGCCGCCGCGCGAGCTGCACGGCAAGAGACCCGACGCCGCCCGCCGCGCCGGACACGACCACGGTGTCGGCCGGTTGGGGGTCCACCGCGAACACGGTGGCGTATGCGGTCGTGCCCGCCACGTACAACGACCCTGCCACGTCCCAGGACAGCCCCGCTGGGCGGGAAACCAGGTTCACGTCGTCGACCACGACGAACTCCGCATGGCTCGCCCTGTTATGGGTGAAGCCCAAGACCTCATCGCCCACCGCGAAGCCGCGCACCCGCGAACCGACCTCCACCACGACGCCGGCCAGATCGCTGCCCTGCCCGGAGGGGAACGTCGCCGGCCAGCGTTCGTGCAGCGCGCCCGTGCGGATGTTCACCTCGCCGGGCTGGATCCCGGCCGCGCGGACCTCGACCAGCACCTGCGCGGCGCCGGGCACCGGCCGCTCCACCTCTTCCACCCGCAGCACATCGATCCCGCCGTACTCGTGGAACCGCACAGCCTTCATCACGTGATCACCGCACTTCGTCGTTCGGAGTCGTTCGGACAGACCTTGGGCGGCCACGCGCCGGACGACGAAGCCTCGACCGTGACATCGCGTTCAACGATCAGGAACGCATGTGTCTTCCCAGAAACACCGCCGACGCCCTAGCCGTGTTCGTCGTCCAGTCCGTCGCGATCGCGTTGTGTGCCGCCGCTTCACGGTCGGGATCGACGTGGGGGACTGACGCCGGGAGTGGGCTCCGGCTGGAAGGGCTACTCAGTGGAGTTCGTGGAGAGTGGATGCTGAGCCGATGGGCTTGCGGACCTCGGCGCGTACTTTGGCGGTCAGTTCGGCGGCCCCGTTGACATCTACGTCGGCGGTTTTCTGCCCGGCTGATGCGGGGCTGACGACCCCGAGACTTGCCACGGTGTTGCTGTCGCCCCAGGCGCACATCGGGAAGGTGACGCTGAGTACGCCCTGCGACTTGGTCAGCACCTGGCAGAAGATCTTGACGTCCGAGCCCGCGGGGGTGACGTCCCTGGGTGGCGTCACGATGGTGACGCCGTCGACTCCCCTCGCGCCCCGCAGCATGCTGCCGCGCTGCCGTTCCGGTGCCTTCACCCTGCCGTAGATGCCGGACAGGACTATTGATGTGCCGTCACCCTTGGCTCCCGAGTACTGGCCCGCGGCCGACTGGGGGTCGCGGATCTCCGCCTGCGAGGCACCCTTGAGGCTCTCCCTGCCGCGCTCGGACATGTCCTGTGCCAGTGTGTACTGGCCGTTCAGGAGCGTGGCCGGCACGTCGAGTCGGTACTCGGCTTCGGGGAAGCCGCTGGCCACCCCAGCGAGCCTGCTCGCGGCGAATCCCAGACCGCCAAGTACCACCAGCACGACCGCGATGACGCCGATCACCAGACCGGCCCGGCTCTTGCGCGGCGCAGGCGGCCCCATCGGCGGCATTCCCCAGCCCTGCTGCTGCCCGAACGGCTGCTGAGGGAACCCCTGTTGGGGGTACTGCTGCTGCGGCCAGGACTGCTGCGCACCGTACCCGTAGGGGCCGGGTGCCGGCGCTCCGGGCGGCGGGGTGCCGTACGGGCCTTGGGGCTGCGGAGCGTAGGGACCTGACTGAGGTGACGGAGGTGGCATGGTCATGTACCTGACGCTACTTCACCTCGACGACGGTGCGACGGCCGGCTGACCTGCGCGTGGCCCCCCATGACATTTGTCCCGCGGGAGTCGGGATTCTTCGCTCTGCCGCGGGCCCTGCCCCGGACGGGAGCATCAGTGATGTCGGCAAGGGGTCGGCGGATATTCGGAAGACGTGAGGGGAACGCCATGAGTGCCACGGTTGTGATGGAGAAGCCGGTTCAGATCAACACCGAGGTCGAGGCCCCGGTCCAGGCCGAGGGAGTGGGCCTCAAGGGTCTGCCGAACTGGTACTTCCCGCTGGTGGGGCTCTTCGCGGGGATCTTCGACATCGCCCGCGCTTACCCGGTTCTGTATGCGCTGATTCCGGTGGTTGCGATCGTGCAGATCGTGCTGGCGTTCACGGTCCTGCGGGCCCGGATCCGCTACATGAAGGCGCTGTGGAAGAACAAGCGGACCCGGTTCCTGGCGATCGGTCTCCTGGCCGTCCGGTTTGTCATCCGGTACGGGCTCGGTGTCGCCGGTCTGGCGCTGGGCGCGGCGACCGGGCAGCTCACGCTCGGCATCGTGATGGCGGTCATCGGTACGGCGATGGCGTGGGGCGACCAGTGGCTGATCCTCCGCACCCTCAAGCACGCCCAGAATCACGGCGCTTGACGGGTAGTCAGGTCGTTCGACAACCCCTCGTCCGCGAACTCGACAGGGCCCTTGCCGCATACAGCGGCACGGGCCCTTCGCGTCTGCATCGGCGGGTCCGGTAGGGAAAGGCGCGACCCGGACGCGCTCCGGTGCTGAGTCCAGGGCCTTGGAGCCGAGACGGCCGCGAGCGCGGCGCCTGTCTTGCCGCGCTGAGTGACGAAGGCGTCGGACCCGAGTCGGCGGTGATCCCGTGAAGCTCGTCGGTCTCGGACCATGCCCGGGCGGCTTCGGCCAAGTCGTCATGCGAGGCGGAGGCCAGGGCTTCCGGCAGGGTGCAGCTCCGACGGCGATACGCCGCACGCCCTGGGCGTCCGGTTGAAGCCAGGGTCGTCACTACTGCCGCCGAAACCCGCAACGCCCTGGCCATCCAACGTCGTCCGGATCTTCAGTGAAGCGCCCATGTCTCACATGCCCGGCAGGCGCCGAGGCGTGCGGCACCAGGTAGCTTCTTCGTCAACATCCGCTCCCCAGCAGGGGATCCGTGCCTACGGCAGCAGCGGCCACTACGGCGTGTCCAGGGCTGTGTTCGTCCACGTGGCACGCAGCGCCTTCTTGTCCACCTTGCCGACCTTGGTTGTCGGCAGCTGGTCCAGCAACACCGTCCTCCGGGGCGTGTACAGCTCTCCCAGCTCGGCGGTCACCGCCGCGCCGACCGCGTCCGGGTCGACGTCAGCGGCCTCGGCCGTGGCCAGGAAGATCTGTACGGCCTCCCCGTACTCATCGTCCGGCACGCCCAGTGCCGCCGCGTTGCGCACGCCGGGGAGTGTGAGCAGGAAGTCCTCCAGGACCCGGGAGTAGACGTTGTCGCTGGTGCTGCCGGTGACAATGATGTCCTTGGCCCGGTCGACGAGATAGAGGTACCCCTCGGCGTCGAGATAGCCAAGGTCGCCGGTACGCAGCCAGCCGTGGTGCAGCGCCGCCGCGGTACGCTCCGGGTCCTCGTAGTAGCCGAGCATCACCGTCTCGCCCCGGACACACACCTCACCGACCTGCCGCACGGGCAGCGCCACCGTACTGTCCTCGCCACGGATTTCGATCTCGGTGTCGGATATCGCGCGACCGCAGCTGCGCCAGAGCTCGGGCCGCCGGGCTGCCTGCGAGGCGAGGTCCTCCGCACCGAACGCGGCGATACCGAGCGCCTCCGACTGCCCGTAGCCCTGGCTGAGCACCGGCCCGAAGACCTCGACCGTCTGCTGCAGTCGACTGGGCGACGAGGCCGCGCCGCCGACGACGATCCGCCGCAGAGCGGGGAGGGCGCCCGGCACACACTCCGGGTGGTCGAGAAGCGCGTACAGCATCGGCGGTACGAACATGGTGGCGGTGATCCGCTCCTCGCGCAGCACCGCGAGGGCCGCACCTGCCTCGAACTCGGGCAGCACGACGAGGGCGGCCCCTGTCAACAGAGCCTGGATCGAGGTGAGGTGGCCGCTGCCGTGAGTCAGCAGCGTGGCGGCGAGTACCCGGTCCGTGCCCGGGTTCAGGGTCGGGAAGAGCGTGGGGCGGACGTCCTGCGGGGTGTCCTGCGCCCAGTCCACCAGCATGTTGTAGAGCCGGTGGCTGTGCGCGGCGAGTTTTGGACGGCCCAGGGTGCCGCCGGTGTAGAGGACGGTGACGGCCTCATCCGCGGCCGGGGCGGGCACGCCGTCGGGGCGTACCGCCGGGCACTCGGCCGCCAGGGCCAGCAGGTCCTGGCAGTCCTGCTCGCAGGGGCCGAGGCTGAGCAGCATGGGGGCGTGGACGCTGCGTCCGGCCGCGTCGGCGGCCCGCTGCGCGAAGAGCGGGTCGGTGACCACGGCGCGCGCCCGGGACTGCTCGACCAGCGCGGCGAGTTCGCCGGGCCCCGGCTCTGGCGGCAGGAACACGACACGGCAGCCGATGAGATGGACCGCGAGCTGCACCAGGACGGAGTCCACACGATTGGCCAGGAACAACCCCACTCCGTCACCGGGTGCGAGCCCCTGCCGGCGCAGCGCCTGCCCCAGCCGGAACAGCCGCCGCCGGGCTTCGACCCGGGTCAGCCGCTGCGCACCCTGGACGAGCGTCTCGGCGTCCTCGTCCTTGTGCCAGTGCTCCAGGATGTGGTCCACGTACGTCCGGGGCGAGGATGTTTCCTGTGTGTTAACGATCATGGACACATGCAAACATACCGCTCGGGATCCGTAACCTCACAGGGGGGAACTTCGGCCATCAGCCGGCGGAGTACCATGCCCGTCCTTGATGAGCCTTCGTATTCGCGACTCAGTTGAGTGTCTGAGAGCGCACAGTGAACGCCCTTCATGGCGAGCCATCTCAGTTTCGTGGTCTTTGCTCGGGCGAGCCGTTGCGTAGTCCGCGGCTGCTCATACCTGGTCCGCCTCGTCTGTCGTGTGGGGAAGCAAGGGGAACAATCGGGTGATGAGCGCCACCGGTCGGGCGCCGTCAGGGCGGGCCAGGGGGCGTTGTTCGCGGTGCTGGTAGGGAGCCAGGGCCCGTCGCACGGTCTCCGCGACCCGGCTCATCTCTTCGGGCGTCAGGTAGGCCACGGCGCTGAAGGCTTCAGCGTGGCGCCATTCGGCCGGGGCTTGGTCCCGTTGGGCGAGCCAGCGCTGCCAGCTCTCGTCCTCAAGCCCTCGGGCCAGGTCGCCGAACTGCTCCTCCGCGGGTGCGGCGGTGGAGGGGGTGCGCTGGCTCAGACGCCATGGACGTGCGCGCCCTCCGCGGTGAGGGGCTTCTTCGATGTGCCCATGGCGTGCGAGCTGGCGAAGGTGAAACGAGCAGAGCCCAGAGCTGTAGCCCAGTCGGGCGGCGGCTTCGGTCGCTGTGACGGTGCCGACTTCCGCCAGCAGGTCCAGCAGGGCGGTGCGGACGTCGTGCTCACGCAGTTCGTCGCCCGTGTCCCGTGTCCGATCGGGCTGGGGGTTGAGGTCATCTTCAGTCACTTTGCAAAGTCTGCTACTTTGCAAAGCGCTTGGCAAGTGGTGCTTGCCGGGGGTATCGGGGCCGCGGCGCCGTCCGCGGCCACGTGTGTGACGTCCGTAGGAATCCGTAGGAAGAGGAGACAGCGATGTCCGTTCGATGCGACCGGTCCCGTCCCATAGACCGGCGAATCCGTGTGCAAGGCCAACCCGTCGACTCGTATCCGGCGTTGCCGGAGGAGGCGGAACGGGGTTCGGTGCGGCGGGTAACGGTGGTGGGTGAGGAGGTCCTGAGCCGACCGTGTCGCGAGGTGACCGAGTTCGGGACTCCAGAGCTGTCAGCGTTAATCGACGACATGTTCCTGACGATGTATGTGGCCGACGGTGCAGGCCTGGCGGCCAATCAGGTAGGCGTCGATCTGCGGCTGTTCGTATATGACTGCCCGGACGACTACGGGATCCGGCATGTCGGCCACATCATCAACCCCGTCCTGGACCTGCCCGATCCGGGCAGCCGCCGACTCGTCGACGAATTCGAGGGCTGCTTGTCCGTGCCCGGTGCCGCTATGACCGTTCCCCGTACCGATCGTGCCGTCGCTCGCGGGCTCGACAAGGACGGCAACCCTCTCGTCATCGAGGGGACGGGCTACTTCGCCCGGTGTCTGCAGCACGAGACCGATCACCTCTTCGGCCACACGTATCTTGACCGACTCTCCAAACGGGACCGCAAGGACGCCTATCGGCAGATGGAGGACCGCCGGGAGGACGTCTTCGCACAACGCGCGATCAAGGCTGCCAGTTTGGGCCGGTGAGCCGGGATCGCCCAGGACTTGCCCTGCGCCAGCAAAGCCCCGGGCGCGACCTTCGACAGTGTCATGGCTTCTCCGGGGGCACGGTCGTGCCGGGCCCGGAGGCGGCGGCCATCTTGCAGGGCTGCCAAGAAGACATCTGTCACCTGTGGACCGTTGTCCGGGTGACTTGTCGAACAACTTCTCTCCGGTGCCGGGCCCTTGGGGCGAGGCTTTCGGTTCCGCTCCGTGGGCAGAGTCCTGAGGCCCGTGCGGCCGCACCGGAGTGGGCGCCGCACTTCCCTCGTCGCAACAGACGACTGTGTCAACCGGAGGTCATCATCGGTACGTCACGAATCAGCAGGCGCCTCGGCATGGCCGGTGCGGTACTGATGGCGGTGGCAGTTGTCGCGTCCCCGGCGGGGGCCGGTGCGGCGATGGCGGGGACGGGGTGTTTCGACCGGGCGAGAGAGCCCTACACCTCGCAGGTCGACAGCCATCTGCACTTCCGCCCGTTCGGAGGGCAGGCGATTCCGTTCGAGGAACTCACCGGGTATCTGCACAAGAGCGGTGTCCGGCACGCGAGCATGTACGGCATTGGGCAGATGCTGCCGGTGAACTCCAACTGCACGTACTACCTGGACTGCCCCGGAACTCCCGTGGTGCCGAGCATGAAGAACGACTTCGCCAACGCTGAGAATTATGTGGCGACGAAGCCGAAGGACCCCGAACTCGCTGTTTCCATGACGTTTATGGACCTGAACCGTCCGGAGACCGTCCCACCCGGAATCGCCCTCTACGACAAGGAGTTCCCGGGGGTGTTCCGATGGGCGGGGGAGGTGAATCTCGTCAAGCAGGCGCTGTTCCCCAACCACCACACGCCCGCGACGAGTGAGAACATCAAGAAGTGGGCGCCGTTCATGAAGGTGCTGCGGGACCGCGGGATTCCGATCACCATCCACTCGGATCTCGGGAGCGATACGGACCAGACGAAATATCTCCATCTGATGGAGGAGACCCTCCGGCTGTATCCGCGGAACAAGATCGTGTGGGCGCACATGGGTCTGTCCAAGGAGCTCACCACCATGGACCCGGACCGGCACATCGGCATCATGAAGAGACTCCTGGACGAGCACCCCCATCTCACGCTGGACCTCAGCTGGCGGGTGCTGGAAGACAGCTACTTCAGTAAGCCGGGAGTCAGGCAGAAGTACGCCGCGTTCTTCGACCGGTATTCGACCAGGGCCATTCCCGGGACCGACTTCGTGGCCTCGCGAAACAAGGACTACCACGTCTACGAGCAAGAGCTCGAAGTCACCAGTCGGATCAACAAGGCACTGGGCGACCGGGCGTTCCGTGACATCGCGCTCGGGGAGAACTACTACCGCCTGCTCGGCCTGAAGGAGAGCGCGCCTGAGGTGTGCGGGGCGGTGTGACGCGGCGCGGGCAGCCGGGCGACCTGCCCTGGGTGGACTGGAGTTGAATGCCACGGGCGGAAGGCGATGAGATGGAAGCCTTCCGCCCGTGGCGGCTGCGCTCTTGGGTGTGAGTGCTGGTCAGCAGGTGGAGTCACCCACGCTGTAGGTCACTCGTCTCCGCGTCGGCAGGCCCGCACCCCGAACGCGGTCACTGCGGATCAGGCGGGTCAGCGCCGCAGGGTGAGGACGCCCGGCCGGTACGGCAGTTGGTCGTAGGGGCCGCTCGCGGTGGGGGACTTGCCCTGGTAGAGGAACTGCAGGTTGCAGGGGTCGATGGTCATGGTCTGGTCGGGGTTGTTGCGGACCAGGTCACCGTGGCTGATGTCGTTGGTCCAGGTGGCACCGCTGTTGGCCTTGCCCGCGAAGGGGTTGCTCTCACTGGCGGCCTGCGGGGTCCACGTACCGTTCAGGCTTGAGGCCGTGAACGAGCGGAAGTAGCGCTGCTCATTGGCACCCCGAGCCTCAACGATCATGAGGTACTGGTTCTGGCCCTGGACCTTGTAGACCTGCGGCGCCTCGAACAGGTTCTTCACCGTGTCGCTCATGACCGTCGTGTACGACGAGCCGAAGCTGCCGGGGAAGTTCCCGATCGGCATGGTCGACTTATAGATCTTGCCGTTGTCACCGGCGAAGAAAAGGTACATGTTCTGGTCGTCGGCGATCAGCGTCTGGTCGATCGGGGCGGCGCCCGGAATGCCGCCGGTGAACAGCGGATGCGGCGCGGACCAGCCGTTGGGATTGGTCGGGTCGCTCGACGTGCGGTAGATGAAGGGCCACGCACCCCACTGGTACGCCAGCACCCAGATCTTCTTGGGCGCGAAGTAGAACAGCGTGGGCGCCACCGTGGCCTGGCTCATCCCGGTCTGGCGGGCCGAAGCCATGTCCGGCCAGTTGGTGAAGGGACTGAACATCATCGAGCCGTACGACTTTCCCGACACGTTCGACGCGTAGACCAGGTGCTTGCCGTTGTACGTCACGGTGGTGAAGTCCTTCACCGAGGTCCACCCGTTCGCCGGCTGCGCCAGGGCGCCCGTCGAGGTCCACCGGTACGTCGACGGAAGAGCACATGTGCTGCCCGTCGGCGCGGGCTGCGTCGGGGTCGAAGTCCCGGACGGGCCGGTCCACTTCTGGTTGCTGCCGGACCAGCAGGAGTACAGCTGGATCTTGGTGCCGTTGGTGGTGGCCGCGCCGACGGCGTCGAGGCACAGCCCGGACTGGACGCCGGCGATCGTGCCGTTGGTGTTGATGTTCCACTGCTGGTCGGCGCCGCCGTTGCAGTCCTCGATGACCACCGCGGTGCCGTTGCTGGTGCCCTTGCCCTTGGCGGCCAGACACTTGTCGCCGTAGACCATCAGCTGCTTGCCGGAGGTGTGGGTCCAGCGCTGGTTGGTCTGTCCGTTGCAGTCCCACAGCTGCGCCTGGGTGCCGTTGACGGTGCTGGAGCCGTTGACGTCGAGACAACGACCGGAGGGGACGCCCTTGATCTCTCCGCCGGCAGCGGTCCCGCCGGTGGTGTTACCGCTCCCGCCGGAGGCGGCCCTGAGGGCGTTCATGACGGCGGTGTAGGCGGGCTTGGGGTTGCCGTTGTTGTCGAACAGCAGGGGGCTCTCGCTGCTGCGCCAGGAGTCGCGGTCACGGATGCCCCATACCGTGATGCCGGTGCACCGGCCCACGGCCAGGCAGGCGTTGACCGCGTTGGCGTAGTGGGTGGAGGACGCTCCTGCGATGTCCAGCTCGGTGATCTGGACGTCGACGCCCAGGGCGGCGAAGTTGGACAAGGTGGTCTGGAAGCTGGACGGAGGGCCGCCGGCGCCGAAGTGGCTCTGGAACCCGACGCAGTCGATCGGCACGCCGCGGGACTTGAAGTCCTTGACCATCCTGTAGACGCCCTGGGTCTTGGCGTCGGTCCAGTTCTCGATGTTGTAGTCGTTGTAGCAGAGCTTGGCCGCGGGGTCGGCGGTCCGGGCGGTGCGGAACGCCTCCTCGATGAAGCCGTTGCCCAGCACGTTCTGGAACACCGAGCTGCGGTGCCGGCCGCTGCCGTCGTCGGCGAACGCCTCGTTGACCACGTCCCAGGCGTAGATCTTGCCCTTGTAGTGGGTCATCTCGGTGGTGATGTGGTTGTTCATCACGCTGCGCAGGGTGTTCGCGTCGCCAATTGAGCCGGCCCAGCCGGGCAGTTGGGAGTGCCAGACCAGGGTGTGCCCGCGCATACGCTGGCCGTGCGCCTGGGCGTGGTTGACGATCTGGTCGGCCGGGCCGAAGTTGAACTTGCCGCGGGACGGCTCGGTGGCGTCCCACTTCATCTCGTTCTCCGGGGTGATCGTGTTGAATTCCCGGTCGAGAATCGTGGAGTACGTCGAGTCGCCGAGCCTGCCGGCGGCCACAGCGGTGCCGAAGTACCTGCCCGAGGGGGCCGCCTGCGTACCCAGGTTCGCGGCTCCTGCGGAGCCGGGGAGGAGCGTGACGACACCGGCCACCAGTGCCGCGGCCGACAGTCCTATCGTCAATGTCCGGCGACGCCGGCCGAGCCGGTGCAGGCCCTTCATGATTCTCCTCGGAGGTCGCGGGTCGCCCTGGTTGCCGTGATCGTGCGCGCATCGGCCGGTACGGTCTGATCCGCCGCGGGGTGGGTGCGGTGCAGGACGTGGCGCCGTTCCTGCGTACCGGTGGCCCGGAGTTGGTGGGTGTGTCGGCTCATTGGAGGGGCTTTCTTCAGTGAGTACGTCGATCGGGGAAGTCGGGGACCCTGCCGCGCCGGCACGTCATGGTGAGCGGCGGGAAGGGCACCCCACAGAGTGGAGGCCTCCGAACTCGCGCTCTCGTAACAGAAATGTCGCGCCGTCCGGACGATTGGTCGGTGATGCATCTCGCAGGCAAAAAGCGTTATGCCGAACCCCGCGGCCTGGTCGTCCCCGCGGAAAGGGAGCGCCGCCCTGATCCGTGGTGAAGGTGTGTGGAGTCGTATCGCCTACCAGTCGGTGTTCCGCCGGGCCGGGCGGGCGATTCCCGGAGTGCCTGGCCCTACGAGGCTCGGTTTCCCACGCTCAAGCGGCGGTTCTCAAACCCAGGCCCTGCGCACGAAGAAGGAAGCCTGGCCGGCGAAGGCCCGAGTGCCGTCGGAGCCGTCGAGCCAGATGCCACCGTCGCGGTGGCGCAGGACCGACCCGGGATAGTTGTGCGCGTGCAGGGTTACCGACCCCGCGGCCGCCCCGGGGCGCGGACAGAAGGTGGCGTCTTCGCGGAACAGTTCGCTGCCGTCGTTCGTGCTGAGCCGTAGCCGCAGGTCACGATGGCGCAGATAGCGGCCGTCGGCGGCGCGGAAGGTGACACACCGTGTGTCGGCCAGCCCTCCGACGACCGTGAAGGTGACCCGCTGCCGCGTCTGCTGGCCGCTGGACGCGGAGACTGAGCCGAGCGTCGCGAAGTCGCCGGCATACGTGAGGTACAGGGCGGGGGCGTCAACGGACTCCAGTGACTGTGCGCCCAGCGGAACAGTGCCTGCGGCGGGCGGCGGACTCACCGGGGGCGGTTCGGCCGACGTGGTGCGCGACGGGATCGGCGTGGGATGGCCGACCGTGGGAGCGGCGGTGACGCCGGGCTCCCGATGCGCCGGTTCGGGCCAGGCCGCGTAGGTGGCGGTCCCGGCGATGAGCACCGCGCCGGTGGCGAGGCCCACCAGCTGCTGAGCGGTCACCGCGTGGATTTTGCCGATCAGAGAGCCGTGCAGAGCGCTTCCCCCCGCCGCTGTGCCGGCGGCGGCGTGTGCCGTGGCCAGCCCGGCGGCGCTCGCGGCCGTACCCGACAGCAGGCCCTTGGCGGCCAAAGCGGCGATGAGTCCGGCCGGGACGGCCAGCGGCGCGAGGCTGAAGAGGAGGAGTTCGGCCGGAACCCGTTTCGTCGTCGCCGTGCAGACCGGGCATGCGCGGGTGTGTCGCGCGATCCGCTTGCGCCAGACCGAGGTGCGCCGACCGTCCCAGCCGACGACGGTCTCGTCCAACCGCGGGCAGCGCGGGTCGGTCTCCAGCGCGGCGACGATCGTCCGGGTCAGTTCCAACTGCTCGCGCATGCGTTGCAGGCGTACTCCGACGTGGGCGACCGTGAGCCCCGTCGCGGCGGCGACGTCGTCACGGCTCAGCAGACCGGCGCGTTCCTGCCACCACAACGACAGCAGTACCCGATGGTCCGGGTCGAGCCACTGAGTGGCTTCGACGACCTGACGGCGCTCGTCCGACATGTGCAGACGCAGGATCGTCAGGTTCTCGGGTTCGGCGCCGGCGTCCGGTATCTCGCTTGCCTCGTCGATGAGCGCGGTCCGGTCGGCGAAGGTGCGTTGCCGGTGCCAGTGCGTATTGATCTGGCGGAGCGTGATCGACACCAGCCAGGACCGGAAGCTCTCCGGGGCACGCAGGGCAGGCAGGTCGCGCACCGCGCGCAGCAGGGTTTCCTGGACGACGTCGTCGACGTCGGCGTGCCCGCTCAGCGCTCGCCCGACGATGTTGTAGAGCAACGGCAGGTACGCGGCGATCAGTTCCTCGCGCGCCCGGGCGTCACCGGCCTGCGCCGCGACAACCAGCCCCGCGTGGTCCGCATCCATGAGCCCCATTCCCACCTCCCCAGGAGAGCGGTCCGCCGAGTACAGCGCCACACCATAGCCGGAACGGTTGGACCGACGCCGAGACCGCATCAGGTGGGGCTGCCCTGACGGAGGATCAGCGTCGAGCCGCACACTCGGCAGACTTTTTTGAGTGAACGGGCAACCTTTGCCGGCTCAGTGGCAACTGACGGGCGACCCGTAGGGCAAGGGCATGCGCGCTCACGCCCACGAGCCGCCCGATCCGACCGCCGCATGCCGCCGTGCACCGCTGATCCGAGCGCGTTGCGGTGAGCACGCCGAAGCAAGGAGTGGCCCCCATGAACGAGAAGGATTCCCCGGTGGACGGCAGCGGCCGACACGCCGGACCGGCTGGTGACCCGCGGCGTTCTCGGGGGCGCCACCGCCGGCGCCGGACGGTGTTGGGCCTGGTATTGGGGGCAACGGGTGTCCTCGGCCCGTATCTGCTGTTCGTGCAGGCCGACTCGGAGGCCGCCACGGTGGATCCCGACGCGTACTACGAGTTGGTGTCCGTCCGCAGTGACAAGCTGCTGGCCGTGCCGGGGGCGGACACGGCGGACGGCGCGTGGATACGGCAGGCGGGTCGCGTGACGGGCGCCGCGAGCCAGCAGTGGCGGCTGATCCCGGCAGGGGACGACTACTACGAGCTTGAGAACCGCAACAGCCACAAGGTCCTCGGAGTGCGGGGCACTTCCAAGGACTCCGCCGCCGCCGTCGAGCAGCAGACCGACCGCCGTTCCGCCGCCCAGCAATGGAAGATGGCCCACGTCGGGGACTCCGCCGTGAAGTTCGTCTCCCGCAGCAGCGGCATGGTGCTGGACATTTGGGGTGGCTCCGACGGCGAAGGGGCACCGCTCGTCCAGTACGCCGACCGGGGCAGCACCAACCAGCAGTGGAGACTGGTGAAGGCGTCCGGCCCAGGCGCGTACACCTGGCACAACGCGCAGATCGTCGGTGGCGGATTCGTCACCGGACTGGTCTTCAACCCCAGCCGCAAGGACCTGCTGTACGCGCGGACCGACATCGGGGGCGCGTACCGCTGGGACGCGACCGCCGCCCAGTGGACCTCCATGACCGACTGGATCGGTGGAACCGACTGGAACCTGCTGGGGACCGAGAGCGTGGCGACCGACCCCGTCGACCCGAACCGGGTGTACCTGGCGAGCGGCACCTACACCAACGACTGGGCGGGCAATGGCGCGATCCTCCGGTCCACCGACCAGGGGAAGACGTTCCAGCGCACCGATCTGCCGTTCAAACTGGGCGGGAACGAGGACGGCCGGTCCATGGGCGAGCGGCTCGTGGTGGACCCCTCCGACCACAGCAAGCTCTACCTGGGCACCCGCAAGAACGGGCTCTGGCGCAGCACCGACTACGGCGTGACGTGGAAGCAGGTCGCCGGCTTCCCCGTGAAGGACGGTGCGAGCAGCGGAGTCGGCCTCTCCTTCGTGACTTTCGGCCCGTCCGGCAGCCGGACGATCTACGTCGGAGTGGCCGACAAGACCACCTCGCTGTACCGCTCCACCGACGGCGGCAGCACCTGGCAGGCCGTGCCCGGCCAGCCGAAGGGCCAACTGCCGCAGCACGGTGTGCTGTCCGGCGACGGCCAGCTGTACCTGACGTACACCAATGCGCCGGGCCCCAACGGAGTGACGGCCGGCTCGGTGTGGAAGTACACGCCGTCCACCGGGAGCTGGAAGAACATCTCGCCGTCCAGCGGCGGTTACGGCTTCGCCGGCCTGGCGGTCGATCCGAAGCACCCGTCCACGGTCATGGTCACCACGCTGGACCGGTGGTGGCCCTCGGACGAGATCTACCGGTCGGCCGACGGCGGCGCCTCCTGGAAGGCGCTCGGCGCGACCTCGGTGCGGGACAACTCCGCGGCGCCCTATGTGGGCACCGGCATCGGCCACTGGATGGGTGCCTTGGCCATCGACCCCTTCGATTCCGGGCACGTGCTGTACGGCACCGGATCGGGGATGTGGGGCAGCAATGACGTGACGGCGGCGGACCACGGGCGTGCGACGCACTGGACCGTCCCGGGCAAGGGCCTGGAGGAGACCGCGACGCTCGGCCTGGTCAAGCCCCCCGGCCTTCCCCTGATCAGTGCGCTCGGCGATGTCGGCGGCTTCCGGCACGACGACCTCACCAAGGTGCCCGCCAAGGCGCTGTCCGGACCGCAGTTCACCAATACCACCGGTATCGACTTCGCCCAGTCGAAGCCGCGGTACATGGTGCGGGTCGGTCTCGGCGGCGCGCAGCACGGCGCCTATTCGACGGACGGCGGAGCGAACTGGGCAGCGTTCGCCGCGGCGCCGGTACCGGGCGCGGGAGGCGGTTCCGCGGCCGTCTCGGCGGACGGCGCCTGCGTGGTGTGGACGCCCGCGGGGCAGGCTCCCTTCTTCTCGACCGACCATGGCTCGACCTGGACGGCGGCCTCCGGTCTGCCCAAGGACGCGACCGTGGTGGCCGACCGCTCGGCGGCGAACACCTTCTACGCCTTCAGCGGCGGCACCCTGTATGCCAGCACCGACGGCGGGAAGCACTTCACGGCCCGGGTCACCGGCCTGGGCGGCGGGCAGCTCAAGGCGGTTCCGGGCATCGCCGGTGACCTGTGGATCGCCGGCGGGAACAACGGACTCCAGCACTCCACCAACGGGGGGAAGAGCTTCAGCAAGCTCGCCGGCGTGGAGCAGGCGACCGCCGTCGGCTTCGGCAAGCCGGCCCCCGGTGCCGGGTACCAGGCGCTCTACCTCAGCGGGAAGGTGAAGGGCGTCGCCGGGCTGTTCCGTTCCACCGACGGCGGCTCGGCCTGGGTCCGGATCAACGACGACCAGCACCAGTTCGGTGGCAACGCCATCAACGTCATCAGCGGCGACCCCGACGTGTACGGGCGCGTCTACCTGGGCGGCTACGGCCGTGGCGTGGTGTACGGCGACCTGTCCTGACCAACCCGGCGGCCGGGCCGGCTTCGGAGCAAGCCGGCCCGGTGCCGAAAAAAATCGGCGCCGGAGCGGAAACCTTTTCGTCTTCTGCGGCCACCAAGCAGTGCAACGTCGACTTGATCTACCGAATGGATGGGCATGAGGGCAACGACGCACGCCGTCCCGCGACCGTGGCACAGGCGCGGACTGGTCATGGGCATACCCTTCGCCCTCGTGGCGGTCAGCCTGCTGGCATGCCTGGCCGTCGCGCTCCTCCCCGGGGGCGGTGCCGACAGCGGGCCGCCCACCGCCGCGTCCACCGTGGCCTCCCGCACGAATGCGCCCGCCACCGCCGACACCCGGATCGATGCCATGCCCTCGGCGGCGCGGCCACAACCGACGAGCCCACCGCCCGCGTCTCCCACCGCGCCTGCCTCTCGCTCGGCCGGCAGCGGCACACACACGACCGCCACCCCGGCGTCCCGGGCAGGACGGATCAAACCCTCGGTGACCTATCAGGGCGTCGCGACCTCCTACGACGCGGGCGACGGCGCGGGCGCCTGCCTCTACGGCCCCTCCGGCGACGTCATGATCGCGGCCATGAACCACACCGACTACGAGTCGGCCAAGGCATGCGGGGCGTACGTGCTCGTCCGCGCCGCGAACGGGGCCAGCATCACGGTGCGGATCGTCAACGAGTGCCCGCTGCCCTGCGCACCCGGGCAGCTCGACCTCAGCCACGAGGCCTTCGCCAAGCTCGCCGACCTCTCGCGGGGCCGCCTGCCGATCACCTGGAACCTGGTCAGCCCCGGCACGCCGGGCACGATCTCCATCCGGTACAAGGCGGGGTCGACCAAGTGGTGGTGCGGGATCCAGGTGATCGGCCACCGCAACCCGGTGGCGACGCTGGAGGTCCGGACCACGAACGGCTGGCGGCGGCTCTCCCGCACCGACTACAACTACTTTCTCTCCCCCGACGGAAGCGGGTGCGGTGGGGCGATCAGAGTCACCGACATCTACGGGGAACAACTGACGATCGACGGGGTGGCGGTGCGGCCCGACGTCGCACAGCCGGCAGACGTCCAGTTCGCGCGGCATTGACCGCGCCGCCCGCCCGCTGGCCGTCGCAGGCCCGTTCAAGGGGCGACCACCATCCGGGCCCGGCCGATGAGGCCGCTACGCTCACGTCGGCTGAAAACGTTCACATCGCAGGGAGAGGGCGACCGAGGGAGATGCTCCTCGATGACACTTCTGCGGAGTTCCACGACTTCTTCGAACGCCACTACGCCGAACTCGCCCGGCTCGCCCACCTCTTGACCGGCGAGACGGACGCGGCCGACGACCTCGCCGCGGACGCGCTGGTCGCCCTGTGGCAACGCTGGGACCGGCTCCGCGCGGCCGACCACCCGCTCGCCTACGCCCGTGGGGTGGTCGCCAACATGGCTCGGGAACGGATCCGCAGCACGGTGCGCGAGCGGCGCCGGATCGCGCTCTTCTGGTCCCGCCATCCCGAGAAGGTGGACGGCCCGGACGTGGCGGCCGTACTGGACGTCCGCGCGGCGCTCGCCCGGCTGCCGTTCCGCAAGCGGGTGTGCGTGGTGCTGCGCCACGCTTTCGACCTGTCGGAGAAGGACACCGCGCTGGTCCTGGGCATATCGGTCGGTACGGTGAAGAGCCAGACCTCGAAGGGAATGGCCGAGCTGGAACGCGTACTCGACGTGTCAGCGGTCGGCACATCGGTGGCAGGGAGGAGGAATCGGTGAACGAGGACATCGGCCGACGGCTGCGTGACGCCGCCGAGGCCCACCAGCCAGACCGGGCGAGGATGCTCGCCCGCGTCGAACGCGGCTCGTCCCGCGCCACGGCCCATCGCCGCCCGCTGCGCGTCGTGAGGTACTGGCCCAAGGCAGTGCTCGCAGGACTCGCCGCGGCCGGGATTCTGGCGACCGGCGGTTTCGCCGTCGCCGGCATCGTCGGGAGCCGGCCCCCGTCGGACGCCCCCACCGCACCGTCCGAGCCTTCCCCCACGGGAGCCTCCCCGTCGACACCCCCCACAGCCAGTTCGCCCCCGAGGGCATCGACTCCCCCCGCCGGCCCGGCCCCCGCCACCCCCTCCCCGAGCGCCTCACGCCCGACCCCGTCGGCGAGCAGCCGGGTCCAGAGCGGGCCGCTGTGGTCGGCCGGCTCCGTCGACCCGCACAGCACCGTCTACTGGGCCCAGAGCGACGTCACCCTCAGGACCGCCCAACCGCTCACCGCCCTTACCGTGGAAGTCCGTATCGCGCAGACGGGCGGCGTACGGAACACCGGAACCTGGCGAACCCTGCCCAGCGACGACTTCACCGTCACCGTTCAGGAGGCCGGCGGGGCGCTGGTCTACCGCTGGGTCCTCAAGCCTGGCCGCACCGTGCCGACCGGGCAGCACGAATTCGCCGCGCAGTACAACCACGCCACCGGCCCGCGCAGTGCCGCGGACGACAACTACCGCATCGATGCGCAGAGTTCGGGCAGTGCGGCGGGGGTCTGGGGAGGGTTTGTCCGAGCGCAGTGAGGCTGTTGGCGCGTACCCCGTGCTCCTGGACGGGGTCGTCCGGCGGCGGGCAGACGGCGGCCGTGGGGGAGCGGTGGCCGACCCGGCCGCGGTCTCGCTGCCCGGTCAGGCGCGGTCGGGGCGCACCGCGCGGAGGATCTCCTCTACCTTCGCGCGCCGGTTCTCGTCCGTGAGGGTGCCGGAGTCCGTGACGCGTTCCTGCGAACCGGACTCGCCTCCGGCGAACCTGGCCTCCCCGCTGCCGAGGAGGCCGGCCGCGTGCTCTTCGCACTCCGCGGATCGCGTCGAGCTGGGCCCGCAGGGTGCGGCGGCGACGCCCGAAGCGGACCGGATCTGTTCGCGGACCTGTCAGCTTCCGTGAAGCCATGGTGACGGACTGCTCATAGCCACTGGGCGGCAGCGCACCTGATCGTGTCGCCCCCGGTCCCGGGAGCCCGTCCGGCTTCTTCACCGAGGGCTCCCCGACCACTGCTCCACCGCCTGAGGGCAGAAGGAGTTCAACCATGACGAACACTATGGGCACCAGCCTGCCGATCGTCATCGGTGTGGTGATCGCGAGCGTGTGCATCACCCAGGACAACTACGGCGACGCGGTGTTCGACATCGTCGTCTGCGGAATCGCCTCGCTGGTGCTCTACCGCAAGACCCGCGGCAAGTGGGAGGTTGGGTCCCTGACGACAGCCGACAACTTGCCCGTGTACGAGGTGCTCACATCACGCGAACACCTTTCCAACGGCGGTGTTGTTGAGTGGCGGGTCGGATGGGCAAGCTGGGGCGCGCTGATGGTGTGCGGCGCGGAAGTTCGCCGACCTGCTGGACGCTCCTGCGGCCGCCCAGCGGGCGAAAAAATGCCGGGGTCCCGGGGCTGGTCAGGCCTCGGGACCCCGGTGCATCTACGTCGGGTGCGGCGCATCTCCGCGCCCCGGCTACCCAGCTTCCCCGGCTCAGACCATGACGGGCCTGGTGGGCTGGTGTTCATTCCGGCGGCCGTGGCGGGTTCTGTGGAGGGAGACCCGTATGCGGGGTGTTGTATCAGAGGAGCTTCTGGGGGGCCTGGTACTGGTCGACGGGCGCGATGTTGCAGGCGGCCTTGGGGCCGCCGAGGGCGTGTCCGCCGATGCCCTCGCCTTCGGGCAGCGGTACCAGGCAGCGGCCGTCGACGTTGATGAGCGAGGCGCCGTAGGTGTTGAGGATGCCGCCCGCTCCGTCTCCGTCGGCGCCCGTGATGACGGTGTCGCCGTTGCGGGTTGAGAAGTCCGTGGCACCGTTGCCGCTCGCGGCGGTCCCGATACCGGCGCCAGTACCAGTACCAGTACCAGTACCAGTGCCGGGCACGGTGGCGCCGGTACCGGTGAGGTTGCCGGTGGTGCTGCTGACGGTGCTGGTGAGGCTTCCAGCGACGTTGCCGGCGCCGGCCAGGTTTCCGGTGGCGTTGCTGCCGGTGAGGCCGCTCACCGCGCCGCTGAGGCAGCCGCAGCCGGTACCGCTCGTGGTGGAGCCGTGCGTGAGAGGGGTGGAGAGGACGGTCTGGAGCTTGTTGGCCGGGGTCTTGGGGGCCGGGGGCGCCGTGGTTGCGGAGGCGGGCGCGGCGACTGCCATCGTTGCGGCGGTGGCGAAAGCCGCTCCGGCGAGAACCTGCTTGATCACGGTGGTGCTCCCAATTCGGTGGGTCAGTAAGGGGTGACGGGCTTGCCCTGGAGGAGTGGGGAACCTGTCACCCCTGGAACGAGGAAGGTGCACAACACGTCACAAAGTGCGCTCATTCAGACCAACCTGTCGTGGGGCCGACGCACCCGCTGCCCGTCGGCGGCTTCTGGGGGCCGCGGACGCTGCCATGAACGCGAAGGGTGCGGCTCTTGCTTGAGTGGCCGTGATCAGGATCAGGCAGCCTGCTCACGGCCACTCACGTAGAGCCGCACCCTGAAGCGAACGTTCTCCACGGCCACCCTGCATCGCCTGCCCAGCCCATCGCGAACCTTGTGGGCTGCGCGACCTGCTGTCCATTCGGCTTGTCGCGTCGGGATTCCCGGTCAGAGCCCTACGCCCCGAATCCTGCGTCGTAGTCCTGGCCGTCCACAACGATCTGTTCGGTGTGCGATGCGGAGCGACGGGGCCTGCTCGCAGGCCCCGGGTGTGCCCACAGCCCCCTGCGTGGCAGGGGGCTGTGGGCCAGACGCAGCTGTCGACCGTTGTCAGAGGAGCTTCTGCGGGGCCTGGTACTGGTCGACGGGCGCGATGTTGCACGCGGCCTTGGGGCCGCCGAGCAGGTGGCCGCCGATGCCCTCACCCTCGGGCAGCGGCACCGCGCAGCGGAGGTCGACGTTGGCGAGCGGGGCGCCATAGGTGTTGAGGATGCCGCCCGATTCCCCGGCGATGGTGGTGTTGCCGTTGCGGGTGCCGAAGTCCGAGGCACCCTGCGCCGAGGCTGGTGCGGCGACGGCCATCGTTGCGGCGGCGGCGAACACCGCTCCGGCGAGAACCTGCTTGATCACGATAATGCTCCCATTCGGTGGATCGGCGAGGGGTGACAGGCTCGTTCTGCGGGAAGCCCGCCGCCCCTTGGCGGTGTCCTGTGGATCACGGACAAGTCGCGGCGTCCGACACAGCAGTTCGCCCCGTTGCCGAACATCCCCATAGCTCCTTCCTCAAGCCCTCAAGAGCCAGAGGGGATCCCCATGAAGACGCTCCGGCGCTTGCGATGCACCGCACCGGGCGCCGCGGCCTGTCCGACCCTGATCCACCAGACACCCCAGGAACGAGGAGAGTGCACAAGACGTCACAAAGTGCGCTCATTTAGCCTAAAAATGACACAGTCGGGGAAAGCGGCTGGTGCGGCCTGCTGCCTTGTCCACCGGGGGCTCCCGGGGAGCCCGGGGCCTCCCGGGGCCGCGACCGGACCTCCGGACGTTGTGCATCTCCATCGGATCCAACGGCTCTACGCAGCCATGGTCACCCCGTTCCGCCCCTCCCGAGCACAGCGAGCCGCTCCGCGCTGAACTTGTCGCGCCGTGTCTTCTGCTGGACGGCCGGTCTGCACACCGGCCCCATTGCCATCTGGCCGCGCGCGGATGAAGCGTCGACCGAGTAGGACGCGCGGCGCCGGACCATCACGGCACTCACCTCCGGGGAAGCACACATGCCCCGATATCAACGCGCGTTGGGCGGCCTACTGGCACTTGTCGCGGTGGCCGGCGGCACGGCGTGCGCGCGGTCCGACGACCCTTCTGCGCGGCAGAACCCCGCGTACACCACCGCCGACCACCTCGGGCTCCTGCACCGGCTGACCACGCCATGCAGGACGGCGGTCCCGGTGCGCTGACCCCGCTCCAAGTTCGGCTGGGCGGCGCGGTGTTGACCAGCGGCGTCGCGGACTTGAAGAGTCACGCGCCGATGCGCGAGGACAGCCGATTCCGGATCGGCAGCATGACCAAGCCGTTCGTGGCGACCGCCCCCCGAACTTCGAGCCCGGCACCGACTGGTCCTACTCCAACACGGGCTGCCCGCTGGCCGGCATGCTCATCGAGCGGGTGACCGGCCATCCGTACGGCGACGAGATCCGCCGACGCGTCATCAAACCGCTCGGCCTGCGTCAGATGTCCGTCCCCGACGACGGCTCGGAGATCCGCGAGCCGCACCCGCGCGGCTACGTCCGGCCGGGCAAGGACGCGCCGCTCAAGGACATCACCGCGCTCGACCCCACGGTCGCGGGCCCGAGCGGCTCCATGATCTCCAGCGGCGCCGACTTCAACCGCTTCCTGGGCGCACTCCTGCGCGGCAAGCTGCTTGTCCCCGCCCAACCCCACGAGATGATGAGGACCCGTCCGACCGGAAACCCGGACGGCGGGGCCTACGGCCTCGGCCTGGAGAGCGACCCCCTGCCCTGCGGCGGCCTCGCCCGGGGGCACGACGGCGACATCCCCGGCCACCAGACCGCAGCCGCCGCCACGGTCGACGGAGGCAGGCCACGGCCATGGTGAACCTCTACCTGGGCGGCACGGACGCCCAGAACGACGACATGGCATCCGCCGTCCAGACGGCACTCTGCGACGGCCACACTTCGATCCGTCGCCAGGGCTGTCCCGCAACTGATCTTGATAGGAGGGTTGGTTGTCAGCGCTGGATCCCGGGGACAACTGGAGCGCTGCGTCGCCACGCTCGCGCCGTGCTCGCGGACGATCCGGTTTGGTCACGTGGTGTCCAAGGTGGCCAGAGTGCGACGGGTGGTGGGCGGATCCGTCCGGGAAAATGAGCGGCAGGGTCCCTCTGGGACGCGGTACGGTGCGCCGATGTCAGAGATCAAGAAGTTCCAAGTCACCTTTGACAGCGCAGAACCTGAGCGCCTCGCTCGTTTCTGGTGCGAGGTGTTGGGCTATGTCATACCGCCGCCGCCGGAGGGGTTCGCCACCTGGGAGGAATTCAACCGCACCCTGCCTCCTGAGAAGCAGGGTTCATGGTTCGCCTGCAGTGACCCCTCGGGCGTGGGCCCGCGCTTGTACTTCCAGCGCGTCCCCGAAGGCAAGGTCGTCAAGAATCGGGTGCATCTCGACGTCCGGGTCGGCACGGGGCTCGTGGGGGACGAGCGCCTCGCCACGCTCGAAGCTGAGTGCGCACGACTGGTCGCGCTCGGTGCGACCCACGTGCGAACGCTGTATGCCGATGAGGAAAACGAGTCGTGCATTCCAATGCTGGACATCGAGGGCAACGAATTCTGTATCGACTGAGCATTCTCCGGGCAGGGGAGGTGGGGAACCGCCCCTCCTGGGCCTCTCTGGTCCTCGCATGGGGCGGCACTTTCCCCGTGAGGGCGAGGTGGTGCAGCCGGGCGATGCCGGGTATGGCGGTGTGAACGCCGCCGTCGTTCAGACGGCATTCACAAAGGATCTTCCATGCCTTAACCCGCGCGAAGGCGTGCTCGACGCGAGCCCGGACCTTGCGGTGGGAGGTGCTGTGCTCCTCCTTCAAAGCCGGCAGTTGCTTCTAAGCCGGCAGTTCGGTCTGGCCGCGTTCACGGCGGTGCGGGATGAGCAGGGCGGTGCCCCGAGAGCCGCCGTCCGCGATGGCCGTGGCCCGGCTGACGGGCGGCCTTCGCACCGGAAAGTTCCCACGCCTTGCGATCGTTGCGGTTGCCTGTGAGCGGTCGGCCGACGGTGCTGATGAGTTAGAACCGTGTATCAATGTGAGGTCCCTCTCTGAACGGTCTGATCGGCCGGATACCGGGGCTTCAGGTGGTTGGTCGGTGGGAGAATCGGATCCGTGACGACCGGATTTGAGGACTTCGAGCTGACCATGGACGAGCTGCGCGTTGTCGCACGCTACGTTGTGGAGAGCGCTGAGGAAATTCTCCCTGTGTTCGAGGCCGGCAACCCCAGCGATCCCCGACCTCGTGCAGCCATCGACGCCGCACGGGAGTTCGTGAACGGCGCGAGAAGGACCAAGCTCCAGCGCATCACCTCCTTGGATGCTCACCGCGCGGCGAAGGAGGCGGCCACCGAATCGGAACGGCTCGCCGCGCGCGCCGCCGGCGACGCTGCCGCTGCGGCTTACCTTCATCCGATTGCGAAAGCCACCCAGGTAGGTCACATCTTGCGAGCCGCTGCAATCGCGGCGGTCGTGGGGGAATTGAACGCAGGCGGTGATTTCGCCGTCGGGCTCAAGCTGATCGAACAGGCTCGACAACGCGCCACACCGGTCTTGATCGATGTCCTCAATCGGTACCCTCTCGCACCGACTGGTAAAAGTCGTACTGCACAACTCATGACCATCCTGGACACATCCTTGCGCACGTCCCGCTGACGGAGACCATCCGCCACCGCCGCCATCCGCGGCACTTGTCGCGCACCTACTATCCACCCGCGCCCGCCTCTGACCTGGGCAGTCATCACACTTCCCGGCTGCTCAACCCGAGCCGCCCCAGAGAAATCGCGTTGCGCGACGCGGCAAACGACGGCTCCGTCGAGGGCGCCGTCTCGCGTGCCGGGGCGGCTGCCAGCATCCGCCGCGCGCTCTTCCGCACGATCTCGTCCAGCAGCGAAACGCCGCCTCGCGTCGAACCGTCCTCACCGACTACCGTCAGCGCCGGTCGTGCCCTCCCGCCTGGCGCTGAAAACGCTAGCCATACTCGATCCCCATTGATCCCTCGGGAAGTGCGCTCATACCATCAAGCCGATCAACAGGTCTCGATCCTTGCTCGATCCGGGACGGCTGTAGCTCCCCTGTATGGACCTCTGAGTCGGCGGGCTGCGATGTCGATGTCGGTGGCACTGCTACTTGAGTACTTAAAGGCCGTCGATCGAGTGCAATTGGGCGAACTCGTCGGCAAGCATGCCCATCATCACGAGGTCGTGGTGTCGGCCTGCGAGAAATACGTGATCGCGCAGGCGGCCTTCCTCGACGAATCCGAGCCGTCGTTGGAGCTCAAGTGATGCCTCGTTGTGGGCGAAGATCCGCGCTTCGCACTTGTGGTAGCGCCGCTCGGCGAACATGAAGCGCAAGACCAGTACCACGGCTTCTGCCGCATAGCCTTTGCGGCGGTGCTCAGCACCGATCGTGACGCCGTACTCGAACCAGCCCATCCGCGGGTCGGCGTGGTGCGAACCGACAGCACCGACGACTTCCCCTGTTTCCACGGCTTCGACTGCCAACCCGAAGCAGTCTCCATCGGGTTTGGAGGCGGCCTGTTCCTTCGCCCACCCACGGAAGCTCTCGGCGGATCGGGGCGGATTCAGCAGGTCCCCCAACCGCTCCTCGTCCTCGGTCAAGCGCATGAACGCCGTCCAGTCGTCGGGCTCGATACCACGTAGGCGTATCCGCTTTCCACTCCAGAATGAAGTCATCCCCTATTGGATCAAGGGCCGACGTCCCTTGTCCATGCTGTGTGGAGGGCAGTGCGAATCGGCCGGTGAGGGCGTATTCGAACCGGTCGCAGGCTGAACAGAGGAGTTGATGTATTGCTCCCCGGCGATCGCGAACACGCCGGTCACGCAGTGCAGGACGGCGTCCCTAATACGGCGCGTGTACCGGCTGAGGATCGTTGCGTCGTTCACCAGGGAGGCAGAGCCGAATGATTTCGGCGTGCCAGTCAAACCGTGCCAGTTACAGGAGCCACTCCGGTGCGTCGGGGGGCGGCTCGACATGCTCGCCAGGCGGTGAGCAGTGTTTCGGGACGGTCTGGCAGCCGCCTGCGCCGAGTCCGGCGCGGTCGGCTGGACTGCAGAGTGTGACCCCGGAACGCCGGCCGTCGGCGGCCCGGATCCAGTTGTGCACGTCTCGGAGGTGTTGACCCCGAGATCGGCGGCGACCACTTGATCGTCGCTCCCAGCCTCTTGGCCGTTGCTCCCTGGCTCGACTGGTACAACGCGACTGCGTCCACCTTGAACTCCGGCGCAGCGCGGTGGCCGGTGGTTGGTGTTCGGTGTTCGGTGTTCTTGAGCACGACCGAGAGCCGTTCAGCCCGTCAGCACAATTGCGACTGCCGGGGCGTCGGGAACAGTTGGTCAGGCCTGCGCCGTTGGAACGACCGAGGGACCGGTGCCGTACGGGCGGGGAAGGGAGACCGCAAGGTCGTCCGCCGCGACAGGCCCGCGCCCCTCGCGATCGCGGTATGCCCGCCGCGCACTCGGACCACGACGTATTTCTGCAGGAGGACTGTTTCATGTCTGACCGGCCCTTGACGCTCATGGCAGTGCACGCCCACCCCGACGACGAGGCCACCGGAACCGGAGGAGTCCTTGCGCGGTACGCGGCGGAAGGCATCCGCACGGTTCTCGTGACGTGTACCGACGGCGGTTGCGGTGACGGACCGGGGGGTATCAAGCCGGGCGATCCCGGGCACGATCCGGCGGCCGTCGCCTTGATGCGCCGTCAAGAACTAGAGGCGAGCTGTGACGTCCTGAAGGTCAGTGATCTGGAGATGCTGGACTATGCCGACTCCGGGATGACGGGCTGGCCGAGCAATGACGCCCCTGGATCCTTCTGGCAGACCCCTGTGGAGGAAGGCGCCGCACGGCTCGCGGAACTCATGCGGCACTACCGACCCGATGTGGTCGTCACCTATGACGAGAACGGCTTCTACGGCCACCCCGATCACATCCAGGCCCACCGCATCACGATGGCGGCGCTGGAGATGACCGCGCTGACACCGAAGGTGTACTGGACGACGATGCCCCGCTCGGGGATGCAGCGGTTCGGCGAGATCATGCGCGAGTTCCATCCGGACATGCCGGAGCCGGATCCTGCCGAGGCCGCCGCGATGGCCAAGATCGGCCTCCCCGACGATGAGATCACCACGTGGGTGGACACCACCGCATTCAGCGGTCAGAAGTTCGACGCGCTGGCCGCGCACGCCAGTCAGGGCGAGAACATCTTCTTCCTCAAGATGGGCAAGGAGAGGTTCGGCGAGTTGATGGGCATGGAGACCTTCGTACGTGTGCAGGACGCCACCGGCGCGGGGCTTCCCGAGAACGACCTCTTCGCCGGACTGCGCTGATCCGAGGCCGGGGGGCGAGGCCTTTGGCGCAGGGCGTGCACGATGCGGTCAAGTGCCGCGCGCAGCAGGGGCGTTGCCGTGCGCAGCGAAGCCTCCAGGGGGACTCCCTGGGTGGTTTCGCCGTGCATGGTGACGTTGTGGGTGCCATGGAGCGGCGGCGCATGGCGGGGCGGCTCTTCGCCGTCGACTTCGTCGAGACCGTCCCCCCTGCCGGGCAGCGCCGGTACGTCCTCGTCGCCATCGGACACGCCACCCGACGCGCCCGTCCCGGGTGCCACCGCGCGCCCGACCGCGGCCTGGGTCACCCAGATACGCTCTCATCAGGCAATCCCATCAGGCCGCCCCGCTTTAGGCGTTGGTTCGGCCCTGTCGGCTACGGTGCCGGCCCTGCAGACCTCGTTGGTGGTTTGCAGGCCTGGCATGCCGATTGACGACGGCGATGGCGGTGAAGGCCAGGGCGAGGCGCCTGGAGTGCGGCAAATCCGCGATCTCGGTCCCGCCAGGTGTGTCTGCCATGCCTACACACTCGCCTGTGCACACATCCCTGTGCACTGGAACGACATCCCTGTGCTCTGGAGCGCCCCGGCGTCCTGGGGGTGGGGTCACCCCCGTCTGCGGCTGCTGGAGTGACGACACGTCCAGGCCGATGGGGCACGGCCTCGAAACCTCGTTCTCCAGCCTCAGGCACGCCGAGCCGGAGGCCCGGGCCATCTCTTCCGGCTACCGGATGGGCCGATGTGAGGTGGCGTGGATGGAGCCGAGCAGGGTGAGGGCCTGGGCGCTCGGGCTGCCGGGTTCAGCCTGGTAGATGACAAGTTGCTGGCCCGGAGCGTCGCGTACGTCGAAGGCTTGGTAGGTGAGCGTCAGGGGCCCGACGTCCGGGTGGAGGAAGTGCTTGGCGTCCTGGGTCTTGCCACGCACGGCGTGGGTGTTCCACAGGCTGGTGAAGTCGGCGCTGTGCTCGGTCAGGGCGCGGAGGAGTTCGCGCAGCCGTGGGTTGTTCGCGTCGAGGCCGGCCGCCTGACGCAGGTGGCTCACGGTGGCCTGCGCCGTGCGACCCCATCGGGTGTAGAACTGTCGGCCTGCCGGGTCGAGGAAGGTCATGCGGGCCAGGTTGTCCATTTGCTCGAAAGGTGAATGCAGGGCCTCGGCCAGGGCGTTGCTCGCCAGGACGTCCAGGGTCCGGTTGATGACGAACGCCGGAGCGCCCGGGTAACCGTCCATCAGCTGGTGAAGGGCGGGACTGACCCGGTCCGTGGTGTGTGTGAACTGGTTGCTCGGCGCTGTCCCGGCCAGCCGGTGCAGGTGCGCGTGCGCGTCGGGGTCCAGTCGCAGGGCGCGGCCGAGCGCGTCGAGTACATGGGCCGAGGGATGTCGTTAGCGCCCCTGTTCCAGGCGGGTGTAGTAGTCCGCGTTCACCCCGGCCAGGACCGCGACCTCTTCACGGCGCAGTCCGGTGACCCTGCGCACGCCGTAGCTCGCCATGCCGACGTCCTGCGGTCGTAGGCCCGCCCTGCGTGCGCGTAGGAACTCTCCCAGGTGGTTGTCGGTCATGTCCTCAGGCTAGGGCGCAGGGGCGGCGCGTTGCCTGGGTGTGGTGCACCCGGGCAACACACGTCCTGGTCGGCGGCCTTCGGCCCGTCAAGACTCGATCGGGCAGGGCAGATCCGCACCCAAGGCAGAGGGGAGTCCGCCATGACAGGGAACACGGAGGAGAGCCATGCCGACGTGGTCGGCATGTGGGTGACCGCGGACGGTCACATCCGCCAGGAGCTGCGAAGGGACGGGCGATACGACGAGGCCCGCGGCAACCGGCGCAGCGCATACACGGGTCGCTACACCGTGTCCGGCAGCCACATCGACTACCTCGATGACACCGGGTTCCACGCGACGGGCGACATTCGCGACGGAGTGCTATACCACGAGCACCTCGTGCTCTACCGAGAGGGATAGCAGAGATGACAGACGCAGCCAAGGTCGTGGCAGTCACCGGAGCGAGCAGCGGGATCGGCGAGGCGACCGCCCGCCGACTCGCCGCGGACGGCCACCGGTTGCTCCTGGGAGCACGGCGCATCGATCGCCTCGATGCGCTGACCAAGGAGATCAACACCGCAGGGGGCACAGCGGCGTTTCAGCGGCTGGACGTCACGGACGCCGACGATGTCCAGGCCTTCGTGTCCGCGGCTCGCGAGCGCTACGGCCGAGTGGACGTGGTGGTCAACAACGCCGGGGTGATGCCTCTCTCGCCGCTGGAAGCGCTGAAGACCGACGAGTGGGACCGCATGATCGACGTCAATGTGCGGGGGGTGCTGCACGGTATCGCCGCCGCCCTGCCCGCGATGCGCGCTCAGGGCGGAGGGCACTTCGTGAACATCGCCTCCGTCGGCGCCTACGAGGTCTCTCCCACCGCCGCCGTCTACTGCGCCACCAAATTCGCCGTCCGCGCGATCTCCGAGGGGCTGCGCCAGGAGTCCCCCGGGAAGATCCGGGTCACCCTCGTCTCTCCGGGCGTGACCGAGTCCGAACTGGCCGACAGCATCTCCGACTCTGCCGCGAGGGAGGTCATGAAGACCTACCGGGCCGTGGCGCTACCCGCCTCTGCCATTGCGGAGGCCATTGCCTACGCCCTTTCCCAGCCTCCAGAGGTCGACGTCAACGAAATAGTCGTCCGTCCCGCGGTGGGCGCCCGATAGCCCGCGGTGCCGCCACGCGTGTCACATGGCGGCCCCGCGGCACTGAAGACCACGACGTCTTCCTCGGTACCCGGGGCGACCCGCCGAGCGGCGCCCGCGCGTCTCGCTCACGCACCGGCCGCGGTGCCCGGCGCGCCGACGGGGTCGGCGGCGAAGTGGCGCAGCGTGGGCTCCCTGTCGAAGAAGTGGTCGATCGCTTCGGCGAATCGGGGGGCCTGCTCGCTCTTGAAGAACTTCTCGGTGTGGTCCTCCAGCGTGGCCCAGCCGACGCGCAGCAGGTAGGCGCCTTCGGTCTCGACGTCGCGGTGGAGTTCGACGGAGTGGCAGCCCTCGGCCGACTCCAGGATGGGTGCGGCGGCGAGCAGCGCCTGTTCGAACTCCTCCTCCCGGCCGGGCGTGATGTACAGGTAGGCGTATTCGTAGATCATTTGGATCTCCCTTCGGGCGCGCTCAGCGCACGGTCCTGATGCGGGTGACGGTGACGGCCGCCAGCAGGCCGATCACCATGGTGAAGAGGTAGAGGGCGGGGTAGTTGCCCCCGGAGCCGATGGCCAGCAGCAAGGGGGCCAGGGCGGGGCCGATGGACTGGGGCAGGACGTCGGCGCTGTTGATGACGCCGAGGTCCTTGCCCACGTCGTCCGAGCTCGGCAGGACCTCGGTGGCCAGGGCCATGTCCACGGCGAAGTAGAACCCCGACCCGATGCCCAGCAGGGTCTGCGCGAGATACACCGGGGGCAGCGTGGTGGAGACGGCCAGCAGTACGAGGCCGGCGGCGAGGAACGCGGCGGCGGCGGTGACGAAGACCTTGCGCCGGTTCAGCCGGTCGGAGAGCCACCCGCACAGGGCCGCGGTCACGGCGCTGAGTGTGTAGTTGAGGGTCGTCAGCAGAGCGACGGTGACCGCCACCGAGCCATCGGCGATGCCGACGCGGGAGCCGAGGTAGTAGGCGAGGTACGGGACGGGAGCCACGGAGGCGAAGTAGGTCAGGAACCGGGTCAGCCAGACCCAGCCGAAGTCCGGATGGCTGCGCGGGTCGGTCCAGAAGCTGCCGAAGAACTCCTTCGCGGAGAACGGGCGCAGCTCCGCGGGCGCGGGGGAGTCCTTCAGCGGCAGCGCGAACAGAGAGACGCAGCCGATCGCCGCGGCGGCGGGCACGAGGAATCCGGCCGGGCCTGCGGAGAAGAGGGCCGCCGCCCCCATCCCCACGGGCACCGCCAGACGTTGACTGAAGCCCATCACGCCCGACACGGTGCCGCGCTGCGCGAGGGGAACGTGCTCGGGCACCGTGGCTGCCAGTGCGGCGATGGAGGCGTTGAAGCTCAGCTGCGCCAGACACCAACCGGCGGTGATCGCCGGGATCGAGGGCACCAGGACGACGACGGCCAGGCCGACGGCGCCGCCGAGCACCCCGCAGACCAGCCAGGGACGTCGGCGTCCCCAGCGGGAGGTGGTGCGGTCCGACAGACGCCCCGCGAGGGGGTTGGCGAACAGGGCGACGAGCGCCCCGAGTCCGGCCGCCACAGCGAGGCTGGTTTCCTTGTGCTCGGGGTCCACATCCTCGATGCGCAGGGCCAGGGTGACCAGCGCGACGGAGAGGACGGCGCTGTACAGGCCGAGGTAGGCGAGGCCGAGCCGGACCACGAAGGCGCGTGACACCCGTGGCCCGGTCTCGACGGTGGTGGGGGCGAGGCGGGTCATGGGGCGGTGGTCACCGTGCTTCGTGCGGGCCGCGCAGGCGGGCGAGGGATGCTTCGACGCTGTCCAGGAGGCTGTTCCACGCCTTCGAGAACGCGGCGACGCCCTGGTCCTCCAGGAGGCGGACGACCTCGTCGTAGTCGATCCCGAGTTCGGAGAGCGTGGCGAGTACGCGGGTGGCGTCCGCGTAGTTTCCGCGCACGGTGTCCCCGTGGATGTCGCCGTGGTCGGCGACGGCGTCCAGGGTCTGCGGGGGCAAGGTGTTGACGGTGCCAGCGGTGACCAGCTCGGAGACGTAGAGCGTGTCGGGGTAGGCCGGGTTCTTGGTGCTGGTGGAGGTCCACAGCAGGCGCTGGACGTTGGCTCCGGCGGCCTGGAGGGCCTGCCAGCGTGGGCGGCGCACGGTCTCCTCGTACACCTGGTGGGCACGCCTGGAGTTGGCGAGTCCGGTACGGCCGCGCAGTTCCAGCGCCTGCGGGGTGCCGATCTCCTCAAGGCGCCGGTCGGTTTCGGTGTCCATCCGGGAGACGAAGAAGGAGGCCACGGATTCGATGACGGAGAGGTCGCGTCCGTTGCGCAGGGCCTCTTCCAGTCCGGTCTGGTAGGCGTCGACCACCGCCCGGTACCGCTCGATCGAGAAGATGAGGGTGACGTTGACGCTGATGCCCTCGGCGATCGCCCGGCTGATGGCGGGGAGGCCGGCGGGCGTGGCCGGGATCTTGATGAGCAGGTTGGGCCGGTCGACCGTCCACCACAGGTGGCGGGCCTCGGCCACGGTGGCGTCGGTGTCGTGGGCGAGGCGCGGGTCGACCTCCAGGGAGACCCGTCCGTCATGGCTGTCGGTGCGCTGATACACGCTCCGCAGCACGTCGGCGGCCTCGCGTACGTCGGCCGTGGTCAGGGCGCGCACGGCCTCTTCGGCAGTGACACCTCGCAACGCCAGGTCGCGCAGGTCGTCGTCGTAGGCGGAGCCGGTACCACCGGCGATGGCCTGATGAAAGATGGACGGGTTGGTGGTGACGCCGACGACGTTCTGGTCGCGGACGACGGACGCGAGGCCGCCGGAGGCGATCCGCTTCCGGCTCAGGTCGTCCAGCCAGATGGACACGCCGTGTTCGGTCAGCTGCCGTAACGGATCGTTCATGGGGGGTATGGCTCCTCGTGTGCTCATGCCTTGACAGCGGCTCCGGCGTCCACGGGCAGCGTGGCGCCGGTGACGTAGCGGGCCTCGTCGGACGCCAGCCACAGCACCGCGTTGCTGATGTCGCCGCTCTCCACCCAGGGCACCGGGATGACGCTCAACTCGGCTGCAGCCGCGGCGAATTCCTCACGGGAGGGGTTCTCCACGTCCGGCAGCAGGAGGCGTCGACCGGTGATGTTCTGGACCATGTCGGTGTCCACGTTGCCCGGGTGGATGCTGTTCACGCGGATGTAGTACGGGGCCAGTTCGTTTGCCAGCGACCTCATGAGCCCCACGAGTCCGTGCTTGGACGCGGCGTAGTGGGACATGTTCGGCCGGCCGAGCGTGCCGGCGACGGAGTTGGTGAAGATGATGGATCCGCCGCGGCCGGCCTCGATCATGTGCGGGACCGCTGCCTTGATGGTGTGCCAGGCGCCGGTGAGGTTGACGTCGATCATGTCGTTCCACTGCTTCTCGGTCAGCTCCCAGGAGCGGCCGAGCGAGCCGATGCCGGCGTTCGCGCACACCACGTCGATGTGCCCGAACTCGTCGAGCCCGGCCTGGACCAGGGCCTCCATCTGGTCCAGCCTGCGCACGTCGGCACCGAAGGTGAGGATCTTGCCCCCTTCCTTCTCGACCAGGCTCCGTGTCTCCTGCAGGTCCTGGGAGGTCGCCAGGGAGTAGTGCGTGCTGCCGACCTCCTCGCAGATGTCCGACGCGATGATGTGCGCGCCCTCCTGAGCCAGCCGGACGGCGTGCGAACGGCCCTGGCCGCGCGCGGCTCCGGTGATCAGAACGACCTTTCCCTCTACCCGTCCCATGCTTGTGCCTTCCTCCTCGATAGCGTGCCGGGTGGTGTCGGTGCGGGGTGTTTCCGCGTGATCGCGCCGCCTCAGGCGCGTACGCCGACCGATCGTGCGCCGTCGGCGGCGCGAGCGCGCAGGGCGCGTACGGCGGCTCCGGGATCGTCACCGGCGTAGACGGCCGAGCCGGCGACGAAGGAGTCGGCACCGGCCTCGGCGCAGCGCGCGATGGTGGTTTCGTTGACGCCGCCGTCGACCTGGAGCCACAGCGGTATGTCACGGCCGCCGAAGCGGCACAGGTTGTCGATGAGGGCACGGGCCCGGCGGACCTTGTCGAGGGTGAACTCCAGGAACTTCTGGCTCCCGAAACCCGGCTCCACCGTCATGATCAGCAGGGTGTCGACCTCGGCCAACAGCCCCTCGTACGGCTGGAGGGAAGTCGCCGGGTTGAGGGCGAGCCCGGCCTGGGCACCTGCGGCACGGATGGCCCGAAGCGTCCGTACGGGCGAGTGGGTGGCCTCGGCGTGGATCGTGACGCTGCCGGCGCCGACCTCGGCGTAGCCGGTGGCCCAGCGGTCGGGGTCGGAGACACCCAGGTGTATGTCGAGGGGGAGCCGCGCGTTTTTAACGAGGGATTCCACCACTGGTAACCCGACTGTGAGGTTGGGCACGAAGTGGCTGTCCATGACGTCGACATGGAGAAAGTCGGCGTCATTGGCGACCGCGGCCGCCTCCTCGGCGAGACGGGTGAAGTCGGCGGCGAGAATACTGGGAGAAATCCTGGTGTTCATAAGGGAACTCCATCGATGGTGAGGGTAATTCCGTCCGGTTGCGTACGGCACTCGATGGACTTGACTCCGTCAGCGACCACATGGGCATTGCCCAGTTCGCTGACGTCATGCCGGAAACGCACGGCGACAACCGTCATACCGGCGTCCTTCGCGGCGTTGATACCGATGGGAGAATCGTCGATACCAACCACTGACGCGGGGTCGAAACCCAGCTTGGCGGCGCCGAGGAGGAATCCTTCCGGGTGGGGCTTGGGGTGGACCACGTTGTCCGCGCTGACGATCACGTCGGGTACCGGCAGGCCGGCGCTGCGCAGGCGGGCCTGCGCCACCTCGGTGTCGTTGGAGGTGACGATCCCCCACCGCTCGGCGGGCAGGGCGGCCAGCACCTCGGCCGCTCCGGGAAGGGCCACGACCTTGTCCACTCTGGCTCGTTCGGCCAGCCGGACCCGTTCGGCGTGTTCGTCGATCTCCTGCTGTGAAAGCCGCGGGAGAAGGGTGCGGATGATGTCGGCGCGTTTCTGTCCGTAGAAGGGGGCGAGGTCGAATGTGTCGCCCAGGCCGACGGAATCGGCCCACTCACCCCAGCAATCCTCGGCATCCCCGTACGAGTCGACCAGCGTTCCGTCGAGGTCGAAGAGGATGGCAGCGTGCAGTGCCATACATTGCCCTTCCGGCAGGTTCTTTCGGCTGGAATATGCAGCCTACAAGCGCCATTCCGTGCTGGCCGGGAGCGACGATCGCGTATAGGCCGTCCTGGCGGATCTCCGCCCCCGTCGCCCGCCTGCGAGGAAACCTGCCGGACACACGTACTGCCCCTATATGTCCGGTTCTGGAATGTCCAGAATTTATCGCACCTGTGCGCGCACCCCGAGGTGTGGGTGCGGAGAATAGCGCAGGACGGAAACCCGGAAAAATGGAATTCAAACCTGTGCGGCATATCGGGTTTCGCGCGCGGTGCTCCCGGCGTGCGCGATTTGATACTGCCGGTCGGGCCCGCGCACGGCTGCCTGTTCGACGGCGGCGGGCGCTTGCCGTCCGCCCTGTCATGGTGGCTGCAGGGTCCTCGGCTGAGGGCGCGGCCAGTTGTCGCGGGACATGTCGTGGGTGGCACAGGCCAATGCCAGTGAAACCAGATGCTTCGACGGGCATCGGTCGGGTAGCGTGCGGGCCATGTCGAGTCCTGAGTCAGACAAGGTGGGGGCTTTCCGTCACGCCGTCAGCCCCCTGAACCACTGAGTTCGTAGCCCCGTCGTCGCGCCGCTTTCTGTGGCGGGACAAGTGACAACTGGGGGCCGGCCGCGGTGACGAGATGACCTTCTCGTGCCTCTCCTCACCTCGGAGCCACTCGATGCCTCTCTCGCTGTACCTGCTTGCCATGGCGGTCTTCGCCATGGGCACCTCGGAGTTCATGCTCGCCGGCCTCTTGCCGGACATCGCCTCAGATCTTGACGTCACCGTCGGGACAGCAGGCGTCCTCACCTCGGCCTTCGCGATCGGCATGATCGTCGGCGCCCCGCTTGTCGCCGCCCTTGCCCGCAACTGGCCCAGGCGCTCCAGCCTTCTCGGGTTCATCCTCGCTTTCGCGGCGGCTCACGCCGTGGGCGCCATCACCACGAGCTTCCCCATCCTGTCCGCCACCCGAGTCGTCGCCGCGCTCGCGAACGCAGGGTTCCTTGCCGTTGCTCTGACGGCTGCCGCCGCGCTCGTCCCACCCGCCAGGAAGGGACGTGCGTTGGCCGTGCTGCTGTCAGGCACGACGGTGGCCACGATCGCCGGTGTCCCTGGTGGGTCGGTACTCGGCACGGTACTCGGCTGGCGAGCCACATTCTGGGCTGTCGCCGCCCTCTGTCTGCCTGCGGCTCTCGGCATTCTGAAGGGAATCCCAGCAGGACGTGATGAGGACGAGGCGACTGGCACGCCGGCGTTGCGAGCGGAGCTCGCCCAGCTCACAAGGCCGCCGTTGATCCTGGTGATGCTGCTCGGCACGCTGGTGAACGCGGCAACCTTCGCAAGCCTCACCTTCATCGCCCCCGTGGTGACCGACAGCGCCGGGCTGGGCGAGTTGTCGATCTCTGTCGCTCTGGTGCTCTTCGGTGCCGGTTCCTTTGTGGGCGTCACCGTCGCCGGCCGGCTGTCAGACCGGCGTCCCGGTCCGGTCATCGCGGTCGGTGGTCCGTTGCTGCTCATCGGCTGGCCGGCCCTGGCGATGCTGGCCAAGGAGCCGGTCGCCCTGTTCATCCTCGTCTTCGTGCAGGGCGCACTGTCGTTCGCGCTGGGCAGCACGCTGATTACGCGCGTCCTTTACGAGGCCGCGGGAGCCCCCACTATGGCTGGCTCGTATGCGACCGCCGCGCTCAACGTGGGCGCCGCCGTCGGCCCCGTCATCGCTGCGGCCACCCTCAGCACCGAAGCCGGGCACCTCGGGCCGTTCTGGGCGAGTGGACTCCTCGTCGCGGTCGCGCTGCTCATCGCGTTCCCCCTCCGCACGGTGATCGCGGTCGGCCGGAGCACCGAGGCGCTGCGGTGACACCTCCGAACGCCCCGTTGAACATCGAGGGTCGCCGACGGCTCATGGAGCGCTGCCGCACCCGTCCGATCCCGCACGGAAGCCCACCGGTGAGGACCCGGCGTCGTCGTCGGCGGTGATGTGCCAGCCAGGCGCTGTTGCCGCTGGATGAGACAGCGGCCCGCGCGATGACCGCCGGTATCCGGGAGGTCATCGGCGATGTCGTGCGGCCGGGCGGACATGGTGTGCGCCGTCGATCGCCGCGCCTCACACGGCACCGCCGTCTCGTGCCCGGTGCCCAGCCGAGTGGCTGGGCACCGCTGGTGAGTGCGAGCTGCCGTGCCTAGCAGCCGTGCCGGGTGGTCACCGGTGTCACTCGTCGGTGCACATGACGGTGTCCCGGGTGATCTGCACAGGTCGGGCGCCGGGGTCGCAGGTGCGGTAGATGTACCGGCCTTGGTCGCAGGTGTACAACCCGTTTCCTCCGACGGACATGGCTCCTTCCCGCTGACAGGACCCGAAGGGCGTCGGATGTGGTGTTGCGGTGCTCGGGCTGGACAGGGGGATGACGGCTGCGCCGGCCAGGAGCAGGGCGGTGACGATCGGGCGGACACGCATCGAGTTTCTCCCGTTCTCGTGGGGTGGGTGCCCGGTTTAACGCGTGTCTGACCCGCGGTGATCGCCGACGCACCGGGAGGACCTGCGGTCCCACTCAAAGGGCGGGTGTCGGGGACGGGCTTCGAGCGTGCTGACGGCGGTGCTGGTGGACAGAGGCGTGGCGCTGTGGCAGTGCTTCATGCGGGGGTACGGCAGTGGCGCGCCGCTCGTACCGCGCGCTGCTTGCCCTGGTCGAAGAGCTGACCGCTGCCGTGCTGAACGCCGCAGACTTGACCGGGTTCGGAGCGGTCGTGGCAGCGGCCATGGATGCGTTGAAGCCGACCTTCGCCACATCGGCGACGTAGCGACGCCCTTCGTCTTGCAGACCTCGATCGGGCTTCCCCGCGCCATGAAGTTGGCGAAGCTCATACCGGTGGAAAATCGAGCCCACGCCGACCACTCCGATGGAGCTGCCCGGTCTGCTCGCGGTCTCCAGACCGATGCGTGAGGCATCAACGCGGCCGGATGGTCCTGACCATTTGGATCAGACCGCGCCGGACTACTTCTTGCTGCCCTCGCTGCTCTCATCGTTTGCCTTGAAACACACGACGAACCATTTTCCGGAGCCTGACTGAGTGAGTGAGCCGGTCGTGCCCGGGACGTCGGAGCATGCGAGGGTGTCGACGACTGCGTTCTTGTCCATCTTGAGGACCTTGTAGTCGGCGTGTGGGTCAGTGCAGTCGAGCTTCTTGGTCTTCGCTTCCTTGTCCGTCCCGATGTTCTCAAAGCAGTCACCGGCTTTGAGCGTTGCGGACTGGTCCTTCGTGTCGTAAGGACCCAAGGCCCAGAACACCACCATGCCCGCGACGACAAGAACCAGACCGATGAGGATGAGGCGGTTGCGTCGTATCTGCGCCGGGGTGTATGAGGCGTTCAGGCCGTCCAACGGCGGTATTTGGGACACGGGTGGTTCCTCAGGCAGTGGGGGCAGTGCGAAGGCGATCATGAATCTAGCCCACCTGCCTGTACTCGCTGTTCGCCGGTGGCCCGGTGTGGTTCTCGGTGCCGGGGTCGCAGGACGTCAGGTCGTTGATGATGTGGGCGATGACCCATACGGCCCGGGCCAGCAAGGTGTCGCGGGGGCCCCTGAAGGCTGACCCCGCCCGCTGTGGCGGCGAGTTGCCGTCATTCGACGGTACTGTCCTCGGCGGACTGCGGGTGAACGCCTCCCTTATCGTCTCCTGCGGCACCGACACCGGCACCGGCACTCGACAGGAGGACGGAGGTCGCCGCCGCTCGGCCCCTGGCCGACCTCGCTGGCCGACCTTGCTGGGTGAGCAACGCTTGTTCAGCGAGGAGGCCAGGGCTGGCCCTGCTACACGGTTCCCATGGGCATGAACTTCGCGGAACGGTACGTCGCCGCAGGAGCACGGGTCGCAGATAAGAACGCGGCGCACTTGTACTCGCGGCTGCTCGACGCGTTGGCCTTCCCCCCCCGGCCACCAAGAAGGTTCCGCTATTCCCTGGCGCGAACTGGACCGCCCTGATGTGGCTCTAGCCCTGCCGATCAGCAGGCTTGATGAGTACATCCTCGCCATCTTCGAGCGCTAATCGCGAATTCCCTGCCGGCGGCGACCGTTACGAAGACTTCTTGCTGCCCACCGACAGCTTTTGCCGACCCATGGGAAACGCCCCTCGACCGCACCTGACACTCCACCTCACCGACAGTGGGCCAGACGAAACAGCCCGCACAACACGGGTCACGCACAACACGAGCCGCGCACAACACGGGCCACGCACAACACAGAGCACGCACAACACAGGACTTGAAGTCAACCCTCGGAGACTTCCGGTGACAGGCGCTCGCAGAACCGGGTCAGCGCTCCAGTCCCCCTAAACGCCCAGGTCGCCAAACCCGCCCGGACTCCCATGATTTGACGACCAATTCACCATCAAGCCACTCGAACTGAAAGCGCGGGGTTCAGTCGTCACAGCAGGTCAGGCGATGGTCAGACGTCCGACCGGCACCGGTCAAGTGAAGGGCTATGACCCAACTACCCGGGCAGCACACGGCGGTTGAACGGGCGGCCCTCGGAGGGAATGGTCAATGAGTGGTCAAGATCAGCCCATGCATTTCTGCTTACCGGATCGAGTACAGGTCAATTCCCGTCCAGCCGCGAGTAATGACCCACCAGGCATTTACCTGCTCTGGTCCTGATCTGTCCGTCCTGTTCATGTCCCCGTAACGAGTTGAGTGGAAGAAACCGGGGCCATACCGGTTGACCGGTTCTCGTCAAGTCTGCTTTGCTTCCGCCCGGCGAACGGTGCCACCACAGCCCGTGGTGACAGTTCGTTAGACAAATAGGGTTCGCGTTTCGGTTCGGGGCTTACTTCCCTGTCTGCGGAGAGAGCAATTCCCCGCGAAACGGCCACCGCACGCACTGGGGTACCCCCTGTGCGATTGCGGTACCGCTTTCCGCTGCTCTCTTCACGCGGATATTTCGGCGGGGTGGCGAGTCTCTGTTCGGGGCGTGAGCCGGTATGCCGTCCGCCGCTGTCCAGCCGAGCGGTCACGCCCGTCGACCGACGTGCGGTGACCGGTACGAGAGAGGCACCCCCACCCATGGGTATCCCCCATATATCAAGAGCCGCGCAGCGGACCGCCCTGACCGGGCTCGTCTCGCTCGCCTTCGCCACCACCGGCCTGGTCGCGGCCGGTTCGGCCCAGGCCACCGCGAGCACCGGCGCGTCGGCCTCGGCCACCCCGCATGTCAAGCGGCTCTGCTCGCAGCCCACCAAGCACCGGGTGATGGCCTGCAAGGCGCTCGCCCGCACCGACGTCGTCCAGCCGCACGCGCTCGCGGTCAACGCGGTCTCGCCGCTCGCCGTGCCGTCCGGCTACGGCCCGTCCGACCTGCTGAGTGCCTACAACCTGCCCGCGAACGGCGGTGCCGGTGCGACGATCGCCATCGTCGACGCCCAGGACGACCCCAACGCCGAGTCCGACCTGGCCGCCTACCGCAGCCAGTACGGCCTGCCCGCCTGCACCACGGCCAACGGGTGCTTCAGCAAGATCGACCAGAACGGCGGCACCAACTACCCGACCGCAGACGCCGGCTGGGCGGGCGAGATCTCCCTGGACCTTGACATGGTCTCCGCGATCGCCCCCAACGCCCACATCCTGCTGGTCGAGTCCAGCACGGCCAACATGAGCGACCTGGGCACCGCGGTCAACACCGCCGTCGCCCACGGAGCCAAGTACGTGTCCAACAGCTACGGCGGCTCCGAGGACTCCTCGGACCTCACCGCGGACAACCAGTACTTCAAGCACCCCGGTGTCGCGATCACCGTCTCGGCGGGCGACTCCGCGTACGGCGCCGAGTACCCGGCGGCCTCCCAGTACGTGACCTCGGTCGGCGGCACCGCTCTGAAGCGGGACTCCAGCGCCCGTGGCTGGTCCGAGTCGGTGTGGCACACCAACAGCACCGAGGGCACCGGCTCCGGCTGCTCGGCATACGACCCCAAGCCCAGCTGGCAGACCGACAGCGGATGCTCGAAGCGCGCCATCTCCGACGTGTCGGCCGTCGCCGACCCGGCCACCGGTGTCGCGGTGTACGACAGCTACCAGGCCAGCGGCTGGAACGTGTACGGCGGCACCAGCGCCTCCGCACCGATCATCGCCGGCGTCTACGCGCTGGCCGGCACGCCCGGCACCGGCGACTATCCGTCGAAGTACCCGTACGCGCACACCAGCGCGCTCAACGACGTCACCACGGGCAACAACGGAACCTGCTCGCCGAGCTACCTGTGCACCGCAGGCCCCGGCTACGACGGCCCGACCGGCCTCGGCACCCCGAACGGCACCACGGCCTTCGCCACCGGTGGGAGCACCGGCGGCGGCAGCGCGCTGACCAACGGCACCTTCGAGGCGGGCACCCTGAGCGGCTGGACCTCCGCCGGCTCCGCCACCGCCGGCTCCGCCGCCGCCCACACCGGCAGCTACGGCGCGCTGGTCGGCTCGTCCAGCCCGACCAACACCTCCTCCATCGCCCAGACCTTCACCGCGCCGACCGGCAGCTCCAAGGTCTCCTTCGCCTACGACGTGACCTGCCCCGACACCGTCACCTACGACTGGGCCACCGCCACGCTGAAGGACAACACGACCGGCGCCACCACGACGGTCCTGCCCAAGACCTGCACCAACGGCGCCGGTTGGAAGACCGCCTCCGGCTCCCTGACCGCGGGCCACAGCTACACCCTCACGCTCACCAGCAAGGACGATGACTACGTGGGTGACGAGACGTACACGTACTACGACGACGTGACCGTCTCCTGACGCCAGACTGACGTGTGACGTCACCGGCACGCATCCGGACCCCTCTGCCACCGAATGTGGGGGAGGGGTCCGTTGTCCGCAGCCCTCGCTTCGCCCCCCCGGCAGGTAAATCCCCTTGTGCACAGAGCCGACCAGTCAGGACAAGCGCCGGTGCGGTATCAGTAGCTGTCGTAGCTGGGCCTACCGTTCGTCCGGTAGACGCCGACGACGGTGCCGCCCTTCGTCGTCGAGACGCTGACCGGCTCCAGCGCAGTGGGGATCGATCCCTCGGCGAACAGCCGCTTACCGGTACCGATGATCACCGGATGGATGGTCAGCCGGTACTCGTCGACGAGGCCGTGCCGCATGAGGGTCTGGGCGAGGTCGCCGCTGCCGACGACGTTGATGTTGCCGCCGTCGGACGCCTTCAGCTCGCGTAGGGCATCGACGATGTCGCCCTCAAGGAGCGTGGAGTTCTGCCACTCGACGGACGTCAGGGTCCGGGACGCCACGTACTTGTGCATGTTGTTCATCCGACTGGTGAACGGGTTGCCGGGATCGGCGGTCGGCCAGTACGACGCGAAGATCTCGTACGTCTTGCGGCCGAGCAGCATCGCGTCGGAGTCCTCGTACCAGCCGGCGATGGTCGCGCCGACCTCGTCGTCGGACACCGGTTTCTGCCAGCCGCCGTGCTCGAAGCCGCTCTCGGCGTCCTCGTCCGGACCGCCCGGCGCCTGCATGACGCCGTCCAGCGTCAGGAACGTGCAAACAATGATCTCGCGCATGGTGCGCTCCCTTCGTCGATGGGTAGACGGCGCAACCGTCGGAAACTCATCGGCGGAACGTCCACGACGCCTGAGTGGGCGTTACGTCCGTTGGGTGTTCGTCTCACGTGGGTCGGGCTCGGTCCTTGGTGGGACGCGCCAGTCGATGATCTTCCGCGTGACGCCCGGTGGCTCCCGCACCGCAGCTAGACCGTCACTCCCAGCAGAGTGCGGAACGCCTCGGTGCCCCGTGGTGTCACCTTGACCGCGCGTCCGGAGCCGACCCGCCGTAGCCACTGCCGGTGCAATGCCGTGGCACACAAGGCCGCGCCCATCGCCCCTGCAAGATGCGGTCGGCGCTCCGTCCAGTCCAGGCAGTCCCGGACCAAGGGGCGCCTGGCGCCCGGCGGCTGCTCGTATTCCAGGGCTTCGGCCAGCCATGCCCGGCCTGCCGCGGTGACGGCGAGCCCGCAGTCGGTGGCAACCAGCCCTCGGGCGATCATCGCGTCTGCCAGGACCACGCCCAACCGCCCCGCCAGATGGTCGTAGCAGGTGCGGGCGCGGGCTTCGGCGCTGAGCCGCACCGATTCGCGCAGATTCTGCGGACGGGGAGTATCCGAGGCGTACGAGGCGAGGGTTTCGACGAGGGCGGCCGCCTCCGGGCCTGCCAGCCGAACGTAGCGGTGCCGGCCTTGGCGTTCCTCGGTCAGCACTCCACCCTCGATGAGGCGCGAAAGCTGCTCGCTGGCGGTGGAGGGGCGCACACCCGCATGCCGGGCGAGCTCGCCCGCTGTCCACGCACGTCCGTCCAGCAGTGCCTGGCAGAAGACGGCCCGGGTGCGGTCGGCGAACAGGGCGGCGGTCTCGGCGAGTGAAGGCATGCCGTCATGATGCCGCAGGCATGGTTCGGGCACCGCCGAACTGTTCTGCTCCTAGCGTCGGGGCCATGACACACACGATGCATGAATTCAACCGTCATAGGGACGTGCGTGCCGCGCTTGCCGACCCAGCGCTGGTCCCCGAGCTGCCGGCATCGGACGACGGTCCCGCGGGGGCGAGTGTCGCGTGGCTGCGGGCCACTGTGGCCAGGTTCAGTTCCGGTGAGTCGCACCGGCGGCGCAGAGCCCTCGTGGAGGCCGAACTCGCCCGGCTGGAGCCCGCCGCGCTGCGGCGGGCGGTAGCGGCCGGCACCGAGGGAGAGGTCCGGGTCCGGGTGGTCCGTGCCCTTGCCGCGGCCCTGGACATGCCGGAGCCCAAGATGGTGGCGGAGGCGGTGACCACTGTGGCGGAGACCTACTTCGGGGGCGCGGACCCGGCCGCGGACCGGGCCGTGGCCCGGCTGATGGCGCGGCTGGTTTCGGAGAACGCGGACCAGGCCGCCATGGAAGCCGCGGCCAACCGCATCGGGCTGCTGGTGCAGGCGTGCGCGGCCACGGCGGCACTGGTCGAGGCCGCGGCCGGAGGCGACGTACCGCTGGCCCGGGTGCTCCGGGAGACTCCACCCGTGCGAACCATGCGCCGCATCGCCGCCCGCGCCACCAACGTCGCCGGACAGGACATCGCCGAGGGCGATGTGGTGCTCTTGGATCTCGCAGCCGCGCAGAGTACGCATCCCGTGCCGCTCACTTTCGGCGCACCACCCCGGGTCTGCCCCGGCAGGGCGCACGCTCTCTCCTTGGCGGACGGCCTGCTCCGGCGTCCGCTGACCGCGTTCGCCCGCCTGCACCACCAGACCGCCCCGCTCCTGCTGCCCAACGCCTGGGACTACGCCAGTGCCGCCGCCCTGGTGGCACAGGGCTTTGATGCGATCGGCACTACCAGCCTGGGCGTGGCAGCGGGCCTCGGCCTGCCGGACGGAGCGGCCGCCACCGCGGAGGCGACGGTGGCGCTGGCCCGCCGACTCGGGCAGGGATCCTTCCTGTTCACCGTCGATGCCGAAGGCGGTTTCAGCGACGACCCGGAGGAAGTGGCCGAGCTGGCCCGAAGGCTGCACGACGCCGGCGCTGCGGGGATCAACCTTGAAGACGGCCGCTCGGATGGCACCCTCGCCCCCGTCGCGCTGCATGCCGAGAAGGTGGCTGCCGTCAAAGCCTCCGTACCCGCGCTCTTCGTGAACGCCCGCACTGACACCCACTGGCTCGGATGCCAGGAGGAGAAAACCGCAGAACGCCTCGCGGTCTACGAACAGGCCGGGGCGGACGGGGTGTTCGTGCCGGGTCTGTCGGATCCGGACGGGATCGCCGCCCTGACAGCAGCCCTCGTCGTACCGCTGAACATCCTCTACACACCGACCGGCCCGAACCTCACCGAACTGACCGCGCTGGGCGTGCGCAGGATCAGCCTCGGCTCGCTGCTCTACCGCAAAGCTCTGGCGGCGGCCGTGACCACCGCGACCGACATCCGCGACGGCCGGCCGACAGACCTCAGCGCCCCCTCCTACACCGAAGTGCAGGCGACTTCGGTACTCCGCGCAGTCGACTCCAGAACCTGACATCGGCGCCGCGCCGGAAGTCCGGAACCTCCGGGTTGCCGGGCGAGAACCGGCCCGGTCACCGCCGATTTGTTGTGCTCATCGCTGGTGGCGGAAGTCCCGGTACTGGACTGCCGCATAGCCCAGTGTGAAGGCCGTGGCCAGTGCCCCGGCCCAGAACCAGAACGAGGTCACCTCTGCGCTGCGCAGCGCATCGAGGTTGGCCACCGCGATGGCTGCCGCGAGAATTCCGGCCAGGTGCGCCTTGCGGCGCAGCGCCCGCTCCGTTCGGCGGGGGCCGGCGACAAGCCGGGCTGCACAGGTCTCCAGTGGACTCATCTCCCATGTGGGTGTGCACTCAGCGCTAACGACCCGACCTCGGCAAACCGGCATCCTGGGGCAACAGGGTGGAGGGCGCGGGCGAGCGCGTTGCCCTGGGGTACCCGGCCCGCGAACAACCACCTGTGTCCAGACCAATGACTTCTGACCTTCTGACCTTCAAAGGAGTATGACCGTGAGGAAGTTCGCGCGGAGCGCGGCAGCGGCCGGTATGGGATTCGCGCTGGCGGCGATGCTGTCGCCGGTGGCTCACGCCGCAAGCCAGGACCCGGCCTCCAAGGCGCAGGGGCAGATCTGGGTGCACGCCTTCGAGAATGCCCCGACCTACGAGGAGGCCACGACCCATTCCCCGAAGGTGGGCAGGGGCATACGGAAGGGCGAGAGCGCCCCGGTCATCTGCATGTCCACGACCGGGTGGTACAAGATCCCCGACGCGAGCCAGGATCCCGTCTGGGCCGAAGCGAACCACTTCGACTCCGTGGTCCACATGCCGAAGTGCTGACCTCCTGACCAGTGATGCCCTCGCGTCCCGTAGAGGACACGAGGGCACCACTGGTCAGGAGCGGCAGGCCGGCGCCGCGACCGTCGCGGCGGAGGGAATAGACCCTCTGTGGGCCTCGCTCTTATCCTTCGCTCCTCGCGCTCACCTTTTCCTGTTCGAAGGCGGGCGGCTCCTGAGGGGTGCGGCGCGGCAGGAAGACCAGGGCCACAACCGCTCCGACAGCGGCGACCCCGGCCGATGCGGTTGCGGTGACGTGCATGGCGTGGATGAACGCGTCGTTGGCGGGCTGGACCAGTGCCCTGCCCGCCGGCCCCAGTTTCTGCGCGACCGCCAGGGTGGTCTCGACCGACTCGCCCGCTGTGTGCCGCAGGTTCTCCGACAGGCCGGGGACTGCTGCGAGATGGTCGTCGATGCCGCTGTGGTAGACGGTGGACAGCAGTGAGCCCAGTACGGCGACCCCCAGCGCACCGCCGACCTGCCGGAAGGTGTTGTTGACCGCGGAGGCGGAACCCGCCTTCTCGCGCGGCAGCGACGACATGATCATGACGGTGGCGGGTGGCATCACATGTGCCATCGCCGTGCCCATCAGGAAGAACACCACCTCAAGTACCCAGATCGGGGTAGCAGTACCGAGGAGCAGGAAGCCGAGGAACGCGACCGCGTCCAGAGCCAAGCCGGCGGTGCACACGGCACGTGCGCCGAATCGGGCGACGACCAGGCGAGCCCTCGGCGCGAAGATGATTTGGGCGGCGGCGAGCGGGAGCATCAACAAGCCGGACTGCAGGGGGGAGTAGCCACGCACGCTCTGGGTGTAGAAGACGGTGAAGAAGGTCACGCCCACCAGCCCGAAGAAGACGAAGCCGATGGCGACCACGGAGGCGGAGAAGCGCCGGTCGCGGAAGTACGCGACGTTGAATGCCGGGTGGTCGCTTCGGTGCTCATGCAGCACCCAGCCGCCCAGAACGGCGACACCGGTGACGATCGCCATCCACGACGCGGGCGCGGTGAAGTCGGCGAGCTGGCCGCCCTTGATGATGCCGTACGCCAGCAGGACCAGGCCGATGACGGACAGCAGCACCCCGACCGGGTCGAGCCGGCCGGGGAGGGGGTCCTTGGAGTCCGGTACGAGCGCGGCCATCGCGACCACGCCGATCGTCACGATGGGCACGTTGACCAGGAACACCGATCCCCACCAGAAGTGCTGGAGCAGCAGCCCGCCGACGATCGGGCCGAGTGCGATACCGAAGCCGACCGTGCCGGTCCAGATGCCGATGGCCTTGGGTCGCTCGTCGCGGTCGAAGACGTTCGCGATGATTGCGAGGGTGCTGGGCATGACGAACGCGGCACCGAAGCCCATCAGAGCACGGAACGCGATCAGTTCGCCGGAGGAGTCGGAGATCGCGGAGAGCAGTGAGCCGGTGCCGAAGACCAGCATGCCGAAGATCAGGGTCTTCTTGCGTCCCACCCGGTCGCCGACAAGCCCAGAGGTGAACAGGAGCCCGGCGAAGACCAGCGTGTAGGCGTTGATCGCCCACTCCAGCTGACTCTGAGTGGCGCCCAGTCCAGTAGGGGGCGGCTGGGCGATGGTCTTCATCGCGACATTGAGGATCGAATTGTCGAGCACGACAACGATCAGACTGAAAAGCAGCACGGTCAGGATCAGCCAGCGGCGGGAATGCACCGCTTCGGGAATCTGTACGGCCGGAGACCGGGACTCGGGGGCAGACATGTTCCCACGCTAGAGTCACTCACCGTACAGAATCGGCGCTATATCGCCGCTATCCCCCGAATGGCGGATGAATCGGCTATTACTTGAGATTCCTCACTTCGCGCCCCGGTGTCCACCGGCTGGGGCCGCCCTCCAAAGCGCTGGTGGAACGGTATGCGGGCTTCGACGTGCGGGTTTCGACGGGCTGTCCTAGCGTGGAACGCGGCGCCGAACAGGACCCCGTCCTTGAGGAGCAGATCCATGGCCGTTCTGTACAAGTCGGCAATCGCGGTCCCCGATCACATCAGCGCCCTTGAGGACCCTCTCGAACTGGCGCGGAGGACGCACCATGACCATCCGCAACGTGATCTCGCACTCCGGCTGACCGAAATTACCGGAGTTCTCAAACGGAGCGTCGTCCAGCCTCTCGCAAGTGGAGTTGCGCCGTCCCGGAATAGACGCCCGCGGTGTCGTCTACCGAACGGAATCCAAGGCTCGTGTTCCGGGTGTTCCGGCAGCGGTGCGCCAGGCACGGGAACCTAGCGGGTGCCCGGGCACGCTGGAGCCACTCACCCCGGCCTTGCGCACGGTGGAGGAAGAACGCGACTGGTACGCCCGCGAGTTGGACTTCCACATCATCCACGCCGGCGGGCCACGCACCCTCGACAGTCTGAGCGGCTTCCTGGGCGCCCCAACTGAAGCCTTCCCGTTCAGCCGCGCCACGCTCAATGAGTACGACAACATCGCCGGCACCGTGGTGCTCGACGCACCGGCACGCCTGTGGGACGTCGGCCTTCGCGCACTCGCACGAGGGTTGCCGACCGGCTTCGGTCCCGGCATCACCGCCGAGATCCGCCTCGGCACCCGGCCCTTGGAGCAGGCAGTTCGAGTCCGCGTCCGCACCTAGCAGGAGGTACCCATCATGAGCAGTCAAACGGACGAGCCACCGGTCCGCTTCTGGAGCGTTGACGACGTCGAAGCCCTCGACTTCGACCCGGCGATGCGGGAGATGCTGGAAGACGGCGGACTCGCCCGCATCCGGATGCCGCACGGGGAAGGCGACGCGTGGGTGGCGACGAAGTACGAGGACGTCAGACTGGTCACCACCGACCCGCGGTTCAGCAGGGCGGAACTGGCCGGCCGCGATGTCACCCGGCTCGCCCCGCACTTCATCCCGCTCGACGACGCGGTGGGGTTCACCGACCCTCCGTACCACACCGGGCTGCGCAAGACGGTGGCGGCGATGTTCACCCGTCGGCGCATCGAGCAACTGCGACCGCGCGCCGAGAAGATCGCCGAGGACCTTCTGGACGCGATGGAACAGGCCGGGGCGCCGGCCAACGTGATGGAACACCTCAACACGCCCTTCTCGGTGGCCGGGATCAGCGAGCTGATGGGCGTGCCGCAGGAGGACTGGTCTCGCATCCTCGACTGGACCCTGCTGGTCATCTCGTCGCTGCACGGCCGCCGGCGCAGCGAGCAGGCCAAGGAGGAGATCGGCGCCTACTTCGACGCGCTGGCCACCCAGCGGATGGCGGAGCCCCGTGACGACGTGCTCAGTCATATGGCCGCCGCTGAGCGAGACGGCCAGCTCTCCCGGAAGGAGCTGGTGTCGTTCGCCGTGCTGATGGAGGTCAGCGGCATCAACTCGGTGCGGTTCAACAGCGCCAACATGGTCTACCTGCTGCTCACACACCCGGAGCACCATGCCAGGCTGCTGGCCGAGCCGGACCTGCTGCCGCAGGCGGTGGAGGAGCTGCTGCGCTACATCCCCCACCGCAACGCGGTGGGCATGGGCCGCATCGCCACCGAGGACGTGCAGGTCGGCGAGGTGACCATCCGGCGCGGCGATCCGGTCTACGCCTCGTACGTGGCGGCCAACCGCGACCCGGAGAAGTTCGACAACCCGCACAGCCTCGACTTCGACCGCTCCTTCAATCCACACCTGGCCTTCGGCAACGGACCGCACTACTGCGCCGGCCCCTGGCTGGCCCGGATGGAGATGCAGGTGATGCTCCGCGGACTGCTCGACCGCTTCCCCGACCTGCGGCTCGCCGTTGCGCCGAGTGAAATCCGCTGGCGGCGAGGCGAGCTGATCCGGGGTCCAGAAGCGATCCCGGTGACCTGGTGACGCAGAACGGAGGACCTCCCGATGAGCGATCCGACGACGCACACGATGGACGGCCTGGTGCTCCCGCCGGGCGCGGGACGAACCCTGGTGACCAGCGCCCAGGAGGTGACGATGAAGGTGACGGGCGCGCGCACCAAGGTGGGTTCCCTCTTCGAAGTGGTGGTGCCCCCAGGGTTCGACGTGGGAGCCCACGCCCACGCCAACAGCGAGGAGGTGTTCTACCTCCTCGAAGGCGAGCTGGAGGTGCTCGCCTTCGAGCCCCGGGAACGCACGCCGGACAACTGGCAGCTGTGGGAGTCCCGTTCCGGCGAGCGGCCGGCACGGGCCACCCCGGGCTCGGTGGTGCATGTGCCGCCCGGCTGTCCGCATGCCTTCGCCAACCGGACGGACCAGAATGCCAGGATGCTCGTACAGGCGGCTCCACCCCCGAACCACGAACGCTACTTCGAGGAGTTGCTGGAGATCCTGAACGCCGACGGGCCCCCGGACGAGGCGGCCGTATCCGCGCTGCGGGTGCGCTACGGAATCCAGCAACTGACGCCGCTGCGCACCAGGTTCAGCGGGCGGACGTGATCCGGTCCCGCTCTCCGGTGACGTCGTCACAGGTGTTGAAGACGGTGAGCCCGACATCTGTCCTCCGACCTCGGCCGGTCCGTCCGCGCGAGTAGTGCGGGCGGATACGGCCGGGGTCGGCGGAAACACCGGATCGAGAACGCGGCAGTAGGAGATGACAACGGTTCCGCCGGGTGCGGTGGTTCATATGCCCGACCCTATCGATGGGGTGGGCCGGCGCAATCCGGAGAGTGCAAACGGTCGTAACGGCACCTCTGCCGCCCCACCATCCAGCGACACCACCCCGGCGCCGGCGCACGTCGGCGCCGCCCCACCGACGGAAGGTACGGACCGGTGAAAGCGCTCGTCATCGAGGAGTTCGGCGGCCCAGAGGTGATCCACCTCGCGGAACTGGCTGATCCCGAACCTGGGCCCGGCGAGGTCCGGGTCCGGGTGTCGACGGTCGTGGTCGGCCGCACGAAGGACATCGCGACCCGGGCCGGACGCCCTCCTTTCGCGGGGCAGGTACCGGGATTCCCGCATGTACTCGGCAGTGAGCACGCCGGCGTGGTCGACGCCGTCGGTCCCGGCGCGGACCCGGCGCTGATCGGGAGGCGAGTAGCCGTCTCCGCGGTACTTTCATGCGGAAGCTGCCGCGCCTGCCGGGCCCTCCGTGAAGAGGCGTGCTCGTCGTTCGCTCTGATCGGCGTACACCGGCAGGGCAGCTACGCGCACTCGTGCGTGGCGCCGCAGACCAACGTCTCGCTGCTGCCGGATGACGTCCCCTTCACCCAGGCGGCGGCGCTGGCGGGCAACGGGCCCGTCGCCAGAGCACAACTTGACGCCGGTCTTGTCGGCCCGGGCAGCAACGTACTGGTGATCGGTGCGGCGGGGTCGCTCGGTGCGACCGCCGCATCGCTCGCCGGATTTCGCGGAGCCCATGTCATCGGTGTCGACCGGCTGGCCGTCAAACCGGGCTGCCTGGACGGCCTGCCCCTACGAGCGGCTCTCGACGGTGACGCGGAGGACCTCGCCGGCGCCATTCGCGAGGTGACAGGCGAGTGGGGCGTCGACTGCGTCATCGACAACCTCGGCATCCCGGCGGTCTGGCACAAGTACCGCGAAACGCTGGCTGACATGGGCAGGATCGTCGTGTCCGGAGCGATTTCCCACGAGCCGATACCCCTGCCGCTGCTGCCGTTCTACCTCCATTCCCAGTCACTCATCGGGGTCCGCACCGGCAACCGCACGGAGATCGCCGCCTTGTGGCGGGATGTGGCGGACGGCTTCCGCATCCCGGAGAGATTTGTGGATCCCATGCCGTGGGAATCCGTGGGTGACGCCCATCGTGCCGTCGAGGCGGGGGTCTCCCGCGGCCAGGCGGTGCTCGAAGTGGGGGACTGACCTCGCTGTTCCACTCGGGTACGGCTTGCTTCGGGGCGGCATCAGGTGTTCCTCCGAGCAGCACAGTGCCCAGGAGGCAGGGAGAGGCAGCCTTTGTCGGCCGAGTGGGCGAACGCGGGCGCGGGCGCACACATCTGGCCCCCGGACCGGGAACCAGTCATGCAGTCATGCAGTCACATAGGCGCAGGCGGGGGCGCTTACCCGGACGAAGAAGGTTCCCATGTCTGCCACCCGACGCGGGCGCACCGGCGCACCGTCAGTCCTGGGCGCGCTGGCCGCGCTCACCGCATCCGCCTTCGCCCTGACCGGTTGCGGTGCCGCCGACGGGCACCGCGCCGACGGCCACGCGGGAGCTCCGGAGCGCGCCCACTGCCCCCGGCTGCAACGCCCGATCGCCACGGCGGACGCCGACTGGCGAGCGGTCGCCAAGGCGCTGGGCCGCACCGGTGCGTTGCGGGAGAAGGTGGTCTACGGGGTCTCGCTGCCCCGCAGGGATCTGAAGGTCACCAGCCGGGGAGTGGACATCGGGTCGTCGCTCGCGCTCAACGGCGCGGCGGACTTCGCCCGGTACTGCGACGGCACCATGCTCATGGGCGACCTGGTGCTCACTGAGGACGAACTCCCCAAGGCCACCGAAGCCCTTCAGAAGGCGGGCTTCGAGCAGACCGCCCTCCACAAGCACCTGCCCGACCAGACGCCCCCCATCTGGTGGACGCACTATCAGGCCATGGGCGACCCGGTCACCCTCGCCCGCAAACTCAAGGCGGTTCTGGAAGTCAGCGGCGACCCCGTCGCGGTGCCGCCGCCGGAGAGCACCAAGCCCATCGACCTGGACACCGCCGAGATCGACGAGGCACTGGGCCGCAAGGGCATCGCCGAAGGCCGCACTTACAAGTTCTTCATCGGACGCGGCGAGACCGTCACCTCGCACGGCCATGTGCTGCCCGCACCCATCGGTGTCGACACGGTGATCAAGTTCCAGGCCCTGGGGGACGAGCGGGCCGCGGTCACCGGCGACATCGTGATGACCGCACACGAAGTGCAGAAGGTCATCCGGGCCCTGCACGAGGGCGGCTTCGAACTCGTCGAACTGCACAACCACATGCTGGACGACGAACCCCGCCTGTTCTACCTGCACTACTGGGGAATCGGGGACGGCGCCGAGCTGGCCAGGGGCCTGCGCCCGGCCCTGGACGCCACCAACCTGGCGCCGCCCGCCCCGGAGTCCTGAGAGCCTGTGTCTAAACCCCGCCCGGGCCCGCGGCGTCTGGCACACACACTCGCCGGTGCCCCTCCAGATGGCCGCGCAACGCGCGTGCCGCCAGGTCGCGTTCCTCGCCCAGGACGAACGCGGTGACACCGAGGGCGCGCCAGTGTGCGCGGCGTTCGGGGGTGGTGGCCATGGCGCAGAACGGCACTCCATGGCGGGCGCAGGCGGCCTGTACCGCGTGGACGGCATCGCGGACGAGCGGGTGGCGCAGCTGCCAGGGGACACCGTAGGACTGCGACAGGTCGGCGGGGCCCGGCAGGACCATGTCGATGCCGCCGCCGGCCAGGATGCTGTCGATCGCCGCCACCCCTTCGGCGTCCTCGATCAGCGCCACGACCATGACCTCGGCGTTGGCCTGTTTCATGTACGCGACGGGGTCGATCCGGCCGAAGCCCGGGCCGCGCCCGCCGTTGAGGGAGCGCATGCCCTCCGGCGCGTACCGTGCGGCCCGGATCGCGGTGTCGACATCGGCGCGGCCGCGCACATGGGGGACGACGATGCCCATCGCGCCGGCGTCGAGTGCACGCAGGACCGCCCCCGGGTCGCCTTCGGGCACGCGGACGAACGGGGTGAGACCGGTGGCCTCGGCGGCCCGGATCAGGTTCTCCAACTGCTGGGGATCGACGAGGAGATGCTCGGTGTCGAGCACCGCGAAGTCGTACCCGGCGCAGCCGATCATCTCGACCAGCGCGGGCTCCGGAATCGAGCAGAACAGTCCGTCCGCCTCCTCGCCCGCCGCGAGCTTCGCCTTGACGGCGTTGGGCCGCAGCATGTCAGCGGCCCCCGCCCACGTAGTGGAAGGAGGGGTGCGGGTGCATCAGGAAGTCATGGTGGGAGATGTTCCAGGCGTAGGCGCCGGTGAGCGCGAAGGCCACCCGGTCGCCCGCGCGCAGCCCGGCCGCCGGGACCTGGCGTGCCAACACGTCCTTGGGTGTGCACAGTTGGCCGGTCAGGGTGACCCGGTCCTGCCGGGCCGCAGGGCGGGGCCAGGGGTGCGGCCACGCTGCCACGGGCAGCACCGCGCACGGCTGGTCGTGTCCCTTCGTCGCCGGGGTGCGCAGATGGTGGGTGCCGCCGCGGACCACCGCGAACTCCTCACCGTGGCTGTCCTTCACATCGAGCACCTCGGTCGCGTACCAGCCGCAGTACGCGGTCAGAGCGCGGCCCGGCTCGATGCGGAGCGTCAACGACGGGTGGGCATCGGCGAGTTCACCGAGCCCCGCGCCGTAGGCGGCCCAGTCGAAGCGGCGCGACGGGTCGGCGTAGTCGACCGCCATGCCGCCGCCGACGTTCACCTCGGTGATGGGGACGCCGTGGCGAGCCGCCAGGTCCACCGCCCAGACCACCACCGACTCGGCCACCGCCAGCTGCTCCGAGGCTTCGAGGCCGCTGGCGAGATGTGCGTGTACGCCCCGTAGTTGGAGGTGGGGGCAGGTGCCGCCGGTGAGCAGCCGGACGGCCTCGTCGGCCTGCGCCGGGTCGAGTCCGAACGGCGTGGGGCGGCCTCCCATCGCGAGTGAGCTGTTCTCCAGCGAGCCGTCGGCCAAGGGGAGGTTGAAGCGGAGCAGGACCTGGACCGGCTCCTGACGGGGTGTGCGGGCGGCCAGTTCGACGAGCATCCGCAGTTCGTGGAGGCTCTCCACGTGGAAGCGCTGTACGCCGGTCTCCAGAGCGGCCGCGATCTCAGAGGGGGTCTTGCCCGGGCCGCCGAAGGCGAGCGGACGACCGGGAACCGCCTTGTGGACGTGGGTGAGTTCGCCTCCGGAGGAGACTTCGAAACCGTCGACGTACGGGGCGAGCGCGGTCAGGATCTCGGGATCCGGGTTGGCCTTCGCGGCGTAGTACAGCTCGACCCGGTCGGGCAGCGCGGCCCGTACCGCTTCCGCGTGGTCGCGCAGAGCCGTCAAGTCGTAGACGTAGCAGGGGAGTTCGGCGGGCGACAGGGCGAGGGCGAGGTCGTGGACGGCGGGGGTGGGAGTGTTCATCGGGCGTTCCAGGAGGTGTCGGCGCGGACGGCCGAGGACAGGACGTCCTCGGCGAGCGGCGAGGGCAGGCGGACATAGCCGGCCTCCCGGTCGGCCTTGCGCTCCCAGCGGGTGAGCAGGTTGGCCTTGGCGGGCAGCGGTACTCCCGCGAGCAGCGCGGCGAGCAGGGGCGGGCAGCCGTCGCGGTCGGCGAACTTCTCGATGGTGGAGCGCACGCGCGCCCACAGGGCGGGCTCGGACTGCGGGTGCAGGTCGGCGAGAGCGGCGAGCAGTTCGGCGATGTGGTTGACGAACAGGCAGTACACGACCCGGTCCCAGCCGCGCTGCGCGTCGTACGTCATCGGGGCGGCGACATCGGCGGGCAGGGAGGCGAGGGTCTCGGCGTGGTGCTCGGGCAGGAGCTTGGTGCCCTCCAGATCGCGGAAGAGGACCTGGGCGGGCATGCCGTCGCCGTCTACGCACACCATGACGTTCTGGAGGTGCGGTTCGAGCACCAGGCCGTGGTCGAAGTAGGCGGCGAGCACGGGCGGGACGAGCAGGTCGAGATAGGCCGCCCACCAGTCGAGCGCGGCCTGTGGGCCCGCCCCGTCGAGCAGGTGGGAGATGTGGCCGGGACCGGTCGGGTACTCGTCGGCGACCGCCGCGGCGAGCAGAGCGGTGGTCCCGGGCAACTGCCGCTGCGCCAGGCCTTCGCGGACGATTACGCCGAAGCCTTCGAGCAGGGCGAGGTCCGGGGCGCCGCCGGGGCCGGGCAGTGCGAGGCTGCGGTAGGCGGGTTCGCGGAGCATGGCGCTGCCGGGGAAACGGGTCTCCAGGTCGGTCAGTGCCGGTTCCAGCAGGCGGGTCAGGGCGACGGCGCCCGACAGTTCGTAACTGGCGTTCTTGCGCAGGCAGTTGGTGATGCGCACGTTCAGGCTGAACTTCAGGAACGTGTCGCCGTCGTACAGGGTGCGTACGGACGCGGTGGCCGCGAACGGCCGCGTGCCCGTACCGAGGTCGAGGATGTCGCCCCGGTCCAGAGCCGCGCGCAACGCGGGGTGCTCGTGCAGCAGCTCGTACTGCCAGGGGTGCACGGGCAGCAGCCGGTAACCGTCCGGAACGTCGGGGTGCAGCCGGTCCAACGGGGCGGCCGCGCCCGCCTGCGCGCGCTCTTCGGCGATCAGCTCCGCGCGGACGGCGAGATGGCGCAGGGGGAAGGCGGCCCCGGCCTCGGGGGCGTAGGAGGACCAGGAACCGGCGTCGCCGGTACGGGCCTTGGGGGTGGGGTGGAAGCGGTGGCCGAACAGGAGGGACTGTTCGGAGGCCAGGTATCGGTCGGCCTCGTCGGTGCGGCCGGTCCGGGCCGACAGCGCCGCGGAGACGCCCTGGTGGCTGGAGGTGATCTGCTCCAGGAACTCGTCGTTGCTCACACCCGTACGCAGCGAGAGCTCGGCGCGGGTGTGCTCGGCGAGCGCGCGCCAGCCGACCTCGGCCCACGCGCCGTCGCGCTGCTCGGTCACCGGGCCGGTGAAGCGGTGCGCGCCGAACAGGGAGGTCCGGCGCAGCGCGACCCTCAGCACCACACCGCGGCGGGGCAGCCGCAGCAGCAGATGGCCGTCGGCCACGGCGGTCTGGTGCTCGGGTCCCGACACTTCGCGCAGCAGACAGTTCAACAGAGTGTGCGCCACGGCCTCGTCGGCGGTGGGCAGCTCGCGAGGAGCGGAGGCGGTAAGAGGGGCGAGCGGGGCGGTGCCGGTCGGCAGCGACATCAACGGCTCCAGAGAGGAGAGGACGAGCGGCGGATCAGAGCGGGGAGGGCGACCAGGCAGGCCGCGAGAAGGGCGGCCGCGGTGCCGGTGATTACGGGCGCGGTGGGCCCGTACCAGGCGTTGCCCGCCGCGGCGGCGAGGCCCGCGGTCACCGCTCCGGCCTTGGAGAAGAATTCGAGGGAACCGAACATGCCGCTGGGCGCGCGGCCCTTGGCGCAGTCGGCGGCCAACAGGGACCGGCCGACCAGGCCGAGGGTGAGCCCGGCGCCGAGCAGCAGCCGTGCGGCGACGAAGGCGGCCGGCGACTCGGCCACACCGTGCCCGGCGAGGCCCAGCGCGATGCAGCCGAAGCCGACCGCGATGCCGAGCTTGGCCCGGCCCTGGAGGGCGGCGTGCACGGGTATCGCGGCCACCAGATAGCAGACGTGCGGCAGCGCGAACAGGACCGCGGCCAGCACCGGCCCGGTGCCCGGAAGCTGTTCCTTGACGAGGGAGATCAGATAGGGGAAGGAGATGACGGTCGAGAAGACGAAGCCGAATTCGAGGGCGTAGAGGGCCCGCAGAGGCACGGCCGGGGGAGCGGTGGGCTCCGGGGTGTCCCGCGCCTCGGTGCTCTTCGGTTCGGGTGCGGTGGCCTTCGGTTCGGGGAGCGTGGCCAGCAGCAGTGCGGCGCCGAGCGGAAGCACGGCGAGCAGCGCGTACTGGCGGTGCGGGGACAGCCAGGGCGACAGCGCGCCGACGAGGATCGGTGCGAGGACGAGGGCCGCCCGCGCGCTGCCCTGCATCAAGGTGAGGGCCTTGGACAGGGACGGGCCTTGGAGGGCGGCCGCCAGGTAGCCGTTGGACGCGGCGAACGTGCCGCCGAGGACACCCTGGAGGACCAGCGCCGCGGTGAACGTCGCCAGGGAGTCGGCCCACCCGGCGAGGAGGAAGGCGAGCGCGAGGCCCAACTGGGCGCGCAGCAGCAGCCGTTTGCGGCCGTAGCGGTCGGCGAGCCGGCCCCACAGCGGGGCGCCGAGCCCGCCGAAGACGGTGGGCACGACATACAGCAGACCGGCCCAGCGGGCGCCTTCGTCGCCGAGCTGCGGAAGGATCTCGGTGAGGTACGGCGGCAGGCCGAGTGCGGCGAACGACGCCACGAAGTAGCAGCCCGCGACGGCGTACACCTGGCGACGGCCGAAGCCGGCCGGGGCCGCCGGGGACTGGACCGCCTCGGCCGGTGCGGACGTGGGAGCGCTCATCGTGAACTCGCCGCCCGCACAAGGTAGTTGGGGCCATCGGTGTAGTGCTTGTTGATGTCGGCGGCGCCGGAGCGTTCCTTGCTGAGCAGCGTGCCGGCGGTGATCATCGCCTTGACGGGGAGGACCGGCGCGTCCAGTACGTGGGCACGCAGCACGGCGCCCGGCGAGCCGGGCCCGGTGCCGAGCCGTTCGACGGCTTCGGCGAGCCGGTCGCGTACGAGCCGCAGCAGCACGTCCAGCGGGGCGTGCCCGTGCTCGGCGAGGCCGAAGGCGTAGGCGCCCGCACACAGGTGCACGGTGATGGTGGTGAACAGGTCGGTCAGGGCCCGGTCCCCGTCGGCGATGATCCGCGGGTCGGTGAAGTCGTCCCGTCCCGGGGCATCGGCGCCGAGCCGCTCGCGCAGGCGGACCAGGTTCAGGCGCGGACCGTCGTTGTCCTTGAGAAGCAGTCGCAGCCGCGGTCCGTCCGTGCCCTCGTGGAACACCAGCGAGATGTTCTGCTGGTGGGACTCCAGCGCGATGCCGTACCCGAAGAGCGTGGTCTGCCAGTCGAAGAGGAGCGCGAGAACGGCGTCGAGCAGGGCGAGCGGGTCGCCGCCGTAGAACCGGTCGGCGAGGTGGCCGAGCACGAGACGGCCGCCGGGCGCCCGGCTGAGCAGCGCGGCCATGGGCACGACGGCGTCGGTGTCGAGCGCCGTGGGGTAGCCGCGGCACAGGACGGCGAGGAGCTCGTGACCGGCGTGGGCGTACACGCTCTCGTCGGCGAGCAGGACCGTCTCGGCGAACCGTTCCTCGCGCGAGATCACGCTCCCCAGCATCCGCTGGCTCACCGCGCCGTTGCGGAGCGTACGGGGCTTGATGGTGCGGCGGTTGCGCAGGCCCAGGGTGGCGGTGGCGAGCGGCACCTTGAGATGGAGCGCCGGGTCGTCGGCGAGGGCGACCGTGCGCATCGACAAGGTGGGGACGACATCGAGGTACGGGCTCTCGGAGAGCACGGCACTGTCGGTCAGGCCCTGTTCGCGCAGGGCCTCGCGCAACGGCGTACCGAGCGAGAGGGGGTGTACGGGAAGCGCGAGGTGGCTGTCGCCCAGGTGGCCGAGGCCGAGGTCGGCGGGGGTGGGCCAGTACGCGGGCAGGGCCTCGGGGCCGCCGGGCACCGTGACCGCCTCGCGGGGCAGCGCGAGCCAGCGCAGCGCGAAGCGGGGGTGGAACTCGGGTGCGTAGGAACGGAGTTGGGCCTCGTCGAGGCCGGAGCGGCCGCGCGCGGTCGGGTAGACGGGGTGGTCGAGACGGGCCGCGAGCGTGTCGTGGGCGAGGGTGGCCGCCAGGCCCGTCCAGTGTGCGGGGTCGGTGCCGTAGCGGGCGGTGAGGGAGGCGTCCACCTCGTCGCGGGTGACGGTGTGCAGCCGCATCGTGGCGAGGGTCTGGCGGCACTCCTTCGCGAAGTCGTCGAAGCCGCCGCGGTCGGCGGGGTCGGCGAGCGCACGCAGCGCGTCGACGATGTCCTGGACACCGGTCAGTTCGGTGCCGTCCGCCTCGCGGCGCAGCAGCGGCAGCCGGGCGGCCCGCGCGCACTGGAAGCCGTCGTCGGCCACCGGCAGCAGCAGCGCCCCTGCGGGATCGTCGGGGGCGAGCCGCAGCCACCGGCCGTCCGCCAGCTCGACGGGGGTGCCCGCGGTGCGCAGGCCGACGACGTCCTCCCGCAGCATGGCGCTGAGCACGCGCAGTGCCAGAGCCGCCTCGTCGGCGTCGACGGCTGTGGCGGCCGCCGAACGTGTTGTGGTGGGAGCGGTCGTCACGGGGTGAACTCCCATCGCTGGTCGGCGAGGAACCGCTCCACGGCCCGGTCCACGGCCGCCTGGTCGGTCCCGGTGGCCCGGAGAACGCCGACGTAGTCGCGGTTGGTGTGGTGCAGCTCGTGCCGCTCGCCGACCTCGCGCAGCGGGCGGTAGGCCAGGTGGACGCCGTCCACGGTCAGGTCGGCCGCGGCGGGGGCCTCGGTGAGGGTTCCGGCGCTCGTGGCGCAGAGATGGTCGATGCGAGCCCTGCCGTCGTCGCGGGCTCCGAGGTCGGCGGGGAGCGGCTCACCCAGGTGTGTACGCAGGATGTGCTCGAACAGGGGGACGTCCAGGAGCTGTTGGAGCATGAGGTCGCACTGGTCGCCGATCACCCGGTAGTTCACCTCGATGATCCGCGCCCGGCCCTCGTGCACCACGAACTCGGTGTGGCAGGCGCCGAACCCGACACCCAGGGCGTCCAGTTGGGCGAGCACCTGGGTGACGACCGGCTCCGGGTGCGCGGGCACGTAGGTGTGGCGCTCCTCGATGAAGTACGGGGGCGGGGAGAGCTGGGTGCGGAAGCCGCCGAGGACATGGCGGATCCGGCCGTCGCCGAGGGTCTCCAGGGTGTGCAGCTCCCCGGCGAGGTACTCCTCGACGACCAGGGCCGCTCGGGGGCGGCGCTGCTGTATCTCCTTGCAGCGCAGGACCAGTTCGTCGGGTGTGCCGGCCAGCACCACATCCTCGCTGGCGACGCCTTCGCGGGGCTTGACGACGCAGGGGAAGGGGACCATCGCGGCGAGCAGGTCCGTGGGGTCCTGGCCTGCGGCGAGCTCGGCCGACCAGACGGTGTCGGCGCCGGTGGCCGCGAGGTGGCGGCGCATCTCGGCCTTGTCCTTGGTGCGCAGCGCGGCGCGCCAGTCCTTGGCGGGGAGGCCGAAGTAGGCGGCGGCCAGGGCGGTCTGGGTCTGCAGGTGGTCGCTGTTGGTGAAGACCGCGTCGGCCCGGTGGTGGGTGGCGATCGTGGAGATCACGGCGCGGTGGTCGCGCACGTCGCAGGCGAGCACCTCGACGTCCGGGCTGCGCAGGCGGTGCGGCTCGGGCAGGTCGGTGAGGACGGTGACGTCCAGGCCCAGCCGGCGGGCGGCGGGCAGGAAGCCTTCGGTGACCGAGTCGGTCGGGTTGAGGGCGAGCAGATAGAGGCGCATGGGTGCGAACCCCTTCCGGACCGGGGTGGAGGCGGGGCGGGCCGGACGGGGCCCGCCCCGGGCAAAGGGGCTACTTGGCGGGGAGCTCGACGCCGGTGGCCTTGGCCACGTCGGCGAGCACGTGATGGGCGGCCTGGATGCCGATGCCGGACATCCATGTCTCGTCGGGGACGGTGAAGACCTTGCCGTTCTTGACGGCCTTGAGGTCCTTCCAGACCGGGTTGGAGATCACGTCCTGCTGCTTGGTCTTGGACGGCTCGTCGGCGGTGGTGACGAAGACGAGGTCGGCGTCGGCCCGGTCGATCTGCTCCGGGCTGACGTCCTTCATCGTGACCTTCGGGTCCTCGGAGGACTGCGAGGCCGGGCGCTGCAGGCCGATGTCGTTCAGGACGACACCGCTGTACGAGGACTTCTGGTACAGGCGGGTCGGGCCGGCGACGAAGCGGACGACGGAGGCGGTGGGCATCTTGCCGTCGTACTTCTTCTTGACGGCCTCGCCCAGGGCCTTGGCCTGGGTCTCGTAGGACCGCAGGGCGTCGCCGGCCTGCTTCTCCATGCCGAGGGCCTCGGCGTGGACCTTGAGGTTGGCCTTCCACGGGCCGCCGGTGGTGTCGGTGAAGACGGTGGGGGCGATCCCCTTGAGCTTGTCGTACACCTTCCCGTGCCGGACCTTCGAGGAGAGGATCAGGTCGGGCTTGAGGGAGGCGATCCTCTCCAGGTTGGGTTCGAGCAGCGGACCGACATCGGTCACGCCGCCCGTCTTGTCCTTGAGGTACTGCGGGAAGCCGCCCTCGGTCTTCATGTGCGGGGAGACCGCGCCGACCGGCTTGATGCCGAGCATGGTGACGTCGTCCAGTTCACCGGTGTCGAGCACGACGACCCGCTTCGGCTTCGCGGGGATCTTGACGTCGCCCATCGCGGTCTTGACGGTGCGCGGGAAGGCCCCGGAGGCCGCGCCGGCGTTCCCCTGGTCGTTCGTGGCGCTCTTCTCGCTGCCGCAGCCGGTGAGGGCGGCGGCGCCGAGGGCTGCGGCGAGCAGCGTCGCGCCGATCCGGCCGGTCGCGCGCCGAGTGGTGGTGATGGCCATGAGGGTTCGCTTTCTGGCGGTGAGTGCTGAAGGGGAGGGTCAGGCAGGGACTACGACGGCGGTGTGCCGGGCCGCGGTGCTCTTGGGGATGACCAGCGGGGTGCCGGTCTCCGGGTCGGGGATCACCCGGCAGTCCACGTCGAACACGGACTTGACCAGGTCGGCGTCGAGGACATCGGCCGGCGCCCCGGCCGCGGCCAACTGCCCGTCCTTGAGGACGACCAGATGGTCCGCATAGCGGGCCGCCTGCCCGAGGTCGTGCAGCACCATCACGATGGTGCGGCCGGCCTCGGCGTGCAGTTCGGCGACCAGGTCGAGTACGTCGAGCTGGTGGCGCAGGTCCAGGAAGGTCGTGGGCTCGTCGAGCAGCAGCAGTTCGGTGTCCTGGGCCAGCGCCAGCGCGATCCAGGCGCGTTGGCGCTGACCGCCGGAGAGCTGGTCCACTGGCGTGTCGCGCAGCGCCGTGGTGCCGGTGCGCTCCAGCGCCGCCTCCACCGCGGCCTGGTCCGCGGCCGACCAGGGCCGCAGGAGCCGCTGGTGGGGGTAGCGTCCGAGCCGCACGAGGGACTCGACGGTGATCGCCTCCGGAGTGACCGGCTGCTGCGGCAGCAGTCCCATGCGCAGGGCGAGCGAACGGGCCGACATGCGGTGGATGTCCGCGCCGTCCAGGGCGACCGTGCCGCCGGCCGGCGCGAGCAGCCGGGTCAGGCCGCGCAACAGGGTCGACTTGCCACAGGCGTTGGGGCCGACGATGGCCGTGACGGCGCTGCCGGGGAGCACCAGATCGAGGCCGCCGATGACGGTCCGGTCGCCGTAGCGCAGGTCGAGTCCGCTGGTGGAGAGTTCATTGGGCTGCCCCTGGGCCTGCGGCTCGGTGCGCTTCGACTGCTGGGTGGTCATGCGGTACTCCTGTTGACGGGCTTGCCCTGACGGATCATCAGCACAAGGAGCCAGGGGGCGCCGAGGGTCGCGGTGACCACGCCCACCGGCAGTCCCTTGACCGCGAGCAGGTGCTGGACGACGAGGTCGGACGTGAGCAGCAGTACGGCTCCGGTCAGGCCGGTGACTGCCAGCGTCGCGGGGGTCGGCGGGCCGGTGAGGAAACGGACCACGTGCGGTACGGCGAGCGCCACGAAGCCGACCGGACCGGAGAGCGCGGCGGCCAGGGAGGCCAACGCGATGACGGTGACGAGGAGTTGGAGCCGGGCGGCGGAGGTGTTCAGGCCCAGCGCGCCCGCAGAGTCGTCGCCGAGGTCGAGCACGGCCAGCCTGCGGTGCAGGACGAAGGCGGCGGCCAGGGCGAGGAGCATCGCACCGGCCGCGCCCCACACCTCGGTCCAGGTGCGGCCGTAGAGCGAGCCGGTGGTCCACTGCCGCGCGGAGCCGGCGAGTTCGGCCGGGAAGCGTACGACCATGAAGTTCACCGCGGCGGCGAGGCCCGCCTGCACGGCGAGACCGACGAGGACCAGGCGGGTGACGGCGAGTCCCGAGCGCCAGGCGAACACCCCGAGCAGCAGGGCGGCGAGGAGTCCGCCACACAGCGCGCCGAGCGGGAGGAGGGTCTGCGAGGCGCCGACGGCCAGCAGGGACACCGCGCCGAACGAGGCGCCGCCGGTGATCCCCATGACATCGGGGGAGGCGAGGGGATTGCGGAACAGTCGTTGCAGCAGGGAGCCCGCGACGGCGAGTCCGCCACCGGCGATGATCGCCGCGGCAAGGCGGGGCGCCCGGAACTGCTGCACCACGAATACGTCGCCCGGATCCCCGAGGCCGATCAGTCCGCGCAGCGCGGCCGACGGGGCCATCGTGACCTCGCCGGCGGTGAGGGCGACGGTGGCGAGGGCGAGCAGGAGGGCGAAGGCGACGGCGCCGACCAGGGCGGTGCGGCGCCGCTGGCGGGCCTTGGTGCCGACGGGTTCGGCCGGAACGGGCCGCGGGGGGCGCAGGGTCTCGGTCACCGGGCCACCTTCCGGGCGAGCAGGGCGAGCAGGGGCGCGCCGAGGAAGGCCGTGACGATGCCGACCTCCAGTTCGGAGGGCCGGAGCACGACGCGGCCCAGGATGTCCGCGGCGAGCAGCAGCAGCGGTCCCGCGACCAGGCAGCCCGGCACCACGAGCCGGTGGTCGTTGCCGAGCAGCGGTCGCACCAGGTGCGGCGCGGCGAGACCGACGAAAGCGACGGGCCCGGCGACGGCGACCGCGGAGCCGGCAAGCAGGATCACCGCGATGCCGCCGGCAAGGCGGATCCGTGCCACCGGGACGCCGAGCGACTGGGCCGAATCGTCGCCCAGGGCAAGGGCATTGAGCGCGGGGGAGATGGCCAGGGCGAGCACCAGACCGAGCACCAGCGTCGGCAGCACCGGCCACAGCACGTCGAAGGTCCGCCCGGCCAGCGAACCCGCCAGCCAGAACCGGGCCTCGTCCAGTGTCCGCTGACTGGCCAGCATCACCGCCGAGGTCCAGGAGAACAGGACCAGTTGGAGTACGGTGCCGCCGAGCGCGAGCCGCACCGGATCGAGGTCGCCGCCGCGCCGGGCGAGTGCCTGGGCGAACAGCGCCGCCCCCGCCGCTCCGGCGAACGCGAACCACACATACTGCGACGGGTGGTTGAGATGCAGCGCGAAGATCGCGACGACCACCGCCAAGCCCGCTCCGGCGTTGATCCCGAGGGTGGTCGGCGAGGCCAGCGGGTTGCGGGTGATGCCCTGCGCGACCGCCCCGGCCACTCCGAGCGCGGCGCCGACGGCGAGTCCGATGACCGTGCGCGGCAACCGCAGTCCGGTGACCACCAGGGCGTCGCGTCCGCTCCCGTCATGGAACAGGGCGTCGGCGACGGTGGAGAGCGGAACCGACCGCGACCCCACCGCCAGGCTCAGTGCGGCGCACACCACAAGGGCGACGACGCCGAGGAGGAGGACCGGGATCCTTCGGGCGGTTGAGGCAGGTGGGGCGCCTGGCAGGGCGGCCGAGTCGTTCGTGGACACGAGAGCAAAGATTAGGTTAGCTATACCTAAGTTTGTCAACCGGGCCCGCCTTCGCCGCGGCGCGCCCGACTGCCCGAACTCCCCGGATCCGACTGGAGCGAGGGGGGTAAGGTGAGCCTCACCTTAACGAATTTGATCACGGGAGTGCCATGCTTTCGGCCCCGGCCCCGGCTCCTGCGCCCGCCGCCCCCGCGACGTGCTCCGCCCTGCTCGGCGGGAGCTACGGCCGCCTGACGCGGGTCTGTGAAGCGCTGCGCGTGACCGTCGCGGATGCGTCGGAACCTGCCGAAGGGTGGGTCACCGTTGAGGAGCTGATGTCACGTCCCGACCTCCTGGACGCCTTCGTGGACGCGGAGGCCGCCCGCATTCGGGCCGTCACGGGTGGCGCGGCCCGCCGGGACGTCGCCGCCTCCAGAGCCCTGCACCACTACCTGTGGACGGTAAGCCTGTTGCTGAGCGGCCCCTGGTATCTCGAACGCAGGGTGCCGCGCCTCAGCCCGAGCGCCGTGCACATCCAGCTGTGTACTGCGGACTTCGCCGTCGTTCCCGGAGGCTTCGCGTGCCTTCCTGACGACCCCGCCGTCACCGCCGCGGGAGCGCTGCCGGCCGCCGATGAAAAGGCGCTGCGCGCCGAACTCCGGGCCGCCGCGGTCGAGCACGCACACCCGATGCTCACCGCACTCGCGCCCCAACTGCGGCGCGGTCAGCGCGCCTTGTGGGGCATGGTCGGCGACGACCTGGTGTCCGGGATCTGGTACCTCGGCCGAATGCTGGGCGAGGAGGCCCGCGCGGTGCGAGCCGCCACCGAACTGCTTCCCGGCCCACTCGCCCCATTCCCGGGCGGCGCCGACTTCCGCACCCTGCACGACCGCACCGGACAGCCCCACCTGACCCGCACCCGGATCGGCTGCTGCCTCTACTACGCGATCCGCCCGGACGCGGCCTGCCTGACCTGCCCCCGGACCTCGGACGCGGAGCGGCTGAGGAGGGTCACGGGGTGCTGAAGGGCCGGGGCCTCTGTCTGTGAGCCGTGACAGGGCTACGCCCCGGCGGAGTCGGGGAGTCCTGCACGCGCGCGGCGCTTGATCACACACCGCTCCGGGACGGAAGCCGACCGCCTTCGGGGTGTCAACTCACCGCCCGCTTCACGAGTGCCTTGACTCCGGGCCTCCACTTCTCTCGACCGGCACGGGGAACGGCTGGGTAACGGCTACGGCAGCGGCACGTTCGTCACGTTGAACGCGGTCTTCTCGCGCCTGGACGACGCCTCTTTCACGGCGATCGCCCAGGTCGCGGCCGAGTACCGGCTGGGGTGCCAGGAGACCGACCCGTCGGACATTCCCGGATACCACCCATTGGACAACGACCGCGCCCTGTGCGCCTGGTACCTGCCCGAGGAAGGCTTCCTCGACGCCCGGCGCTGGCTGGCCACCCTCGACGCGGCCCTGGGAACGTTGCCGAACGTGATCCGTACGCCATCCGGCGCTCTCGCCGCGCCGTCGCCAAACGGCTGGCGTTTGCGGAGGGGTACGTTGCGCCGGGTTCCGTTCTTGGCGACGTAGGCCAGCCGGGCCACGTCACGGGCGGCCAGCAGCTCCGGCTCGTCGGCGGTTCAGAACCTCGATGATCTCGTTCTGCTGTCTGGTTCGGTTTCTCCTTCTCAGCGCAGTTGCTCGGCCAGTCCGACGATGATGCCCTCCGGGCCGCGGAGGTAGCAGAGCAGATAGCTGTCCTCGAACCGGGCGATCTCGCCGACGAGTTCGGCGCCGTGAGGGCGCAGGCGGGCAACGGTGTCTTCGATGTCGTCGACGGCGAACATGACGCGGTGCGTGCCCACGATGTTGTGCGGCCGGTTGCGCGGTCCGGCGCTGATCGCCGCGGGACTCAGGTACTTGGCCAGTTCGAGCCGGCTCTGACCGTCCGGGGTCCGGACCATCGCGATGTCACAGTGGACGCCGTCGAGCCCGGTGCAATGGTCGGCGAAGAGGCCCTCGACCTCCGTTCTGCCCTCCAGCTCCATACCGAGTTCCACGAAGAACGCGATGGCGGCATCCATGTCCTCGACGACGATGCCGACGTTGTCCATCCGCTGAATCGCCATGCTGGCTTCTCCTTCTTCCTCGTGTGGCCGGTGGTGTCCGCCGCTGTCCCTGGGACGGAGCCGGTGGCACGTTATCGACATCCGCAGCCCTCGGACACCGAAAATCTGGATCGCCTCAGCACCGCTACAGCAGACCAGCGAGCCAGGTGTCCACCGAGGGTGAGTACGGCGCGGATGGCCGCTCTTGCTGGGGAACATCGCCTGGCGCCGCTGGGGCGAACTGGCCTGCGGCGCGCACGCGGTGCGCGCCTGCGCGCCGCGCTCCGGTCATCGCCATGTGGAGTGCCGGCCCCGCCGAGGCGCGTGCCGTACCGTACGGCGCCGTATCGCGCGGTACCCGGGCGTGGTCGCGACCGTCTCCCGGGTAATCTCCTGCCGGGACAACCGGTGCTCAACCGACGTGAGTCCTTCGGTCAACTCCGCAATCTGGAGCTCGCACGGCGGGCGCCAGCGGCCCCGGACGGCTGGAGGAACCCTGGGCGGCCGTCCAGCAGCCTGTGACACCTGAGACCGCACTCTCCCAACTCTCCCGCGAGGCCAGTCAGGCCGACGACAACGAACGCTCACTGATGGGGCCGGACCCTGCCATGAGCGGCAGATGTCCGGCCCCGTAGAAGAGTTACGCCCTGCTCAGTCCGAAGCCATGGGAGCGAAGGCGGGCGAGCTGTTCCAGTTCCCGTGGCCCCCGTTGTCGCCCCGGAAGGGGCCCACCCTGTCGGGGCCGTCATCGCTGGTGGCGGTCTGGGTGATGGTGCCGTGAGGTTCGTCGTCGCCGTCGGCGGCCGCTGTTGCCGCGGTGGCCAGGACGGCAACAGCGGCCAGAGCGAAAGCGGCCATTGTGGTACGTACTCGCACAGAACTCTCCTATCGGTCGATACGGGACACTCTTCCCGGCCGCTTGGTATCCATGCCGTCAGTAACCACATGTACACGGATGGGGGACGAGTCCCTGGGGCGGCTGTGAACGGCCTGGCGTCTACCGGTACTTGGCCGACGAGTTCGAGTGGCGCCTGCGGGCGCTTCGGGCCGCCGTTTCAGGCCGTGCCGGGCGCCTCGTGTCCCCACGCCGTCCTGGGCGCTGCCGGGCGCACCGTACCCCCGGTCAACCAGACGGTTCGCGTACGCCTGTTGGCCGACTTGTGGCCCCGAGAGGAGGCTTGGCGCCGACAGCACGGGGGCACAGGTGGCATGGGGGGCGATGGTTCGGCGAACGGGGCTATTGGTACTGCCGGATGTCGATCGTCACGGCTGCCTGAGTGACGCGACTGGGCCGCGGCGGCTGTGTGCAGTTGGCCCAGTCTTTCGGCACCTACTGGCGAACGCACTGCGTGAAGTACCCAGCTGGCCGCCGTAGGCGATGAGATGGACCGCACGCTGGTCTGCGACTGGGGCCGCCCTCGCTTCCGAGAGGCGCTCTACCGGCGGACCGCCGAGATCAGTCCGCCGGGCCGCTCCTCACGTTGCGGCGGGGTGCTGATCGGGCGGCCGTAGGCGGCAGCGCGCTCGCGCAGGGTGTGGCTGTCGGCCTCCCAGCCGTGCCCGGCGAGCCAGTCCACCGGGTCGTCCGGCATTTCCGACACCCACATGGACGCCGCCGATCCCGGCACGGCGTCCGCGCCGAAGCGCTCGATCACGCCCCGCGAGCCCAAGGTCAGCCCCATCCGACTGCCTGCCGCCGACTGCGCGCTGATCCGAGCCAGCAGCAACTCCACCGCATCCTCGGGCAGATAGATCAGAAGTCCTTCGGCGATCCACGCGGTCGGCGCGGCCGGGTCGTGCCCCGCGGCGGCCAGCGCGGCCGGCCAGTCCTCACGCAGATCCACCGCGACGGTGATCCGCTCGCAGCGCGCGACGGCCCGCTCCTGGCGCAGCACCGAGGCCTTGAAGTCCAGTGGGGCAGCGGTGTCGACCTCGAACAGCCGGGTGCCCTCGGGCCAGTCCATCCGGAAAGCCCGGCTGTCCATGCCGGCGCCGAGCAGCACAACCTGCCGGACCCCGGACGCGGAGGCCTGCTGCAACAGGTCGTCCAGGAACTTCGTCCTGATGACGATGGAGAACGACACGGCCTGTCGGCGGCGTCGCGCGGCCTCGTCATCGGGCGGCGGCGAGGAGGGCCACAAGCCGCCGGCGGTGGCGAAGGCCTGTGCCAATGGGTCGCGGAACAGCGCGTTCTCCCGCTCGGTCTCCAGCGCCCGCACCCTGGCCACCCCCACCGCCGTGGCCCACACTCCCGACGGCTGCACCCGCTCCTGCTCATCAGTCACCACGCCAGCCTAGGCGACCGATCCCGAGGGTCCCGATGCGGGAGCATCTTGCGGAGTAGTTCGAATCCGGCCCGGCCGTAGAGCCGCCTCTTGATCTTCTTCATGCGGTTCACACCGCCCTCGACGCTACTGGAGGTCCCTTCCAGGGTGAGTCCGGCTGGCGACGTGCTCGGCGAGCAGTTCGCCCGTGCAGCTTGGTGACGCTCGTGCATCCTGCGGCGAACCGTCGTTCCAGGTAGTGCAGTTCGGACGAAAGCCCGGGGCTAACGTCTGTCCAGGAGCCCGTTCTCAAGAGCTACGACCACCGCGTGGGTGCGGTCTCTGACGTCGAGTTTGGCGAAGACCCGCAGCAGATGGGTCTTCACCGTGGCTTCTGCGATGACCAGCCGCCGCCCGATCTCCACGTTGGACAACCCGTCGGCGACCGCGCGCAGTACGTCCACCTCCCGCGCGGTCAGAGCCACCGGAGCGGGCTGCCGCATGCGGGCAACCAGCCGCTCCGCGACCCTCGGGGCCAGGACGGTCTCACCGCGGGACGCGGACCGGATGGCGTCGACGAGCTGGTCACGCGTGGTGTCCTTGAGCAAGTAGCCGATCGCGCCGGCCTCGACCGCGCGCTCGATCTCCGCGTCGGTGTCGTACGTGGTCAGGATCAGTACCCGGGTCCCGGGGTGGCGGGCGACGATCTCGGCGGTGGCAGTCGCCCCGTCGAGGACCGGCATGCGTAGGTCGATCAGTGCCACATCCGGCTTCAGGAGCTCGACGAGTTCGAGGGCCGCTCGGCCGTCGCCGCCCTCGCCGACGATGTCGATGGTGGGTTCCGAGGCCAGCAGGGCGACGACTCCGGCGCGCATGACCGTGTGGTCGTCGACCACGATGATGCGGAGCCCGGCCGGTTCTGTTCGAGCTGTCATGTCGTCACACCTGACTGTTCGTGGGAATCACGGCGAGGACGCGGGTGCCGTCGCCGAGTGAGCTGGTGACGGTGAGTTCGCCGCCGAGTTCGGCGAGGCGGTTGCGCATGCCGTTGAGCCCGAAGCCGTGGGAGTCCTCGACCACGAAGCCCCTGCCGTCGTCGGTTATTTCCAGTTCGACGCCGTACGGGGACGGAGTGAGGACGATCTCCACCGCGGAGGCGGCCGCGTGCTTGCGGATGTTGGCCAGGGTCTCCTGGGTGCAGCGCAGGAGCGCGATCCGGGTGGGTTGGTCGCAGTCGACGTCCGGCAGGTCCGCGGTGACGGCGATCCCCGTGTCCTCGGTGAACCGGTCCAGGGTCCGTCGCAGGGTCTTGGCGAACGAGCCGGGCGTAAGACCGCTCTGCGGGGCAGAGCCGACGAGTACCCGCGCCTCGGTGAAATTCTCGCGTGCGGTGTTCTCGATCGAGAGCAGTTGCCGGGCGCTCCTGCCGGGGTCCGTGTCGAGGCTGGAGCGGGCCGCCTCCGCCAGCACGATGATGGATGCGAAGCCCTGGGCGAGCGTGTCGTGGATCTCCCGCGCAAGTCGCTCACGCTCCTCCGTGGCGCCTTGGAGCTTGTGCGCCTCGGCCAGGCGCAGTTGGGCGCTCTCCAACTCGGAGGCCAGGCGGCGGGCGCGCTCGTCGCTCTGCTCGATGACGCGGACAATCCCCAGTCCGAGCAGCACGCCCGCCGTGTAGCCGATCAGGGTGAAGACGATGTTGCCGGTGGAGAAGTCCTCCACGTGCCGGCTCTGATGCCGGACGATGCCGACAACGGTCGCCGCCGCGGCGGCGCCGCTGAAGGCGATCGCGTGCCGCGGGCTCCTGGCGAAGAGCCAGAAGTGGGGGAGCGACACGATGAACAATGCCGCGCCGTCGCCACGCAGGAGGGAAAGCGCGCCCAGACCAAGGACGAGTACGCCCAGGAAAGCGTGGGGACGCAGCACCGGATTGCGAGGGAAGGCCACCACGGTCGCGTAGCAGAGGGCGAGCACGGCCAGCAGCGTCAACGACCAGTACATCGTCGTCCCGCGGTGGTTCAGCATGGAGATGACCGGGGGACACAGGCCCAGGAGCACCCACGAAACTGCGTACCACCGGCGAAGGATCCGTATGCGGAACCGGTCGCCCGGCTGCGGCCGTTGAATCATGCTCGTCAGCCTACGTTCTGCGGCAGTCCGGCAGCAGGGACGGAGGCATGCGCCCGTGGTGCCGGCCGGGCGGGCCACCACGCCCGCTCGCCGAGGAGCAGCAGGAGCGACGGCAGGACCATGAGCCGGATGACCACGGCGTCCAGCAGCACGGCCACCGCCAGGCAGAAGCCCATCTGCTTCATCTCGGTGAGGTGCAGGGCGACGAAGGCACCGAACACCGTCACCATCACGATCGCAGCGCTGGTCACCACCTTCGCCGACCGGCTGATGCCGTCCACCACCGCCTCGCGCGCCGGCATCCCGTTCCGCATGGCCTCCTGTATCCGGCTGACCACGAACACCTGATAGTCCATCGACAGGCCGAAGAGGATCACGAAGAGGAACAGAGGTACCCGGGACGCGATCGCGCCGAGGGAGTGGAAGGCCAGTAGGTCCTCGGCCCATGTCCCCTGGAAGAACGCCACCAGCAGACCGAGCGAGGCCCCGGCGGAGAGCAGATTGAGTGCCACCCCGATCAGACCGATGACGACCGAGCGGAATGCCCACACGGTCATGACGAAGGTGGCCAGCAGCAGGAACCCGATGACCAGCGGCAGTTTGCCGTTCTCGTGATCCACGTAGTCGCGGCCTCGGGCCACGTCACCGCTCACCCCCGTCTCCACACCGGACAACCTGCCGACCGTGGCCGGCAGATAGTCCTTACGGATGTGGTCGAGTGACGCGATCGCCTCGGGGGAGGGGGCCGGGAACGGGACGGCCAGCTCCAGCACGCTGACCCGGCCGTCGGGCGATGTACGCACCGTCGGCTCGGCGTCCCTGGCGAACAGCGGATCGGCCTGGGCCCGTCGGCCGAGGTCCGCCAGCGCATGCCGCACCTCAGCTGCTCGGTCCGGAGTGCAGCGGGCGACCACCACATGCTTGACCAGGAGCTCCGGGAAGGCCGTGTTCAGCCGGTCGTAGACCTGCATGGCCGGGATGCCGCGGGAGAAGGTGTCCTTGCCGGGGTCGACGAGCTTCAAGCCGAGCGCGGGTGCCGCCAGGGCGAGCATGACCAGTACTGACACGCACAGGGTGAGGGCGGGATGCTTCTGTGCGGGCCGCAGCAGGGCAACGAAGCCCCGGCCCGTCTCGGCCTCGGCCCGCTTCGTACGGACCGGCTTGCCGCGGGCCGCGCGACGGGCCGCGCGGAGCTCGCTCCGGGAGCCGATCTTCACCAGGAGTGCGGGAAGTACGGTCAGGGAGCTGGCCATGGCGACCGCCACGACCAGGATCGTGCCCGTCGCCAGCGAGGAGAAGATGACGTCCGTGGCCAGATACAGGGTCGCGGTGGAGACGATCACGGCGAGACCGGAGACCACGATGGCCCGGCCCGCGGTCGCTGCCGCCAGCTCCACCAGGGCCTGGGAGCTGAGCCGCCCCCCGGCGCGGGACCGTTCCTCGCGTTCGCGCTTGAGGTAGAAGAGCGTGTAGTCGACGCCCACCGCCAGGCCGATGAGCAGGATCATGTTGGTCCCGACACCGGGGTCGGGCAGGACATGGGACGCGATCATGGACAGCCCCAGGGCGGCGGCGATCGAGGAGAGCGCGAGCAGCAGCGGCACACCGGCCATGACCACCGATCCGAAGACGATCAGTAGCGTGATGAGTGTGACCGGCAGGGTGATGCGCTCGGAGAGTGCGAGGTCTTTCCCGCGCTGGTCGTTGACGCCCTTGCTGATGGAGGGGGAGCCGGTTTCCTCCACGACGAGGTCCGGGTGGCGGTCGCGGACCTTCGCCGTCTGCGCGAGGAGGGGGACGACGTTCTTCTTGCCGTCCAGCTCGGGGCCCTTCAGGACCACCGCGACCCTGACGACCTGGCCGTCCTTGGCGCGGACCGGAGCCGCCACGCTGTCCACCTCGGGCAGCTTCCGCATCTGCTCGGTGAGATCCTGCGCCGCCGAAGCGGCGGCGGCCGCGTCCAGTGGTCCGGACCTGGCGTGGATGATGATCTGCTCGGTCGGCTTCTGCTGCAGGCCGCCCGCGGTCGCGATCGCCTCGGCCCGCCCCGCCTCACCGACCCGGTAATCCTCGGTAGTGGCTTCGTGGGACCCGACCGCGACGCCGATGCCGAGGCAGAGAATGACAAACACGAACCAGCCGACGGTCGCGCGCCAAGCGTGCCGGGCGCTCCATCGGGCTATCTGTACAGGGAGTTGACTCATACCCGAGAGCTTGGTCGGCCGGGGGCAGAGCTCGACACGCCCGGCCGGTTGAACCTTGGGTCCACCGGTCGGTGGACGCAGGGGTGGAGCCGCCGTTGCCGGCGCCCGCTACCTCGCCATCACCGGCGGCATCCGGGGATCTCGTCAGTCCCGGGCTCAACCGCCCAGGGGGCGATATGCGGAGTTGACGCGGTCGAGGGCCCAACCGCCGCCGCCAGGGCGGCAGTTCAGCGCGGTGTCGGGCGTGCGCGACGCGTTTGTACCGGTATTGAAGTTGGCATTGGGACTGTTGGGCAGGAGGCCCATGTAGTACTGCCCGCTGGAGGTCCACACGCACTGGTGCAGGTTGAGGTATCGGTTGTCGGTCAGGTCGAACGACTCGACGGCGGAGTTGGCCAGGAGCAGCCGCCAGCCGCCCCCACCGGGACCGCAGTTCAGCTGCGTATCGGCGGTGTTGGAGACGTTGGTGCCGGTGTTGAAGTTGACGTTCGGGGTGTTCGGGAGTACGGCTGTGTAGTGCTGCCCGGGAGAGAAGTACACGCACTGATGCACGTTCAGATACCGACCGGCGGCGAGATCGAAGGCCTTCACCGCGGAGTTGGCGAGCGCCGGCCTCCACCCGCCGCCCCCCGGACCGCAGGAGAGCATGGAGTCCGGCGTGTTGGAGACGTTCGTGCCCGTGTTGAAGGCGGTGTTCGCCGTATTCGGCAGCACGTTCGTGTAGTGGCCGCCGCTGCCGACGTAGACGCACTGGTGGAGGTTCAGATAGCGCTCGACCGGCCGTGTCCCTGGCTGCTCCGCCGCAGCCGTACTTCCCAGGGTGAGGCCGATGATTCCTGCAACTGCTGCCGCGACAACGGAAAACCTGCGCATGGCACGCTCCTCCCGAACCGACGACGCGCCCATCAGGGCATGTACGCACCAAGCTACTGACGCGAGGTCCAGAGGGGTGCGCGAGTGTACAGAAGTACTCCGTATGGCCTAGCTGAGCGCGTCCGTGCCGACCAGAAGGACAGCCCCTTCCCCCTCGGCAGGTCGGAGAGCTACTGCGCCGGCGAATCGTCCGCGAGCGGCGCCGAGTGGCCGGGCGGGAACTGGACATCGCCGATCGCCGCGAACCCCGCCCGCAAGCGGGGCGGCACCGTGGGGTTTTCACCGCGCAGGCCAGTTCCGATCCGGCCCCTTCTGCCAGTCACCAGTCAAGGGAGCAACCCAACGTCGCCAAGTGGGTGCTGCTGCGGGCCTGTTTCCGACTTCCCGGCATGTGAGCCCCTCAAATCGCTACCGTGTGTGATGAAATGCGGGCATCCGATTACCTTATGTGGTCGTTACTGTGCTGCCCCGCGCCGCGCACAGCGCCCCGTGTTCCCACGAGGAGTCCCATGTTCCGCAAGGGGATCCGCCGCAGGGGGAGGTGGACGTTCGCGGCCTGCGCCGCGCTCGTCGTCCTGTCCGCCACCGCGCCTGTCGCGCTCGACCCCCACCCAGCCGGCTGGCGTCCGTTGGGCGTTCGGCCGCTCCAGGGTGGCGATCCGGTGCCGGAAGCGGCTTGGCAGCGCGGGCAGTTGGGACCGTGCGGCCACCAGGGCGGCGCCCGGTCCGTCGCCTACGGGCAGCGGCCGCACCTACGCCTGGTTTTCGACACGTTCGAGTACGTCGAGCACGCGCCGTGTGCCGGGCGAGTCCCGCAGCCGGACGTGGGCACCTTCCGGGTTCTCCGCGGCGGGGACCCCGCTGAGAAAGCGCAGGATGCGAAGAGCGGGCATGTCCGAGCTGACGAGCACGCCCGAGGCGAGGAGACGCGTCAAGGCAAGCAGGAAGACAAGCGTGAAGGGGCGGGAGTAGGGGAGCGAGTGGGCGGGGCGTCGGCCGACGAAGACCTGTCCGCCCGGGAACCGGCCGCGCACCTCGCGAGCGGCTCGCAGCACCAGGGAGCCTTCGGGGCCCCGGGCCGCCGGACCACGGCGGACCTGCCGGAGTCGGGCTCGGGCCGCGTGAGACGGACCGTCAAGGCATCGGGCGGCACATCCCATTCGACGAGTACCCGGCGGGGCGCTGGTGGCGGCTCCGCCGGCGCGGACAGATCCGGGGGAGCGGCCGGAGCCCCGACACGGCGTGGTCACGATGGCCGCTCGGCCTCACGGGACGGCAGCCCGAGCGCCCCGGCCAGGAGCCGCGGCGACAGTTCGCGGAGTCGGCCGACACGTCCGGTCTACAGCGTGCCGATGGCTCCGGCGCTCAGTCCCGGCCGCTCGCCCGCCTACCCCTGGGTGGGGCAGCCCCCGTCCTGGGGCCAATCCACCGCCACGGCGACGTCCACGGCGACGGCGACGGCGTGGGGCGGACCGGTCGCACCCCGCTGAACCGCCCCCGGGCGCCCGGTCATACGGCGCCGGATCGTCTCGTGCTGGACGGTGCCGGACCGTGCAGGGCGGCGACGCACATCGATCCCATGGACTGAGATTTCCGCTCGCCGATCGCCGAAGGCCCGCGCTCAGCACAGGCCTTCGGCGATCGGCGAACAGTGGGGTTACACCTGCGAAGTGGCGCGAACGGTCGGCACCGGCTGTCTCAGGGGCGTTGTGCGGGCCGGGCCCGAAGCGCTCTCGACGGCCGTGGCGCGCAGCAGCGGGAGCCCGCTCATCAGTGGGGCATCGTGCTGCTGGGCTCAGGCGGGGAAGGCGAGTTCGGGCGACCGTACCGCGAGCAAGAACAGCACAGCCGCGGTCACTGTGTGACTCAGGAGCCGGCTCCTGAGCGGTCCCAGTCAGTCGCGCGGCATGGTGCGGGCCGCGCTGATCAGGTTCTCGTTGACGAGGGTGGGGCGTCCGCCGGCCCTGTCGCGGACGCGGGCTCCAGCACGAAGACGGGGATCACGCGGTCGGTCTTCTCCTGGTATTCGGCGTACGGCGGATACGCGGCGACCGCGCGCTCCCACCACTCGGCCTTCTCGTCCCCGGTGATCTCACGGGCCGTCATGTCCTGGCGTACAGACCCGTCCTGGAGCTCCACGTGCGGGTTGGACTTGACGTTGAAGTACCACACCGGGTGACGAGGGAAGCCGCCCTTCGAAGCCACGGCCGCGTACCGCCCTTCGTGCTCCACACGCATCAGCGGGATCTTGCGGATCTTGCCGCTTTTCGCGCCGCGCGTCGTGAGAATGACAACGGGCAGGCCCGTGTCCCAGAGCGTCGCTCCTTGCGTGCCGCCCGAACTCTCATACAACTCGACCTGTTCGCGCACCCATTGCGCCGGACTCGGCGCGTACTCGCCCTCAAGAGGCATCGCTTCACCCCATCGTCGTGTACGGGTTGTGTCGCGCAGTTCACCACAAGCACCGCGCTGATTCATCCTTGCCATACTGCCGGGCACGGGTCTTCCCCGGCTTGCCCAGCAGGTAATGGGGGCCGATTTCTGGCCGGTGTTCCGGGAGGGGGACCGGTGGCTTGCAGACGGGGCCCTCTCCGGTTTCAAGGGTGGTGGATTTCGTCCTGGGCCCAGGCCGATGGCCCGGGTGACGCGTCGGATGGGCGCCGGGTTCCACAGCACAGTTGGGGCTTGCCGGTCGGGCCGGGCATCGCCAGCCGGGCGAGCAGGTCGAGGGAGACGATCTCCAGCCGGATCCGGTTCTGCGTGGCCTCGTGCAGCAGCAGGTTGTGCAGGCTCGTGGCGCCCGGCCCGGGCGCACACCGCACGCAGACTTGAAGGCGCTACGAAGACCTGGAGGCGCTCAGGTACGGGCGAAGGTGCGCAGGTCTTCGTTGAGGCGGTCCGCGTGGGTCGCGAACAGCCCGTGGCCCGCGTTCTCGTACACGTGGAGTGTCGCGTCCGGAATCAGCGCGGCTGCACGGCGGCCCGTGAGGTCGAGCGGTGCGGAAGCGTCGGCGGACCCGTGCACGACGAGGACCGGGCAGCCGATCTTCGCCAGCTCCGGTACGAGGTTCAGCGAGGGCAGAAGGTCGTTGAGGGCCGTCCCTGCCCGTGCTGTCGCTCCGCGGCAGAGGTCCACCATGTGCGCCACATACGCGTCCGAAACGGTGGGGCACGGAAGATGGCGGGCGAAGAAGGCGTCCGCCCCGTCGGCGAAGAACTTCGCACGATCCTGCCGGAAGGTCTCGTTGAACGTGCGGATGAGCTCTGGCTCCAGTCCCTCGGGGTGATCTGAAGACCGGGCCGGGCCCGGCGCCACTCCGCTGACGAGAACAACCCGGGCCACCCGCTCACCACCGCTGAGGGTCAGGTGGCGGACGACCTCGGCGGTGCCGAAAGAGTGCCCGACCAGCGTGACGTCGAGCAGGTCCAAGTGGTCGAGCAGGGCGCCCAGATCCCCAGCCAGCGTATCGAGGTCGAAGCCGCCCCAGACGTCCTCGGACCTGCCGTGTCCCCTGCGGTCGAGCCCCACGCACCGGAACCCCTCGGCCGCCAGCGGCAGCATCTGGTACTCCCACATCTCGGTGCTGAAGTAGGAGCTGTTGACGAAGACGATGACGGGGCCGCTCGCCGGCCCGTAGTCGACGAAGTGGAGGCGGGTGTGATCAGTCGTGGACTCGAAGTACGGCATGGCGGGGATCCCTCCGTGAGGCGGTTGTGGGGCGTGGCGCCATCCTCGCCCGGCGCCACACGCCGGGCCATTACCTCCGAGGTCATGCCCGAGTCGGTGCCGTCGCCCTCCCGGCGCCACCGGCTCTGCACCCGCCGTACGGGGAAGCGACCGTGGGAGGGCCCAGCACCGCCCGCGCCGACCTGGGCGAGGAAGGCCGCCATCCGCCCCATCGACACGACGTGCACCTGGAAGCCGAAGGTCCCAGGCACCCTCTACAGCGCCGGAGCCGACCACGAGGCCCCCAGAGCCGACGAGTGGAGCTCGTCTGCAGAGCCTCGGCGGCAGGCGACGCCAACAGCCGCGCTAGTGACGGCCGATTTCCTGGAAGCCCCCGTCGCCCCCGCGCGGGTGCCGGTGATCTTCAGCATCGGATCCTGGGACCCGACGGTCACCGCGCTGCGGGACTGGCTGATCGACCGGCTGTTGCGCGACCACCCCCATCTGACCCGCAGAGCCTCCAACGGAGCGACACTGGCCGCCGCGTTGGTCGACGCCGATCTCGTCCTGCCGGTCCTCGACGGGTTCGACGAGATCGCGGAAGGTCTGCGGCGCGACGCGCTCGACGCCACCTCACGGCCGCTCGTCCTGACCAGCAGGCGCCCCGAGTTCGCCGAGGCGGTCGAGTCGGCACGCGCTCCCTTGGTCTGGGCGGCCGGCATAGAACTCGCCGACCTCACCCACGACGACCTCGCTTCCCACCTTCCCCGCACCGCACGTCCGATCACCTCCGACAACGTGTGGGACGCGGTGCTGGAGGGACTGCGGACCCCGCAGACACGGGCGGCCGAGCATCTCGCCCATGTGCTGAGTACCCCGCTGATGGTCGTCCTCGCACGCATCATGTACAGCGAAACGCCCGACCGGAATCCCGCGGAACTGCTCGACCTTGCCCGGTTCCCCGCCGAACACGACTTGGAGGAGCACCTCCTGGCGGGCTTCGTACCGACGGTCTACCGGCGCCGTGTTCCCGAGCGGGCCGTAGCCGGCGGCCGCCGGGAGCGGAACTGGGACCCCGAGCCTGCCGAGCGCTGGCTCGGCTACCTCGCCCACCACCTGGCCCGCCTCGACCGCGACCAGCAGGACCTCGCGTGGTGGCAGCTCGGTGATTCCCTGCCGCGCGCGACACGGGTCGCCAACATCGTCCTGGCCTCCGCATGGTGCGTGACGCTCGCTGAATGGCTCATCGGGCTCCTCCTCGCCCCGGCCGAACCCGGCGAGGTCCTCGCGCTGGGGGCCCTCATGGGACCGGCCGCCGGCCTCGCCTTCGGCTCCGTCTACGCGGCCATGGTCGCCTTCGGCGGCGGGACCTTCGAACCGGCCCGCGTGCGCCCGAGACTGCCCGGCCCCCGCGGCGGCATCGGCCGCAGGCCCCTGCGGACCTTCGCCACGCGCTTCGGAGCCGTCCTGGTCGGCGGCTTCGTCATGGGAGTGGGGTGCGCCTGCGCCCTCTCCCTCGACCGCGCGCTGTACCACGGACTGCCCCTCACAGACGGCGAAGTGATCGAAGGCACGCTCATCAACATGCTGGCCTTCGGACTGATCTTCGGATCGGGGGCCGGACTCGTCTTCGGGCTCCTCGCCGCCCTCGAAGCACCCCTGGACGTCTCCTCGGCGGCCACCCCCGCCGGGCTCCTCACCTCGAACCGCGCGACCGTACTTCGGCAGGTCCTCGTCCTCGTGCCGATGCTCACGGTGGCGATCGCGCTCGGGGGACGCGTGATCGTCGACGTGCTCCGGCAATTCCTCGGACCGATGAACTGGCGCCTGACGGACGGGATCTTCATCGGAGGGGTCGGCGGCCTCGGCGGCGTACTCGCCTACGCGCTCTCCTGCACGGCCTGGGGCCAGTGGCTGACCCTGTCACGCATCTGGCTGCCCTTGACCGGCAAGCTGCCCTGGAACCCGGTCACTTTCCTCGACGACGCCTACCGCCGCGGAGTGCTGCGCCAGACTGGCGCGGTCTATCAATTCCGGCACATCAGGCTCCAGCACCACCTCGGCCATGCCTTCCGCGAGCGCAAGGCCGAGAAGTCACGCCGCTGGGCCAGTCTGCGCTGATGGTCCGCTGACCCCAGGTCGCAAAGGTGGGGCCACCGCGGTCATCGGTGCCGCCCGGCCGCCGGGTCGTGACGGCTTGGACGGACCGTGATGCCGCAGGCAGCCGGGTCCGAGAACCCCGGCTGCGTGCCCGCTGGACAATGGGTCAGAGCATGGAGAGCCGGTCCACCAGCAGTTCCACCCTCTGCTCGGTGTACTCCGGCGGCAGCCGTCCGGCCCGGGTCAGGGTGGCCAGACCGTGCAGGGCCGCCCAGAACGTCTCGGTGAACAGCCCCGGCTCGATGCCGTCCCCGGCGACCTCACCGAGGCTCTCCAATAGCGCGGCGAAGGCGTCCTTGAGAGGCGCCGGGGTGTCCTCCTGCGCGTACGGGAGGCCGCCGTCGAGCTGGAAGATGGCGTCGTAGACCGCTGGGTTGCGTGCGGCGAAGTCGAGGTAGGCGTGCGCGAGGGCGTACACCCGCTCGCGCGGGCCGTCTGCTGTGGCGGTCGCGGCGCGCACCGCCGCGGCCAGCTCGGCGGCACCCTCCAGGGCGACGGCGCCGATGATCTCCCGTTTGCCGCGGAAGTGGCTGTAGAGGACGGGCTGGCTGTATTCGATGCGCTCGGCGAGCCGGCGGGTGGTGACCGCGTCCCAGCCCTGCCGCTCGGCGAGTTCGCGGGCCGTCGCCACGATGAGGCGTTCCCGGCTCGCCCGTTCGCGCTCCTTGCGTTCCTGTACCGACATGACTCGACCCTATCACCGCTAGACAAGTGAGCGGCAGCAGGACTAGCGTTGCCTCATCATCTAGCGGCACTAGATACCAAGAGGGTCATCATGCTCAACGCACTAGAGGTCGTCACCACCGTGGTCGTCGGCGTGATGGTGGGGGTCGAGTTCTCCGTCGCCTTCGTCATGAACCCGATCCTCAACGCCCTCCCGGGAGACAGCCGCCAACTCGGCCACGCCCACGGGGGTCGGATGCTCGGCGCCGTGATGCCGGTCTGGTACATCGGCTCGCTCGTACTCGTCGCGATCTGGGCCGTCGCCGGATGGCACCACGACGGCGCGGGCCTCGTCGTCATCGCCGGCGCGCTGCTGATCATCAGCGTGATCATGTCGATCCTGCTGCTCGTCCCGATCAACAACCGGAACAAGACGTGGACCGCCGAGAACCGGCCCGCCGACTGGGAGCAGCAGCTGAACCGCTGGCTCCGCTACCACTACGTCCGCGTCGCCGTCCTCATCGCCGCCTTCACCCTGCTGGTCACCGCCCTCGCCTGATGCTCCCAAGGAGAACAACAATGTCGCTGAAGAAGACCAACACGGTCCTGGTCGCCGCTTTCATCCTCTTCATCCTCTGGTTCGGGACGGAGTTCATCCTGAGCCCGGAGACGACCGCGCCGAGCTTCGGCCTGCCCAGCTGGCCATCGGGCGACGGCGGAGGCTTCCTGATCATCAAGGGAATCCGCGACGTCGTCATGGCCCTGGTCCTGGGCATCCTGCTGATGACGGGCCAACGCCGGGCGCTGGGCTGGGTGCTGGTCGTGGAGGCCCTCGCCGCGTACGGCGACATGACCACCGTGCTGGCCCACCACGGCTCCGTGGCCACCGCGCTCGGCGTCCACGGCCTGACCGCGACACTGATGGTGGTCAGCGGCCTGCTGATAATGCGAGAGACCCGCAAGGCAGCGGCCGCTCCGGCAGCGCCCGCCACGCGGCGGTGATACGGTCCGCCGCCTGTTCTCCGGGGCCCACCGCGATCGACGTCTCCCGGCATGCGTCCTCGGTGGGCGGACGGACACTCTGTTCGCTGGTCCGCCGACCCCGGGCGGGGGCGCACCGGGCCCGTCTCCTTCCGCGCAGGACCAGGCGGCGTGGTGAGCGTCCGCGTGCTGGGCACCAACGAGGCCCGCCCGTACGCCCGTTGAACGGGCTGCGGCGCACGGGCAGGCCGAACAGGGATGGGGGAGGGCTAGACGAGTAGTTCCGATTGCTGGGTTCTCAGACGTGGGGAGGGTGTCCAACATCGGGTTGTGACGACCGATTTAGACACCCTCTTGACGGCAC